>JAFSRY010000057.1 GCA_017445845.1 Prevotella sp.
CGCCGACGAGACCACCGAGGGTCTGAAAGGCGTGTACGAAGAGACGGTCATCACCGACGGCCTCGACAAGATCTACTTCTGGGCTGCTGCCGACGGTGCGTTCAGCAATGCCACGAGCAAACTGACCGTGCCTCCCACCCGCGCCTACCTGCAACTGACATCAGCCCCCGCTGCCGCTGGTGCCCGCCTGATGGTGAGCTTCGACGGCGAGGCCACGGGCATAGCCACCATCAGCCGTGACGGCCAGACGGACATCCAGACCGTCTACGACCTGCAGGGCCGCCGCGTCAACAGTCCGGTGCGGGGTGGCCTCTACATTGTGGGTGGAAAGAAGATTGTCTTTTGAGCATTGGAGATTGAACATTGAAACATTAAAAACAAACGATTGATATGAAAAAGAATTATAAAGCTCCCATGATGACGGTGGTGAACCTGCGCCTGCAGCACCATATCCTCGTTGCCTCGGAGAACCTGAGCGGTGCGCGCAGCGTCAGCGAAGGCACTGCCGGCGCTCGCGGTGATAACGGCGGTTGGGAAGACGAGGACTGAGCCGACCGTGAATGTCGTAATGACACTCTCATAAGACATGTGTATAAAGGACACCCCCGGCCTGCGC
The DNA here is from genome assembly GCA_017445845.1 of Prevotella sp. Taxonomy (GTDB): domain Bacteria; phylum Bacteroidota; class Bacteroidia; order Bacteroidales; family Bacteroidaceae; genus Prevotella. The sequence continues at coordinate 617 of JAFSRY010000057.1, forward strand.
TGCGAATAGCTGGCAGTGCCGGGGGGTTCAAAAGGAAACACGACATTTCAGAAATTGAAAGTGCCATTTTTCATGTGATTTAAACAGATACTACAATTCGATGCTTATGAGAAGCTTCTCATAAATGCAATCGCGATGCCAAGCAATTCTGCGGGCTGACGGACTCTCTGGCAAGGGGCACTAACAAACTCGACTCCGCTTTCAACGCATCATTCGCATCGCTGAACGTGGTCAAGGTCATGATGAAGGAAAGGGGAATGGAATATTCCATGTCCAACTTCAAGTTGCTGATGACCAACACGGGCGCACCGAGCTTCGCGGTTGAACTTTTTCGACCGCAAAGGTACACAATAAGAGGGTGTGTCATAGAACATTCGAAGAAGTGTCGTCCTCACAGATGATTCGGGCCTTTTTCTTGCCGGCATAGGCTTGCTGCCTTTCGAATGTTTCTCTGTCCATGAACCAAACAAATCAACTTCTTCCTGCAAGGAATAAGGAAAAAAGCTACACATCCAAATTTATTCAGGAAATTTCTTTCTACTCTCAAAGGTTTTTCGTACTTTTGTGCCATTATAATCAATATGTATAGAATGAAAAAGAGTTTGCTGAGTGCTTTAGGAATGTTTCTTTTGGCAACCGTTTCGGTGTCTGGAGCTGATGGCAGAGAATATATCGAGAACCGTGCTCCATTGGTGGAGAAGACATATATGCAGCTTCCCTTGGGCAGTATCAAGGCAGAGGGTTGGCTGAAGGAACAGCTGTTGCGGATGCGCAGTGGACTGACCGGTCATCTCGACAGCATATACGAACAGGTGTGCGGACCTCGCAACTGCTGGCTCGGCGGCGACGGCGATGCCTGGGAGCGCGGCCCTTACTGGATCGACGGCCTGCTGCCATTGGCCTATATCCTCGACGACGATGCCTTGAAACAGAAGGTGAAGCCCTGGATAGAATGGACATTGGCCTCACAACAAGAGAGCGGGCAGTTTGGTCCCACTGTCGACCGCAGCTATGAGCCGGGGCTACAGCGCAACAATGCCCAAGACTGGTGGCCACGCATGGTGATGTTGAAAATCATGCAGCAGTACTACATGGCAACGGGCGACGAGCGTGTCATCGCCTTCCTCACCCGCTACTTCCGCTACCAGTTGCAGGAGCTGCCCAAGAACGACCTCGGTCACTGGAGTTTCTGGGGACAACGTCGTGGCGGCGACAACCTGCAAGTGGTCTATTGGCTTTATAACATCACTGGCGACAACAGCCTGCTCGAACTCGCCAACCTCATCCACAGCCAGACCCACGACTGGACCCGCATCTTCACCTCTGGCGACGAGCTATACAGACAACTCAGCCTCCACTGTGTGAACCTTGGTCAGGGGTTCAAGGAACCTGTCGTCTATTGGCAACAGTCCCACGACCCGAAACACCTCAATGCCCCGAAGCAGGCCATGCGTACCATCCGCAACACCATTGGTCTGCCCACAGGACTATGGGGCGGCGACGAACTGTTGCGTTTCGGCGAGCCCACGGTCGGTTCAGAGTTCTGCACCGCCACCGAGATGATGTTTTCTCTGGAAAGTATGCTTGAGATTACCGGCGACGGCCAGTGGGCCGACCACCTGGAACGTGTGGCCTATAACGCCCTGCCCACGCAGGCCGACGATGCCTTCACCGCCCGTCAATACTACCAGCAGGTCAACCAGGTCAACGTCACACAGGCCTGGCGACAGTTCTCGACACCCCACGACGACACCGACCTACTCTTCGGCACCCTCAACGGCTATCCCTGCTGCACCTGCAATATGCACCAAGGGTGGCCTAAGTTCGTCCAGAACCTATGGTATGCCACGACCGACAAAGGACTTGCGGCACTTGTCTACGGACCATCGGAAGTGACGGCCCAGGTTGCCAACGGACGCACCGTCACCATCAAAGAAGAAACCTGCTATCCCTTCGGAGAGGAAGTCAGGTTCACCATCAAGACCTCCCCCACCCTCTCCAGAAAGAAGAAGGCAAAAGCCGCCCCCGTCACATTCCCGTTCCATCTCCGCATTCCTGCCTGGTGTGAGGACCCGAAGGTATCCGTCAACGGGACCCCACTGGAGGGCTTGGGAGCCACACCCGTTATCGACCGCACATGGAACGACGGAGATGTCGTCACCCTACGTCTTCCCATGCAGGTTCGTTCGAGCCGATGGTATGGCGGCAGTGCCTGCATTGAGCGGGGACCGCTGGTCTACGCCTTGAAGATGCAGGAGAATTGGACCCGGAAGTCTTTCGACGACAGCCACCGTCAGTATGGCGACTGGTACTATGAGGTGACGAGTCCGTCGCCTTGGAACTACGGTCTGCGCCATCAAGCCGTCGACCATCCCGAACAATTCTTTGAAGTAACGACCGCACCCCAATCCTCCTATCCTTGGAACGTCGGCAATGCCCCGGTCACCCTTCGTGTGAAGGCATTGCGGATGAAGGACTGGTCGCTGGCCCGCAACTCCTGCGGTCCCATCAGCTACTACACCCAGCAGGGGCGCGACTATGAGGACGAAGAAACCGACATAGAACTCATTCCTTACGGATGCACCACGCTCCGCATTGCCGAGTTCCCCGTCAGATGAACAAAATGTGAAACATAAATATGTAATCTAATCATGAAAAAGAGTATTCACTCTGTTCGCCTCTGAGAACTACGAAAAGGCGGTCGGCACCGTCAGCGACATAATCAGGCGTGCGCTCGACCTCCCATGAGGAACTGATTGTAAGACTCGACGAAGTGAGCAGCCTCTGTCACGTTGTCATCATCAAGTCTCCGCTGCCCCTGTCCTACACATCGACGTTCTTCGAATTCGATTGCGGCTATAGGAACGCAGAGTGTGAGGCGGCAATCTTTCCTAAACGACGAAACTACCAAACGACTAATCTTTCACTTTTCCTCCTGCCCAGGCAGCGAGCGTGCCGAGGAAGCGGCTGACGGGTTCTATCCATATCTCCTTGAACGTTGCGTAGGCCGACGGATGCCAGTAGGGTTCGTCGTTTTGGAAGCTGTCGATGCCTACAGCCAGTGCTCCTACCGTGTTATGAGTGCAATAGACGAACATCGTCGGGAAGTCATAGCCCACGCCATACATCAGGCTCTGTCCGAAGGGGTTGCGCCCGACGATCCACTCCAACTGCTGCTGCACGAGGTCGAGGCCTTCCTGGTCGTTGAGCAACGTAGAAGCCTCGGCCAGTGCCCATGCCGATGCAAGGTGGCAGTTGGTGCTTCCATGGAAGTTATAGTTGTCCCAGATGGGGAAGGTGCGTAGGGCGTAGTGCTCGTTGAGTTGTGTGCCTGCCTCATACTGCAGGAGCGCATAGTTCTTGCTTTCGTTTGCCTTCTGCTTCATGTCGGCACGACGATAGATGCCGTTAGGAACGAGGTCAAAGGGAGCCGCGACGGCACAGCCGGGTTTGAGGAAGCTGTTGCTGTAGAGAGAAACGGCATCGACCCAACTCTTTCTCTCGGCAGCCTCGGGGAAGACCTTGCAGAGTGCGTGCAGAGCCAACATCGGCACCTCTTCGAAAGAGGCGTGGCAGAAGTGTTGCAACTGCTGGCGACTCGTGTCGCTATAGAAATATCCGGCATAGGGAATGCCCTCACTGAAAGTCTGTTCCTGACAAGCAATGACGAGCCTGCCGAACTTCTTCGCAGCCGCCTCATAGCGGGTTTCACCGAAACGCTCATAGAGCAGTGACGAGGCGATGGCTCCCCAGGCAGCATCGATGAGTGGCACGACGGTGTGCGCCTCATTGGTCAGACAGGCCTGCTCCCAGTTGTCAATGGCAGCGGCAAGCAGTTCTTCTTTCCTGTCGGCAAGGGTCGGCAGACGATCGGCGGCCATCAGGAAGACTGCCGTGCCCTGAAAGTTCTCCCATGACACATTCACAGCTTCACAATAGGCATCATCGTAGGTACCTACTTCGTTGTCGGAATAGATGCGCTGGGTAATCCATGTGACATGACGGCCACCCTTGAACCGTGTATTCAACAGCCAACTGACTCCCCATGCGGCTTCCTCTTCGATTCTCTCAGCGAGCGTCGTGAGCTTCGGGTCCTTCCTAACCACATCGAGACAATTCATCAGCGCATAACAGCCGTCGGCTGTGCGCCAGAAGCCTTGCGAAAGGTCGCCGGCATCGTGCCAGCCACCATTGGCAGGCTTTGTCTCGTCTTCGAAATAGGCATAGCTATCCTGATGGCACACGCTGTGGATGCCCGACACCGCAAAGCCGCATCGCTGGCTGAAATAGAAGTTCAATGCCGCGAACAAGGGCTGCAGCCAAACATTCTCACCGATGGTGAACGGTTTCGACTCATAGTCGCCATAGCGCAAAGTATAGGTGCCTGGTTTGTTGAAGGCCGAGAAGTCGAGTGAGGCGAAAGTATTGCCCTTGTTGCTTACACGCTTCGGTTCACCCGTGAAGACGGCATTTCCCTTCCCATCGACCACAGAGAACTCACTGTCGTCGGCAGAACGGATGAGTGCCACCTTGCTGTCATCAGGACGATAGCCAATATGAGAGAAGGCAAACTGTCCTTCCGGCATTGCCCAACCAGAGTAGTGGTCGGGTTCTACACGCTGCAACTCGAGGTGATCAAAGTCGATGGTCACATACTGTTCGCCCATTTCGCGGTCGTAGCCCACAAGGGTCTGCCATATCTCGAAGCGCACGATGCTGTCGCGTTTCATATAGTCAATTTCCCACGTCACCTGCTGCCATTGGCCCTGCTTCAGGTCAACGTTCATCTCGCGGCCCGGCGTGAGGGTTTCCTCGGGGTTGACAGCATCGACCAGGTCGAAGGCGAGGTTGACATTGGAATTTTTCGACGGATGGATATAGACCCAAAGGGAGAGACGGTTATAATGGGTCCAGTCTTGCGGACCGTCGAAGGTCAGCGCAACACAAACCTCTCCCCCCTGCAGGCCGTTGTAGGCATCCTTCGGTTTACGATTGGCTTTGATGTGTTCGCGGTCGAGCATCGACATGTGATAGCGCAGCGACTGGCTTCCGTCCTTGCAACGCTCGACAGTATAGGAAATATCTACGGGGCCTTTCTTCACTTCCCATCGTCCGTTGCCCTCCATGTCTTCAAGGAGTAGCGAGTCGAGAACTTCTTTCTGTGCCCACTTTGTCACAAGGGCATTCTCCATATTGGGTTCCAGGGGGAACGGCTTCAAAAAGTCGTCTCCCTTCTGCGAACAGGCCACGCAACCCAACAGCGCCGCCAGCAGGTAAGCATTGATGTTTTTCATCGGGTTTTGATTCTGTTGTTATTCCCTTTGTCGTTATGACGCTAATCCGTTATAACGTTATTCTGATTTTTAGTTACTTCAGCATCTCTCTCACGGCGCGTTCCAGCTGGGTGTCATGACCAGCGAGGAAGTCTTCGGGCGAGTTATATACTTCGATGTCGGGGTTGAGCTGAGTGTTCTCGCCGAAGCGTCCGTCCATCCCCTGACAGCCCACCTGAGGAATGCCAAACACCATGCCATTGATGAGTGTCTCCCACCATACTGCCGTCATCGTGCCTGCAACAGGCGTGCCGATGAGCTTGCCGATGCCCAGCGTCTTGTATACCCACGGAAAGCCGTGACCATTGCTATAGTCGTCTTCGCACATCAGCACACACGACGGCTTGGTCCACTTGTTATAGGGGTCGCTGCCGACATACTTTCCGTGAGGAATAAACTTCTGATACTCTTTTCCTGAGAGCAGGGTGCAGAGGTCGTCGTGCAACCAGCCGCCGCCGTTGTGTCGCTCGTCGACGATGACGGCTTCCCGATTGCGGTTCTCGTCGCTGAGCAGTTCACGATAGACCTCCCGGAAACTGCCGCTGTCCATTTTTCTTACATGAACATAAGCCAGCCTTCCACCCGACAAGGAGTCGACTAACTGGCGGTTGCGGTCGACCCAACGCTCATAGAGCAGGTCGGTCTGCTGACTCTGCGAGATGGCCCTCACAACCACATCGAAGCGTTTCCCGTCGGAAGGATTGAAGACCGACAGACGCACAGGCTTGCCCGCCTTTCCGTCGAGCAGCGGCTGATAGTCCATGTCTTTCGTGATGGCGGTACCGTCAATCTTCTCGATGACAGAGCCTGCGACGACACCCGTCTTCTTCACGGCAAAAGGCCCGCGCTTGATGACCTCTTTTACCAGTAGTCCTTCACCATCGTAGTCGCTGTCGAAGAACAGTCCGAGATAGGCCGACGACAAGCTGGGGCCGCCGGGATAATAACGGGCACCGGTGTGAGAGCCGTTGAGTTCGCCCAGCATCTCACTGAGCATTTCTCGGAAGTCATACTCATTGTTAATGTATGGAAGGAAGCGGCGATAGCTCTCGCGATACATCTCCCAGTCTACTCCGTGAAGGTCTTCAACATAGAATTTGTCTTTCACCTGCTGCCAGATGTGGTCGAAGATATACGCCCGCTCCTCATAGGGCCGGTAGTTGAAGACTGTCTCGAAGTCAATGTTCTTCTGCTCCTTCTTGCCGATGTCAATCTTCTTGATGTTGCCGCCCGAACAGATGAAGAGGTTCTTGAAGTCTTTGTCGGCGAACATCTGGCCACTGACACCCTTCATCACCTTCTCGGTCTTGTTTTCCTTCAGGTCATGCTTCCACAGGTCGAGTCCGCCTTCAAAAGCCGACTGATAATAGAGTGTGTCGCCACCGGGAGAGAGGATGGCATCGCCCAGACGCGACGAGTTGACGGTCAGCCGCTGGATGCGGTCACGACAAGCGGACACATCCCCTGACAACGCCTCAGCAAGAGAGAAGGTGGCCTCGGGCTTGTCATCATCCTTCTTGTTATCTTTTCCTTTCTTCTTGTTCTCTTTGCCATCCTTCTTCTCATCCTGAGCGGGAGAGGTCTTCTTATGGGCTTCATCCCACAGGGCACGCTCTTCCTTGGTCATCAGAAAACGCTCGTAGGCATCGATATCGAAGAACATGATGTAACAGTCGCTCTCTGCACCCCAGCTGCCATGACTGCGGTAGCCGGCACGGTCACTCTCGAAAATCATGGCCTTTCCACCGAGCACCCAACGGGCAGAGCCTTCGTTATATCCGCTTTGGGTGAGGTTATAGAGCATAGAACCGTCGGCACTGACCACTGCCACATCTTTGCTGTTCCAACCGCCACGTCCGATATAGCTCGTCAGAAGCCACTTGGAGTCGGGACTCCACTCGAACCATTCGTCACCGTCGCTGTAAGAGAAGTTGAAGTCTTTCTCCATGATGCGCCTCACCTGCCTGGTCTGCAAGTCCATGACACAAAGGGCTCCGCGGTCCTCGATAAAAGCCAGCTGCTTGCCGTCAGGACTGTATTGGGGCTGGAAGGAGGTGATGTCAGTTTGTGTGAGCCGCTCTTCCACCATCTCCGTTGCATAGGGGAACAGTTTCTCGTCGTCCTTGGTCAGACGGGTCTGGTAAACCTGCCAATGGCCGCCACGTTCGGCAGCATAAGCCACGGCACGACCATCGGGAGCAAAGCATACGGAACGTTCCTGCTCGGGGGTATCGGTGATTTGTTTTGTGGTTTTATATTCTACGGATGTCACGAAGATATCGCCACGCAATACAAAGGCGACCTGCTTGCCATCTTTCGACACGGCAATGCCCGAGGCTCCCGAAGTGCGGGTCTGACGGATGAGGTCACGGTCCTGACGGTCGGCGATGATGCTGACGTTCAGCTTCTGCGGCTCCTGTCCGGCCTTCATGGTGTAGAGCTCACCGTCGTAGCTGAAGCAGAGGGTGCCGTCGTGAGCTGCCGTGAGGTAGCGTACGGGATGATGCTTCATCTTCGTCAGTTGCCGCTCCGAGCCCTGCAGCGTGCGAAGGTATACATTGCTCGTTCCGTCCTGTTCGCTCAGATAGTAATACGACTGTCCGTCGGCAGCCCATACCGGGTTGCGGTCCTCGCCGGCAAAAGAAGTCTGCTTGGTGTGTCGGCCTTCATGGACGAGCCAGATGTCGCGGGCGATGGGCGACTGATGGTGCTTGCGGAACTCATCCTCATAACCTTTCTTGTCGTAATAAAGGGCATCGCCTTGGGCATTGAAGCACAGACCTTCCATCGTCAATGCCGAATAGAGGCTGGGACGGCCACCATCGACAGACACCTCGTAGACTTGCGGGAACTGGGCACTGGGGAAGATGATAGACTCTGCCGTTGGCATGATATTGGACAGGAAGAGTACCGACGAATCATCTTTGAACGTCAGGGGCTTCTCACTGCCACTATTGGTCGTCAGCCGCCGTGGTTCACCGCCCTCCATATTAATAATGTACACGTCGAGACTGCCCTCGCGGCTGGAAGCAAAGGCGATGCGGCTGCCGTCGGGGCTCCACACGGGACTTGACTCATAGGCAGCATTGCTGGTGAGCTGTCGTGCTGCACCGCCCTTGGCCGAAACCGTGTAGAGGTCGCCCTTATAAGAGAACACCACCGTCTGCCCGTCGGGCGAAATGGCACAATGGCGCAACCACAACGGGTGTTCCTGAGCCTGCACTGTCATAGCGGCAAGCATGAACACCATGGAAAGAATCTGTTTCTTCATATTTAAATTGGTTTTATAATAATCATCTCAAATCCCATATCTCAGCCATTGCCACCCTTTCCTGCCCGACATCCTCATCATCCACTCCGATGTCAGTAAGCAGAGCGCCAGGACGCTTCCGAACTTGACCCAAGGATGAATGGGCAGCAGGTGCTTGTTGACGATGATAAAGATGAAGACAAAGATGAAGTGGGAGAAGTAGAAAACGGTGCTGGCCGTCCGCCAATGTCGATAGTCGATGGCGGTGGAAAGGGTTTCGTGTTGCAACAGGACGACAAAGAGCATAAAGACTGTCGGCACGAGCATGAAGTAGAAGTCGTTGGTCATCGGAGCATGAAGTTTGTTGACAATGAGGACTTCTGCTGCCGACAGAACCAGACTGCCGACACAAAACCATCCGGCAGAGGTCCATTGGCGCAGGCGCTGTTCATTTTCAGCAATATATTTACCCACGACACAGAAGACGAAGGCAGAGAGGAAACTGATTTCAATATGTCCCAGCGTTTCTGCCGCCTGCTGCCATGCCGTTGGCAGGAAGTCCCGGTAATAAGTGCCGAGGACAACCACGCCATAAGGCACCAATCCGGCAAGAAAAAGGCTTCGTGTAGAGAACCTTTTTGACAGGAAGAAGATCAGGGGAACACACTCCATCAGTGCCATCAGGAACCAAGAGCCCGAGAAGGTGGAGCCGAAGAAGAAGCCGCGGACAAAGCGCAGCAGGTTGACGGGAAAGGAGGTCTCCGGCTCTACGAAGGCATGGAGGAGGGTGATGGGGAGTTCGATGACAAACCAAAACAGATAGAGTATGCCGAGTCGGCGCACATAGTGCCGCCAGTCTTGCCGTTCTATGGATTTCCGAAAGAAAAAGAAGGCACTGGCCACAAAGAAAAAGGGCACTGCCAGTCGTGCCAGCCAGTTGATGACAAGGACTTCGGTTATTCCCGAGAACGGCTGGGCATGAATGGCCACTACAAAGAGTGCCGCCACCATTTTGGCAATGTCGATGGTGTTGTATGTGGGTCGTTGCAGCATTTACATGATGTGCTGGACGTCTTGCAGACCGTCAATCTTCTTGAGGTTTTCCATGATGATGCGCACCTCGTCACGGTCGTGGACACGCAACTCGATGCTACCGTCGAAGATGCCGTCGTTGGCCGTGATGGTGACCCGATGGATATTGACGTCGAACTCACTGGTGATGACCTCTGCCACATCGTGAATCATTCCCTTTCTGTCGATGCCCTGTATCTCGATGGTGGCATCGAAGAAGAGTTCCTTGTGCATGTCCCATTTCGCATCGAGGATACGGTTGCCGAAACCCGACTTGAGCTTGGTGGCGACAGGACAGGTGCGCTTATGGATTTCAATGTGGTTCTGATTGTCGATAAATCCCAGGGCATCGTCGCCCGGAATGGGATGGCAACAGGAAGGGAAGACATAACAGGCGATGGTCTTCTCAGAGATATAGACGGGTACTTTCTTGTTGAAGTCTTTGCCTACGACAATCAGGCCCTGAGGCTCGGCATCGCCCCTACCCTCACCTGACGATGAGTGCACACTCTCAGAAGATTGTCCGGCAGCGGTGTCATCAGCTTTCGAAGCGGGCAGTGAAGGAGTGTCGGACTTCAGGAAAGGCACATAGCGTTTCCAATTGTTCGACGACGTTGTTTTGGTTTTCTTTTTCTTCCTTCGGATGGCTTCCAGGTCTTTGTCGTCGAGGACAATGGTCTTCTTCCCTAATGCCAGCAGCAGGCTGTCGTGTCGGTTCAGCTCATGATATTCGCAGAGACGGTCGAGGATGCCACTGTTCAGCTCCAGCTCATGTTGTCCAAGCCACTCCTGCAGAATGGCTTCGCCACGATGCTGTGTCTCGCGGTCCTGTTTGCGCAGCTGGGCTTGTATCTTTGCCTGGGCCTTGGCCGTAGAAACGAACGTGAGCCACGACGACTGCACATGCTGCGACTTTGAGGTGAGGATTTCGACCTGGTCGCCACTCTGCAGGCGGTGGCTCAACGGAACAAGTTTATGATTGACCTTCGCACCGATACAATGTGTTCCGAGGAAGGTATGGATGGAGAAGGCAAAGTCGAGTGCCGTGCAACCGGCAGGCATGGTCTTGATTTCTCCCTTCGGAGTGAAGACGAAGATTTCTGAGGCAAAGAGGTTCAGTTTGATAGCATCGAGGAAGTCCATGGCATCGGGCTGCGGGTCGTCGAGGATTTCCTTAATGGTCTTCAGCCAGTCGTTGAGTTCACTCTCTTCGTTTTCGGCATGATCCTTGTATTGCCAGTGGGCAGCGAAGCCCTGCTCGGCAATCTCGTTCATACGGTCGGAACGGATCTGCACCTCTATCCACTGTCCCTGCTTCGACATCAGCGTCACATGAAGGGCCTGATAGCCGTTGGCCTTTGGATGGTTGAGCCACTCGCGCATTCGGTCAGGATGGCTGGTGTATATCTTCGTGAGGGCTACATAGATATTGAAACACTCGTTGATCTCCTCTTCGCGTTTCTTCGGGGTGAAGATGATTCGTACGGCCAGTATGTCATAAATCTCCTCGAACGTCACATGCTTGTTCTGCATCTTTGTCCAGATGGAATAAGGTGTCTTCACACGGGCACGGATTTCATACTTGCATCCCATTGCGTCGAGGGCCTTGCGGATGGGGCCTGTGAACTGTTCGAAAAGCTTGTCGCGGTCTTCTTTGGTATAGGAGAGTTTATTGGAGATGTTCTGATATTCTTCGGGATGTTCGAACTTGAAGCTGAGGTTCTCCAGCTCGCTTTTGATTTTGTTCAGTCCGAGTCGGTTGGCGAGCGGGGCATAGATGTAGAGGGTTTCGCCAGCAATCTTATATTGTTTGTTGGCAGGCTGCGACTCGAGGGTGCGCATGTTGTGCAGACGGTCACAGATTTTGATGAGGATGACGCGGATGTCGTCGCTCATGGTGAGGAGCAGTTTCTTGATATTCTCTGCCTGAGCCGACGCCTTGTCGCCGAAGATGCCGCCAGAGATCTTGGTCAGTCCGTCGACAATCTGGGCAATCTTCGGACCGAACATATTGGCGATGTCCTCAACGTTATAGTCGGTGTCTTCCACTACATCGTGGAGCAGGGCTGAGCAGATGCTCGTCGACCCCAGTCCCATCTCCTCGCTGGCAATGAGGGCGACAGCGATGGGGTGCATGATATAGGGTTCGCCCGAGAGACGGCGCACGCCCTCATGGGCTTTCTTGGCAAAGTTGAAAGCCTTGGTGATGATATCCACTTTCTTTCGGTGGGGCGAGGCAAGATACGACTTCAGCAATCGCTGAAAGGCTTCGTCCACCATGCGCTCCTCTGCTGTCTGGCGCGTCATCTCATTCTTGTTTTCTTCATCCTTCATACCTCATTCCTCATATCTCATTGACGTTCCCTTCGGTTTCCGTTTTATCAGAAGAGCTAATCATAATTACTAATTACTCATTACTAATTATTTTCACCTTACCCTGAGTTTCTTTCCGAAACGGATATTGTTGTTCTTCAGTCCGTTCAGCCTGCGCAGGCGGGCAACGGTGGTATGGTTGCGCTTGGCGATGGCACCGAGGTTGTCGCCCTTACGAACCGTCACATAACGGCTGCCGGCCGAACGTCCACGCCCCGTCTTCGGGGCCTGGGCTTCCTTGACGACCACCTCAGAGCGTTTCTTGTTATACTCATCGGCATTGAAGTCGTAGATGGCCTGCTCATTGTCGATGAAAGCCGTGATGAGGTTCGACGGCAACCGCAGGTCCATGGGTTTCGTCCCGACGTTGATGATATTCTTACGATACTGCGGGTTCAGCTCTTGCAGCTGGCTCACGGGCATCGACAGCACTTGGGCAATCTGCTCGAAATGCACGTCGCGGCTCACCATCACGGTGTCGGTTTTGGCAGGCAGCTGCGTGCGCATGGGACAGATGTTGTGCTCGCAATAGTAGTTCATCACATAGTTGGCAGCAATGAAGGCAGGCACATAGCCGCGTGTCTCGCGAGGCAGATAGGGATAAATCTCCCAGTAGTCTTTGCTGCCCCCGGCACGGTGGATGGCCTTGTTGATGTTCTCCGGACCGCAGTTATAGGCTGCGATGACGAGGTTCCAGTCGCCGAAAATCTTATAGAGGTCACTCAGATAGTGGGCAGCGGCATTCGATGACTTCAGCGGGTCGCGGCGCTCGTCGTAGAGGGTGTTCACCTCCAGCCCATACTGTTTGCCCGTGGCCAGCATGAACTGCCACAGCCCCGTGGCGCCGACGCGGGAGACGGCATTAGGGTTCAGCGCCGACTCGATGACAGGCAGATACTTCAGCTCCAGCGGCAGCCCGTAGCTCTCGAGGGCCTGCTCGAAAATGGGCATGTAGAAATTAGAGGCTCCGAGCATCAGGCTCACCGAACGGCGCAGGCGACCGGTGTAACGGTCGATGCACGCCTGCACGACTTCATTATAGACCATCTCCATCTCCGTGGGCAGTGCCGAGAGACGCTCGATATACTCTTCTTTCGAATAGACAGGGTTCACATCGGGCAGGTTGCAGTCGTCGGCTGCCGACAGATAGGTGGCGTTATGGAAGAGCTGCAGAAGGCTGTCTACATCCTGTGTCATACCTTCAGGCAGGTCTATCGTCTCTTGTTGTCCCTGGTCGTCGGTCACAATAATCTCTGTCTCCTCATACTGCGCCAGCATGGGAAGGGCGAACATCGACAACAGGGCTATGGTAAGTTTCTTTCTATACATATTTTTATATATAAGCTTGCGTGGAATAATGGACATTAAGGCCGCAGGGTCCACCCTGCGACAACGAATTTGACTGCAAAGATACCAATTTATTTTTGCTCTGCCAAATAATCAAAGAGATTTTTAGACAGATTGACATGATTTTAGACAGAAAGACAGATTATCAGACAGAAGGACAAAAGGAAATATTCATGGCCTGAGATTTGAGGTTTGCCTCTTCGAAAAAAAATACTAAGGTTCCACACATTCGGCCTGTCATTTTTTCGAAGGATGTCATACATAAACAAAGGGAAAACAATGATAAAGGAATTATTTTCCAGGCAGTGACAGAAAAAAGATACAAAAAAAACATTTTAACGTATATCCATGCCATTTTCTTTCAATTTGACAGAAAATTATGGGTTTTTAATAAAAAATTCGTTATTTTTCTTGCATGTTTACTACGAAATAACTAATTTTGCAGTCAAATTCTATAAGGATAACCATCAAGAGGAATATACATACGTCTATTTAACATACTTTTCAAGAAACGTCCCATGTGACGAAGTTCTCCAACGAACCACTCACAACAAAGGATGACAAAATACTGCTATCAATAATAAGTTTAACAATTAAAACAACAACATGAGTATGAAAAGATTTACACTCATCATCGTGGCTGCACTACTGACCACGCTATCGTTTGCACAGAAGCCTGCTGCAACATTGAACAAGATTGTTACCCCTCCCACTAAAGTATTGGCTGACGCTGTCCTTACAAGCCAGAACTCAACAAGCCGAGTGCTCAAGGCACCCAGGAAAGCAGAAGCACCTGCGGGCACAGCTAAGACCTACATCAGATCAGGTTCCTACATTTCCAGTGATGGATATATCCATGGTCAATCTGGCTTCACCACTATTGTCTTCGGCGAAGAAAACAAGGTCTACTTCGAAAAGTTGATTTATTCATTAGACTTCGATGTATGGATTGAAGGTACGCTCAGCGAAGACGGCACAAAGATCACCGTACCCATGGGACAACAACTGGGAACCATACAATACGGCGATGTATTCCTGGGTATCGGCTATCCCTCCTCAGCCCAAACCATGGAAGGCAACCTGACCTTTACTGTCAGTGGAAACAAGATTACGCTCGACACATATACCAATTATACTATTGGTGTCGTCAGCGGATTGTTCACATTCAACGGAAACCTCTACTTCACAGCCAATGCCGGCTTGAACTATGGTGACTATGCTACAGCCTTCGAACTCTTCGAAGAACCCGAGACCATCACCGTTCCCGACAACCTCGAAACAGAAGACATGCCTTTCACCGGCTCTGAGAACGCATCTACCGACTATGCCACCACCGTAAAGGTAGGATGGGATGGCTCCGACGTGTATATCCAGGGCTTCAACAAGTTCCTGCCCGAAGCATGGATCAAGGGTACGCTGGGCGAAGACAACATCGTCACATTCCCCGTACAGTACATGGGTAAAGACGACACAACACCTTACTTCCTCACTGGTTACTCAAGTTCAGGCACACTGCCCGGAGCGAAAATGGAATACTCTGCCGACGACAACACGTTCACGGGAAGCGGAACCATCAACCTCAACGGCAACAGTTCTTCTTGGTCTTCCATCGTCTTCTATAACGGTGTCATCATCGGTCACGCTCCGGAACCCATCACAGTTCCTGATGGACTCGTAACAGAAAGCTATCCTATCAGTGCCACAGACAACAGCAGTGCCAACTACAGCGGCACCGTTGAAGTTGGCATCGACGGCACTGACATCTACTTCAAGAACCTCCTGGCCAATGTACCCGACGCATGGGTGAAAGGTACCATTGCCGATGACGGCACCGTCACCATCCCCATCCAGTATGCAGGCAAAAACAGCGGCTATGGCATCGGAATGTATGCCGTAGGCTACGGCAACTCGACCTTCACTGACATCGTACTTCAATACCATGCCGAATACGACGTGTTTGTGGCACAAAACGTCATCGCAGCCAGCGCAAAGAAGAACTCATGGAGTTTCTACTTCGACGACGACATCCTGCAGAATGCCGTCATCGGTGTACCCCCTGTCAGTGTCACAGCCAATACTGCCGACGAGACCACTTACTATGCTACATTCTATGATGCCAACTTCAACTATGTAGCCGATGCCAACACTACTGTCTACACTGCCAAAGTCGATGAAAGCGGAGAATGGATGAATCTGTCTGAGATAGCCAATAAGGTTATTCCTGCAGGAACAGCCGTTATCCTGGAAGGCAAAGCCGCTACCATCACACTGAAAGGCAGCCGCGCTGCAGCCGAAGCTGTCGAGAACAACGACCTCAAGGGTACTGCCGCTGACAAGGCTCCTGCTGAAGGCGTAACGACATACGTTCTTGCCAATGGTGACGCTGGCGTAGGCTTCTACCAGTTTGCAGGCGCAACACTCGCAGCAGGCAAGGCTTACATCGAAATCGCCGGTGACGCTGCCGCTAAGGTGCTGACATTCGGTGAGACAACAGCCATCAAGGGCGTTGCCGACGTGAAGGCTGACGATGCCGTCATCTATAACCTCGCCGGTCAGCGCGTGAACAATGCCCAGAAGGGTATCTTCATCCAGAACGGTAAGAAGGTCGTCTTCTAAAAGGTAATAAAGTAAAAGATGTAAAACAAAATAATAAAAACTTGACCATTATGAAGAAATTAGCATATAAGGCACCTGCCATCAAGGCCGCCAACATAGAGAGCGAAAACCTTCTGACCGTATCGTTCACCGTGAACGACGGCACTACCACCGAACAGTGGGGCAAGGAAGACGTAAACAATCTTTCATCATCTTCCGTCTGGGACTAACCCGACCTACCGAAAGAAATAATGACGCCGAGACCCCTCGGAACAATAACCTCCGACAGCTGTCCACAAACAAGTGGGCAGCTGTTTTTTTTAGGCAGAAAGGACAGGTTTTAAGACAGAAGGACATCGCCTTGATTTGAGATTTGAGGCTTGAGGCTTACATACAGAATTTGATTTGATTCGATTCACATGATTTCTCGCCATAGGCGACTAAATAAAACAGAGAGGGGCTTGCTTCCCAACCGAAGGACGGCGGAGTTAAAGCGCTGTGACAGCTATTCCCGAAATCTCAAATTCATGATAAAAAACGCGCTGAAAGGGAACGCGGAAGCAAAAATCCAACATAAGGCTAAGTAGTTGACAATCATACACATATCGTGACCAAAAATCCGACTGTTTTTTGGTCACGTTGTGACCAGCCTTTGGTCTCATTGTGACCAGCCTTTGGTCTCGTTGTGACCAGACTTTGGTCTCGTTGTGACCAGCCTTTGGTCTCGTTGTGAATTAGGGAAGAGCGCGATACACATGTCTTATAAATGGCGATGACATTTCTTGCGAATGAATATGCAATATAGATACAAAACTGTTATTCTAAATCAAGAATTGTAATAATTTTGTAACTTTTTCCAGCCTTTTCTTGCGTAATTGTAACTTATTGTATATCTTTGCAGCCAAATTGATAAAAAATCGCTCCAAATGGTGTATGGGGGACACAATAAAGAAAACCCGGCAGCCGACACAAGACACAGAGAGAACCAACACTCTCTATATATAATAAGGTAAAAAAAGGATAATAACACCAACACTAAAGTTTAACAATTAAAACCAACATGAGTATGAAAAGATTTACACTCTTTATTGTGGCTGCACTCATCGCCACCATCTCGTTCGCACAGAAGCCTGTGCTGACGGAAAAAAATCTTCCGACACCTTTCGCAATGACTAAAAATGTTGCGAAGCCTTCAACAGAATTCGGACAAACAGCTAAGGTAAACAACTTTTCCCCTGTCTTTGCCAACAAAGGAATGAGGAAAGCTCCTCGCAAGGCTTACGAAAACCGCGAAAAACTGTTCTCTGATGACTTTGAAAGTGGCACGCTTGACAATTGGACCGTCGTCCGCAACGGTGAAGGCACTGATGCAACAGACTGGAGAACTACCGTTTCAGCCAGTACTTTCAGTGGTTCGAGTATTCCAGCTCACAGCGGCGATTATGTTGCGATGAGTCGCAGCTGGGCTTCTACTGCTTATAGTGTTGACAACTGGCTCATCTCACCTCAGGTGACTCTCGGTGGAGCAATGTCTTTCTGGGTGATGGACGACGGTCAATACCATGAGCATTATGATATTTATATTTCCACAACTGACACCGACCTTGGCTCCTTCACCCTTCTTTACAGCCCGGGAAATGCATCAAGCACATGGTCAGAAGTCGCAGTCGACCTGTCTGCATTTGCCGGTGAGACAGGATACATTGCCATCCGCCATCAGGATACCGACCAAGACTATCTTTTCATCGATGACTTCACTGTCTTCGGTGATGAAATCGAGTCTCCTGCTCCTGCCAACGTCCAAGTCGATGCACAAGACACAGATGCTACCTTCACTTGGGAAGGATGGAGCGACAGCTATACATTCCGCTACAGAACAACTGCATCTTCTGAGAAATATTTCTTTGAGGCTCTCACTGGTGCAATACCTGAAGGCTGGACAACCATCGACAACGACGGTGATGGCAACAACTGGTATATCGCCGGCGGCACTCTGGCTTCTGCCAGCTATGGCAACGGCGCCCTTACTCCGGATAACTGGCTGGTAACACCGCAGCTTGACCTGCAAGGAACCTTGAAAGTCAACCTGTGGGGTCAAGATCCCAACTGGGCAGACGAACATTTCGCCATCTATCTTTCAACGACAGGAAATACTGTTGAAGACTTCACTACCGTGCTTCTGGCAGAAACAGTTGCAACAGGTGCCGTCACCGAATATTCTGCTGACCTGAGCAGCTATGCAGGACAGAAAGGCTATATCGCCATCCGCCACTTCAACTGCACTGACATGTTCCGACTCAACGTTTCCGACTTCGGACTCTATGGCGCTGTTATACCTGCAGGTGATTGGATTTCAAAGAATACCACTGAGACTACTATCTTTATTGATGGTCTGACACCTGACACAAGCTATGACTATCAGGTGATGGGAACCAAGAACAGCATTGACTCTGACTGGACTCCTGTTGCAACGTTTAAGACACGTACCGAACGACTCGAAGCCGTCAAACTCCCTGATGGTGTCACAGCTGAGACATGGGCCTTCACTGCCACAAGACAAACCGGATCAGTAACCGCATTCAACAATCCCAACGCCCAGCTTGCATTCGACGGCAATGATGTCTACTTCTCTGGTTTCAACGACTATGTGCCCGCCGCATTCATCAAGGGTACCAAGAATGCTGACGGCTCGCTGAGCTTCCCCGCAAACCAGTACCTGGGCACCGTCAGTGGAACAGAGTACTACTTCGAAGTATACAATGCAGACGCTCTTAACTTTGCTTTCGACGGAGAACTGACATACACATCTGACAATTACTATTCTATCGGCACTGCACCCTACGAATTCAACTACAATGACTACTTCTCCGCCAACGCATCCATTTCACAGGAAGTCGACGAACTGGTAACTGTTCCCGCAGGAATTGAGACCGTCGTCTATACGATGAAGTACAAGTCATCAGCAACCTCGTCAAGCCGCGATGCCAAGACTTATGTAAACGTTGCCTTCGACGGAGCTGACGTCTACGTACAAGGTGTATGGAGCGGACTGCCCGATGCTTGGGTCAAGGGTAAGGTGACCGGAGACAAGATTACCTTCGCCAAGAAGCAGTATCTGGGTTCCTACAGTACTCAATATCCGAATGTTTACTTTACTCCGTTCGATGCCAACGGCACAATTATCAACAACCTTGTGTGCGATTATGATGCAGAGTCGAAGTCGTTCGAGGCTACCGACAACTTCGCCATCACAATCAGCAAGACTGCTTTGACTTACTTCTCAAGAGTTTACGCTCCTCTCTTCAAGGAATTCAGTGCAAACGTAACCGCTAAGAGCGCCGGCAATCCTGGAGATCCTTACTTCGCAACATTCTACGATGCAGAAGAAGGCTATGTGGCTGATGCTAACACCAAGGTCTACACTGCAAAGGTGAGCGAGAGCGGCGAATGGGTCGACCTGGCAGAAGTGACCAACAAGACCATTCCGGCAGGTAATGCCGTCGTCCTCGAGTCGAATGCTGAAAACATCCAACTGGCTGGTGTAATCGGTGCTACTGGTACGCTGTCGAACAACGACCTGAAGGGTGCTGCCGCTGACAAGGCTCCTGCTGAAGGCGTAACGACATACGTCCTTGCCAATGGTGACGCTGGCGTAGGCTTCTACCAGTTCGCAGGCGAAACGCTCGCAGCCGGCAAGGCTTACATCGAAATCGCCGGTGACGCTGCCGCTAAGGTGCTGACATTCGGCGAGACCACCGCTATCAATGGTGTTGCCGACGTGAAGGCCGACAAGGCTGTCATCTATAACCTCGCCGGTCAGCGTGTGAACAATGCCCAGAAGGGTGTCTTCATCCAGAACGGTAAGAAGGTCGTCTTCTAAAAGGTAATAAAGTAAAAGATGTAAAACAAAATAATAAAAACTTGACCATTATGAAGAAATTAGCATATAAGGCACCAGCCATCAAGGCCGCCAACATAGAGAGCGAAAACCTTCTGACCACATCGCTGAACGTGAACGAAGGCACTACCACCGAACAGTGGGGCAAGGAATATGTAGACAGTCCTTCATCACCCTCCATCTGGGACTAATTCCTCGCACGACACAGAAACTCTAAGTTTTCCGAGACGACTCGGAATAATAATCTCCGACAGCTGTCCACGAACAAGTGGGCAGCTGTTTTTTAGACAGAAGGACAGGTTTTAGACAGAAGGACAGGTTTTTATGTCTAAAACCTGTCGTTATATCGAAAGCAGAATACAATATTTGCAAGCGATTAGCGTTATTTAGTAAAAGTAATATTTATTGAATGATGAAAAGAATTGTTTTATTGTCTATTGCCATCTGTCTCTATGTCTCCATGCAGGCACAGCACACGAAAGGCGACTTCTCTTTCGTACCGAAAGTAGGCCTCGACCTGTCTAAGTTCACGAACGACGACATCCTTGTCGACTTCGGCAAGACTGTCAAGTCATCCTACAAGGAAGGCCTCACGGCGGGTTTCGATGCCGAGTATTTCCTGCATGAGCACGCCAGCCTGTCGGCCGGCATCTACTATATGAACATGGGTTCGCGCTATAAGGACTTTATGGGCGAAGACGACCAAAGCGGCACAGGCTGGTCACACTTCCGCACGACCATGGAGTTTATGCAAATACCTCTCATGGGCAGCCTGCATCTTGACAACGGACTCTCCGTCAAGTTAGGAGTCCAGCTGGGCCACATGATACATTCGAAGATCAGTTACGAGATGCAGTCGTGGACACGCGACGAGGATGGAGCCCGAGAGTATTCGGACCCCATCAAGAGCGATGGCGACATCGTTGACGAATGGAAGAAGAAATTCTACTTTGGCATTCCCGTTGCCCTTGCCTACGAATATCAGAACGTCATCCTTGAGGCTCGCTACCTACGCTCCCTCACTCACCCGATGAAGTCGGACGTCTACAAAGAAAGCCACCATTCCACCTTCCTCTTCACCGTTGGATACAGAATCAAGTGAGAAGTAAAAAAAGGATAAATCATGAGAAAAAGCAATTACGACAAATACCCACACATCGACCTCAGCGGCCAGCTGTGGAAGGGATGGAAGCAAATCATTTCCGAGTTGAAAGCTCGCCATTGCAGACTCATCATCGAGTGCTATCAGGGAGTCTTGATCAGCGAAGTCATTGAAGCCTTCGAAGCAGAAGGTCTTTCTGTTACTGACACCCGTCAGTTCTTTAAATCCGAAGCTGAGATCCGGCAGATGACGCAACCCTGGGTCACCGACGACCGTCTGTTCGGCCGACGCGCCGGTCACCTGCGGATGGAAGACTTCATAAGAGAGGATGTCCATCTCAGTGAGGATGTCGTCGTCGGCCCTGCCGCCTCGCTGCTCTGTGCTCCCTCTGTGCCGAAGGGCCAGGCGCTGCTGGTCTATGCCGACATGGCCCGATGGGAGATTCAGCAACGGCAACGTCGAAAGGAAGTCTGTGCCTTGGGTGTCGACAACCGCGACGAGGCCCCGTCGAAACAATACAAGCGCGGCTATTTCGTCGACTGGCTGGTATGCGACGAACTGAAGAAGCGTCTTCTCGACCGCATCGACTATTGGCTGGACACCACCCGGCCTGACGAACCGAAGATGATGACGGGCGACACCATCAGAAACGGACTGGACATACTGTCGCAGCAGCCTTTCCGAGTCGTTCCCTTCTTCGACCCTGCCCCGTGGGGCGGACAATGGATGAAGGACGTCTGCGACTTAGACAAGACGAAGGAAAACTTCGGGTGGTGCTTCGACTGCGTACCCGAAGAAAACAGCATACTGCTGGGCGAGATGGAGCTGCCCGCCAACGACCTCGTGTTCTATCGTACGCGTAACCTCCTGGGAGCACCAGTCGAAGCACGCTTCGGACAGGACTTCCCCATCCGCTTCGACTTCCTCGACACCATGGGCGGCGGCAACCTCAGCCTGCAGGTGCACCCCACTACCGAATACATCCACGATACCTTCGGCATCTTCTATACGCAGGACGAAAGCTACTATCTGCTCGATGCCGAGGAAGGGGCTACCGTCTACCTCGGACTCAAGAGCGATGTCAATCCCGACGAGATGATTGGTGCACTGAACAAAGCACAGAACACGGGTGAGGCTTTCGATGCCGAACGCTATGTGAACCGTTGGCCTGCCAAGAAGCACGACCACTTCCTCATTCCCGCCGGTACTATCCACTGTTCGGGAGCCGGTGCGATGGTATTGGAAATCAGTGCCACACCGAACATCTTTACCTTCAAGCTCTACGACTGGGGACGTCTCGGGCTCGACGGTCTGCCCCGCCCCATCAACATCCGTCATGGCTCGCATGTCATCCAATGGGAACGTCAGACCGACTGGGTGCGCCAAAACATCGTCAATCACATCGAACCCATTGCCAAAGGAGACGGATGGCGCGAAGAACGGACCGGTCTGCATGAGAACGAGTTCATCGAGACGCGCCGCCACTGGTTCACCAAGACCGTCCACCACCATACGGGCGGCGGTGTAAACGTACTGAATGTCATCGAGGGTGACGAACTCATCGTAGAAAGCCCCACCAATGCCTTCAATCCTTACGTTGTGCATTATGCGGAGACCTTCATCATTCCTGCCTGTGTCGGCGAATACACCATACGACCCTATGGCGCAGCAGAAGGCAAGGAGTGCGGAACCATCAAGGCTTATGTGCGATTCAAATCCTAAACAATAATAAAAGCATAGACTATGAACTACAAACAAGACAAGAGAGTGATTATGACGCTGGATGCCGGTGGCACAAACTTTGTGTTTTCGGCCATGCAGCATGGGGAAGAAATCGTGAAGCCGTTCTCGCTGCCCGCCTGCGCTGACGATTTAGAGAAGTGCTTAGGACAACTCGTCACGGGCTTTGAGCGCGTGAAAGCCGAAGTGCCCGTGGCACCCTCTGCCATCAGCTTTGCCTTCCCCGGTCCTGCCGACTATGCCGCTGGCATCATCGGCGACCTGCCCAACTTCCCGTCGTTCCGCGGTGGTGTGGCACTGGGTCCGTTCCTTCAGGAGAAGTTCGGCATCCCCGTATTCATCAACAACGACGGCAGCCTCTTTGCCTATGGCGAAGCCATGTCGGGTGTTCTTCCCGAAATCAACAGGAAACTGGCGGAGGCCGGCAGTCCTAAACGCTATAAGAACCTGTTGGGACTGACCTTTGGCACTGGCTTCGGCGCCGGAGTCGTCATCGACGGTGAACTGCTCATCGGCGACAATGGTCTGGGCGGTGACATCTGGTGTTTCCGCAATAAGATCCACCGGGAGTATATTGCCGAGGAAGGTGTTGCCATCCGTGCTGTGAAGCGTGTCTATAAAGAGCTGTCTGGCGAAGACCACCAACTGGAGCCGAAGGACATCTGCGACATTGCCGACGGTCGCCGCGAAGGTAATCAGGAAGCAGCCAAACGCGCCTTTGCCGAACTCGGCGAGGTGGCAGGCGATGCCATTGCCATGGCCGACACCATTGTCGACGGACTCATTGTGATTGGCGGTGGCGTGGCCAATGCCCACCGGCACATCCTGCCCGCATTGGTCGGCGAGCTCAACAGCCCGTTGAAGATGATGAACGGCGGTACGGTCCATCACATGCAAATGCGCGCCTTTAACCTGGAAGACGATGCCGAGTTTGGCGAGTTTGCCAAAGGAGAAGCTGTGAAGATCCGCGTACCAGATTCAGACACCGTTGTTGACTACGACCCGATGAAACGCATCGGTGTGGCTGTCAGTAAACAAGGTGCCAGCCGAGCTATTGCCATGGGTGCCTATCTCTTTGCCCTTCACCAACTGAACTAAAGTCGTTTGGTGGTTTGGTCATTTAGTTATTGTCGTCTCCAGACGGATGTCATCGGAAGAAGCACCGACCATCAGTTTGAACGAGCCTGGCTCTACGACCCACTGCATCTGCCGGTTGAGTAACTGAAAGTCTTCGTCGGAAAGGGTGAAACGAACCTGCTTCGTCTCACCTTTCTTTATATATACGCGCGCGAAACGAATGAGTTGCTTTTGAGGCCGCACGGTAGAAGCCAGGTCATCATGAAGATAGAGCTGGACGACTTCCTCGCCATCATAGTCCCCTGTGTTTCTGACATCCACCGTGACCTCATTTCCACTGACCCTAAGGTTAGAATAGTCAAAGGACGTATAGCTCAGGCCGTAGCCGAACGCATAGAGTGGCTTGGCGGTCTGTTCGACATAGTCATGGCTGACGGGAGCCTTCTTGTTGTAATAAACCGGCAACTGTCCTACACTACGGGGTACGCTGAACGGCAGACGGCCGGCAGGATTAAAGTCGCCGAAGAGTACATCGGCAATAGCGCGTCCGCCTTCCTGTCCGGGATAGTAAGCTGTGAGCAAGGCATCGGCTTCGGCGGCAGCCCAGTTCTTCTCCATTGGACGGCCCTCGATATACACCACGACGAGGGGCTTGCCCGTTGCCTTCAGTGCCGACAGCAACTGCTGCTGACGACCCAGAAGAGAAAGCGTCGCACGGTCGTAACCTTCGCCACACTCCATGTCAGGAATCCGGGTGTTGCCCGATGCCTGTTGGGTATTGGCGGCACCCGTTGCTTCATAGCTTGTCTTGAAGTCGCGGGCACTGGAGCCACCGACCACAGCCACGACGACATCTGCCTCGCGAGCCGCACGAAGGGCATCATTGATGTTATTCTCGGTTGTATCGCGAATGGCACAACCCTTTGCATAGACGACCTGACGGTCAGAGAGTTTCTCTCGGATGCCCATGAGCACAGTCTTCACATTGCCCTCTTCCTGTGGGGCGGTATAGTCGCCAAGCATGTTATACACATTGTCGGCATTGGGTCCCACGACAGCCACTTTCAAATCCTTTCGTAAGGGTAGGATATGGTGTTTGTTCTCCAACAGTGTCACCGAAGCCTGAGCCACATGCAGGGCAACCTCCACATTCTCTTTCGAACGTACCTCGCGGGCAGCAGCCTTCGGTTCCACATAAGGATGCTCGAAGAGTCCCATTTCAAACTTCATCCTTAGCACACGTTCGCAAGCCCTGTTGATGTCGGCTTCGCTGACGAGTCCCCGTGACAAGGCTTCCTGCAATCGGGCATGACAGAGACCGCCAAGGTCGACATCGACGCCGGCTTTCAATGCCATTGCTCCGGCATCCATGCCATCACGGGCGACGAAGTGGGTATGATAAACCCCGTCGATGCTATAGAGGTCGGAAACGACAAAGCCGCCGAACTTCCAGTCATCACGAAGCAGGTCGTTGAAAAGCGAGCCATTGACGGTGCAGGGAATGCCGTCGATGGAATTATAAGATGTCATCACCGACAAGGCGCCAGCGTTGATGGCACGACGGAAGGGCGGCAGGAAGTTTTCATGCAGCTCGCGTGTGCCCAGATAGGAAGGGGCACCGTTCTGTCCACCTTCAGTGGTACCGTAGGCGATGAAGTGCTTCAATGTGGCAATGGTGCTATAGTCTTTCGAAAGGTCGCCACCACCCAATCCTTCGACCATCGCGGCACCCATCATGCCGGTCAGCACGGGGTCTTCACCGTAGGTTTCCTCGACACGAGACCAACGCGGTTCGCGGGCGAGGTCGAGTACGGGACCATAGCTGATATGGCCGCCTTGCAGACGTATCTCCTTAGCGATGACCTGTCCTGCCTGACGAATCAGGTCGTCGGACCATGTCGCAGCTAGACCGATACCCGTAGGGAAGACGGTTGTTCCGATGGCCATGTGACCGTGGGGAGCCTCTTCGGCAAGGAAGATGGGAATGCCGAGTCGCGTGTGTTCAATGACATACCGTTGGAGGGCATTGCCGGCTTTGGCTGCCAACTCCGGCGACAATCCATTGTCAAGGGTCTTCTTCGTCCAAGGGTCTGCACGGTAGACAGCCCAAAGCATACCAATATGCTGTTGGTCGACAAGCTGACGGAAATAGTCGGTTTCACTGACATTCTTCCGCTTGGCATCAATGGCATACGACTGCCAGCCGAGCGGACACAGCAACTGACCTACTTTCTCGTCGAGTGTCATACGGCTCATCAAGTCAGCCAATCGCGTTTCTATCGGAAGCGACGGATTTTTATAATCGGGCTTTTCGGCTGCACGCAGAGAGGCTGTGGCAGCAACAAGAAGAATAAGGGTTAGTAGTTTTTTCATAGCTTCGGTTATACTTTTTTCTGCAGTGACTCCACAAAGTGGCGGGTTGTCTCGAAGGATGTCTCTGCCACTTGACTCCAGAAGTCATGGTATTGCGAGGCGTCGGTGTCGCGGAGAGGTATGTCGCTGATGACCCGATAGGAGATGAACGGCACATTGTATTTGTAGCAGGTCTGTGCTATGGCTGCACTCTCCATGTCGACGGCTTTAGCCTCGGGGAATAGTCCGACAATGTGGCGCATCTTCTCTTTCGAGTCGACGAACCAGTCGCCTGTGACGATGAGACCGGTATGAATATTGACGGAAGACTGTTGACTTTTGAATTGCTCAGCGAGTGCCAGCAGGCGGGCATCAGCCTTGAAACGGGCAGGCATTCCTTGTACCTGCCCATACTGGGTAGTGTCATCGATGGCCTTGCCGCAATAGACATCGTGATAGCAGAGTTCCGTACTGACGACGACATCCTTCACATTGACATCATCGCCGTTGCCACCGGCACAACCCGACGAGATGATGACGTCGGGCTGATAACTGCGAATCATCTCGGCTGCGCCCAAAGCAGCATTGACCTTTCCGATGCCACACTGACTGACGCAGACACCGTCTTTCTCACTGAACAGCGACTGGAGTCGTCGGAGTTCCTTCTCCATCGCTACGATAATACCAATCTTCATTG
Organism: Prevotella sp.; assembly: GCA_017445845.1. Taxonomy (GTDB): domain Bacteria; phylum Bacteroidota; class Bacteroidia; order Bacteroidales; family Bacteroidaceae; genus Prevotella. Next base: position 27,452 of record JAFSRY010000057.1, read on the forward strand.
CTTCGTGTCCTCCAATGCTTGCAGACGCAGCTTGTCAGCAATCTCGCGGGCTTTCTGATTAACTTCGTCCATGCTGTTCTTACGATAATAGGAACGGGTGACACCGCCCGACGAGAGCACCAGGGAGTCGCCCTGCAGGTAGTCGATACGGCAGGTGTCGTCAACGAGGTCGGTGACGGTGGTCGTCTTGTCTTCATTAAGGGTTGGCGTACCGCTTGTCACAACAAGGTAACCGTTCCACAGATGCCACTCGGTGAAGTATCCCAACTGCGGATAGACCACGGGGCTTTCGCTCTCGAGCGTTGTCTCGCGAACGTAGCCTACGCTTTGTGCCACCCAGTTGCGAGTCATGGAGAAGCCATACTCACGCGGAATGTAATAGAGTTCGCGCAGCGAGTCAGACATGGCTTCTACCAGCCGCTCCTGCTGACGTTCTGTTGCATTGACATGATCGCGCAGCTTCGGCATCACGATGTAGCACCAGATACCCTTCAGCTGGTCGATATCGACAACGACATCGCCCTTGAGCGAGTCTGCCTCGTTGGGTACCACACCCACACGGTCGCCAATCTTCGGCTTGCCGAGGATGCGCCCCTGCTTTGTGGCCTCAATGACGGAGTAGCGAATGGGGTCGCTGCCATCGGAGGGAAGGAGCACCAACGTAGAGTCGTTGCAGCCATCACAGGCCAGTCCATACACCGTCCGATCGCCAATCATCCGCCAGTTTTCTTCTGTCAGAGGGTTCACTTTCTCTTCCTTTTTGCTGTTGCCGCAGGCAGCCAGCAATGTCACCATGACCACAAGGGTCATCGTTATTGTCTTTGTTCTCATAGTTATTCTTTCTGAAAAGCCTTGACAAACCTTCTCGCAAGGCCGCTGGCTCTTGTGGGGAGACTTGTCAAGGCTCGGTAGACGGTGAGAAACCATCTCTGACTTAGAAGTTCACACCGAAGTTGATGTTGAAGGCATGTCCGTGAGCCGTCACAGGATCGGCCTTGCTGATGTTGGCAACGCCTGCCTGATAGGCGATTTCGAGATAGAGCTTGTTGTAGTCGGCACCGACACCAAACTTGAAGCCCATGTCGGGATGTTTGAAGGAGCCGTCACGGAAGGACGACTGGTCTTGATTGAGGTCTTTGTTCTTAATGCGACCACTGATGGCATACGAGAAATACGGGCCTACAAAGGGAATGATGGCGATTTCGTCGGTTGCCTGAATGCCGTATTTGATGAGTGCGGGGATTTCCAGATAATTCAGACCGGCAGTGGTTCCATTTTCCTTACCGCCACGCTGGGTGTAATAGAGACCGCTCTCAAGGAACAGCGCATTGGAAACACGCATACCGACAACGCCGCCGAGGGTCATGCCTGTTTTCGTGCCCATGCTGGCATCGCCACCGATACCAGACATATTCAGTCCGATACGGGCACCATAATAGAGACTCGACTTATCAAACGAGAAGTCACCGCTGCTGTACTGAGCGAAGGTAGGCAATGCCATGACTGTGACAACGATTGCCATGATAATTTTCTTCATAATCTTCTTTTGTTAAGTTTATTGATGTTTATATTCTGCTATTTATTACTTTTTACGCTGCAAAGATACATTTATTTTTCCTTTTTTCAAAAGATAATGCACAAAAAACGACCCTCGAGCGAACTTTTTTGAGTTATTTGTGTTATCTTTGCCGAAAAAACAGACAATACCGGTGATAATGGAAGACTATTGGTTTGCAGGCAAACTGTTGAAATGGTTTCACGAGAACGGACGCCCATTGCCGTGGCGCGAGACCCGCGACCCCTATCTGATATGGCTCAGCGAGATTATTCTCCAGCAGACACGCATCGAGCAGGGACAGCCCTACTGGGAACGCTTCGTCGGCCGATGGCCCCGAGTGGAAATGCTTGCCGCCGCTACTGAAGACGAGGTGTTGCGCCTATGGCAGGGACTGGGCTACTATTCGCGCGCCAGAAACCTGCACACTGCCGCACGCCAGATTGTCGAGCGAGGTCGTTTTCCAAATACTTTCAGTGAGATACGCCAACTGAAAGGTGTCGGCGACTATACGGCCGCAGCCATTGCCTCTATTGCCTTCGATGAGCCTGTGGCCGTCGTCGACGGCAACGTCTACCGTCTTCTCTCCCGGCACTTTGCTATTGAGACACCCATCAACACCACTGAAGGTAAAAAGCAATTCACCCAACTTGCCAACCAACTCCTGCCACCGCACGAAGCCTCTGCCTTCAATCAGGCAATGATGGATTTCGGAGCCATACAATGCACGCCTCAGTCGCCACGATGCCATCTCTGTCCACTTGCCGACAGTTGCCTTGCACTGGCTGAAGGAAGCATTGCCAAACTGCCCGTGAAACTGAAGAAACTGACCGTTAAGGAACGGCGCATGACTTACGTCTACATACGCCACAACGGATGCGTTGCCATCCGACGACGACCCGCCGGCGACATTTGGCAGGGGCTTTGGGAACCCTACCTGTTACCAGAGGGACAAAAGCCGGAAGAGGCTTTTCCTAATGCCGATCTGCGGTTGTTACGAAAAGACGTAAAGCATGTGCTCACCCACCGCATCCTCCTTGCCGACTTCTACCTGTGGGAACCGACAGAGCGTCTCACCCTACCCGACGGCTACCAATGGACGCCCGAGGCCGACCTCAACAGCTATGCTCTACCCCGCCTCATTGAACAGTTGGTGAAAGGATTGGCCGGAGAAATCTATCACGGCGGCAGTAAGAATTCGTGAGCATACAGAACGAAACAACGGCATCACTGGTATCAAAGACCTTGTGATGCCGTTGCTGTCTATCGACAGTAGTCTGCGATTATTATTTTGGCTGTGCAGGAGCTTCCTGTGCAGGTGCTTCCTGTGCAGGAGTTTCCTGAGCGGGAGCCTCAGCCTCGGGTGCCTGTTCCTCACCTACGCCGAATGCGGGAGCATTGACGGGATTGGTAGTCTGGGTTTCCGTGGCACTCTGCTCAAGCACGCTCTGGTCGGTGACGGCACGGGGTGCCACATAAGCACAGATGATGCTCAAGAGAACCATAGCGGCAGCGAGGCCCCATGTTGCCTTTTCTACGATGTCAGTTGTTTTACGAACACCCATAATGGCGTTTGACGATGAGAAGTTGGAGGCCAGACCTCCACCCTTCGACTCCTGGATCAGTACGATGCCAATCATCAGGATGGCAGCCAGGACGATGAGAATTACAAATAGTGTGTACATCTTTTTAAATTATTTTTTGTTTGTTATTTATTATTCTTCTACTGCTTTTTCCGACTCTCGTTGAGGATTAATTTCTCAAGATATCGGATTTGGTCTGCAAAGTAAGCATTTTTTTTCGGATTATTCAAATTTATTCGCTTAATAATTTCTAAAGCCCTTGAATAACTGCCCTGTTTGATGTATATTTTGGCCAAATTCTCGGTCATATAGCCTTCGTCGACCTCATTTTCATCATTTTCAGCCGACTGGTCGGGTTGCGGGATTTCATAGTCTTCTTCGTCCTTCAACTGTATGCGACCGACGTCATTGTTGATGAATTCGTCGATGAGTTCCTGACCACGCAACTGAGACTGTCGGAATGCATTCTGGTCTTCCATGTGAAGAAGATAGGACACATAGTCCACGGCGGCATCAGCGGGAGTGGGCTGTCGGTGTGACTTTCCGACTTCCTCTTCGAGTGTGGGCTGTGAGTCGAGGAAACTGTCGATGAGTTCGCCGGTACGGTCGGCGCTGCGGTGCTTTGTCGGAGCCTCTTCCGATGGTTCGCGCTTCAGCTGATAGTGGACGGCCTCTACGAGTTCGAAGATTTTCTTCCGGTCGGTGATATAGATGGCAGCCTTTCTCAACTCGCGGTCGAACGACGGGTCGTGGAGAAGAAACAGATTGCGGAGCATCAGCAGACGGGCAGGCTGGTAGTAGGGATACAAGGCCAGTTGGGCACGCAGCTCATAGAGCGTGTCCTTGTCCAATCGGTCGGGGTGGCTGGCTAATCTTACGATGTCCATTCTTTCTCTCTGTTGAAGTCGTCTCAAGTGACGACCTGCTTCGTTCTTATTACCAGTTGGCAACGGTGGCGTTGAATATCTGGTCGCAGATGTCTTTCACCATCTGGGTGACCAGCTCTTCCTGCACGGAACTCAGGCTCTGGGTAGAGTCGTAGGTCTTTGTCGACGTGAACTGGCGTTCGAAGTCTTCCTTATGGTTGACATTGTTGGTGAAGCGCACGTTGACACTCATCGTCAGTTCGACCTGAGCCGAATGGCCTTCGGAGGAGACAGACTTGTTGCGCTGAGAATACTGTGTAATCTCGCCTTCTATCTTCAGGTCGCCGTTGCGTTTGACTTGTATGAGTTTGGTATGGTTGGCATATTGGTCCTTGAGTTCGTTGTTGAAAATCGGCCCCATCGGACTCCACACATAGGTGCTTCGTATGGGAAAGTCGGCAATCTGTATGGTCTTCGTCGTGGCATAGTTGATGCTGGCGCCATTGAAGCTATACGTCGGTATGCAGGCGACGAGGCAGGTCATCATGCAACAGACGACAAGCGAACAGACGATATGTAGCCTTCTATTCCAATCCATACTCTTTGATGCGCCTGTAAAGTGTGCGGTCAGAGATGCCCAGTTCGCGGGCGGCCTTCTTTCGGTTGCCACCGTTTCGGTCGAGGGCTTTCTGCAGCATCTGCCGTTCAATACTATTGAGGTTGAGCGTCTCCGGCTCATTGATTTCTTCTGCCTCGGCGTCTTCCACCTTTGGCTGTCCGACATTGGCTGGCTGGACGGTGGTAATGGTGGGCACTGCTGCATCGTCGGCCGGCGACGAGATGGCAAACCCCGAGGCACCATTCAAGGCCCGTGCCTCGTCGAGTTGCTTTCGGATACCGTTCATGTCGCGCCGCAGGTCGCTGACGTTGCCACGCAGTTCGACCAGGATTTTATAGAGCATCTCGCGTTCACTCTCGTAGGAGTGGTCGCCCTTTGTTCCGCCAATAATGGCGAGCTGAGTGCTCTCAGGGTCTTGGGGTATGAAGCGTCGCAGCGTGTCGAGACTGATTTCCCGCTGTTCGCTGAGCACCGACATCTGCTCGGTGATGTTCTTCAGTTGCCTTACGTTGCCAGGCCATTTGTAGCTGAGCATCAGCTGCTGCGCCTCTGGTGTGAGGGTAATCTTCGGCAAGCGGAACTTCTCTGCCATCTGCAGGGCAAAGAGTCGGAAGAGCAGCAGGATGTCATTACCCCGCTCACGCAAGGGGGGCATCTGGATGGGGATGGTGTTCAGACGATAGTAGAGGTCTTCGCGGAAGCGGCCCTCGGTGATGGCTTTCTGAATGTTGACATTTGTGGCAGCCACGATGCGTACGTCAGTCTTACGGATTTGGGTTCCGCCGACACGGATGTATTCACCTGTCTCAAGGACACGCAGCAGGCGTGCCTGGGTGGCCAACGGCAGCTCTCCCACCTCATCGAGGAAGATGGTGCCTCGATTGGCAACGCCGAAGTATCCTTCGCTCTCTCCGACGGCTCCCGTAAACGACCCTTTCTCATGGCCGAAGAGTTCGCTGTCGATTGTCCCTTCGGGTATTGAGCCACAGTTGATGGCAAAGTATTTCTCACGTCGGCGCGGTGACCGGTCGTGAATGACCCTGGGGATAATCTCCTTACCTGTTCCGCTTTCACCGACAATAAGCACACTGAGGTCAGTTGGCGCCACTTGCAGTGCGACGTCAAGAGCACGGTTCAATCCGTCGCTGTTACCGACGATATTGTACCGTTGTTTGGTCTGTTGTAGTTCAGAAACGTCCATTGGGTGACAAAATTACACAATTTCTCTGAAACGACTGCTATTTTGGCATACTTTTTAAGGTTTCTTCGCTCTTTTGGCTGGTCAGGCCGTTTTTTTTAGTAATCGTAAAAAAATAAATTTGTACGATTTTTTTTGAACGGTTACTTATTCCTGTTCGTCCAGCGGGAAGAAGCCGAAGAGCTTGGCATCAATCATGTCGGTCACCTGCTTGAAATCCTCGGGATTATTGCCGAATTTCAGGCGGTCGCCATCGACGATGAGCAGCGGACCTTTATAGGTGCTGATCCAAGCCTCATAACGGTCGTTGAGTCCCTGGAGGTAATCGATGCGGATTGACTTCTCAAATTCTCGTCCGCGTTTTTGTATCTGGGCGACGAGGTTAGGGATGGTCGACCGGATATAGATCATCAGGTCGGGCAGCTTCACCAATGAAATCATCAGGTCGAAGAGGTCGGTGTAGTTTTCGAAGTCGCGGTCGCTCATCATGCCCTGCGCATGAAGGTTAGGAGCAAAGATGCGGGCATCCTCGAAGATTGTTCGGTCCTGGATGATGGTTTCCTTGCACTTCGCTATCTCAACGACCTCGGCAAAACGCTTGTTGAGGAAGTAAATCTGCGTATTGAAGGCCCAACGGGGCATGTCGGCATAGAAGTCAGCCAGATAAGGGTTGTTGTCTACGGGTTCAAATCTCGGTGTCCAGCCGTAGCGGTGGGCAAGCATTTTGGTCAGTGTGGTCTTGCCGCTTCCAATGTTTCCTGCGATGGCGATATGCATATGAGTTAGGATTAGGTGTTAGGGGGTTAGTCGGGGAAAAGGCCGAAGAGGGTCCGGTCTATCTTGTCGATGATGCCGGCGAAGTCGCGAGGGACATTCAGGTAGTCGATGTCGTCGACCTCGATGGTCATCACTTTTCCCGGATACTTATGGTAGATGAAGTCTTCATAACGTTCGTTCAGGTTCGACAGATACTCAAGCGGGATGGTCTGCTCATAGTCGCGGCCGCGCTTCTGGATGTTCTGAACAAGATGTGGTACCGATGCCCGAAGATAGATCATCAGGTCGGGTTCGCGTACGAGGCCCGTCATCTGGGCAAAGAGTTCCATGTAGGTCTGGAAGTCGCGGTCGTCAAGATACCCCATGGCCTTGTTGTTGGCCGTGAAGACATAGACGCCCTCGTAGATGGTACGGTCCTGAATGACGGTATGTCCGCATTTGGCAATCTCGAGTTGTGTCTTGAAGCGCTCCTTCAGAAAGAAGCATTCCAGATTGAACGACCACCGCTGAATGTCCTTGTAGTAGTCTTCCATGTATGGGTTGTAGTCGACGGCTTCAAACCGCGGCTCCCATCCATAGTGCCGTGCCAAGAGACGGGTCAGCGTAGTCTTTCCGCTTCCGATGTTTCCAGCTATTGCAATGTGCATGTGCTTCAAATAAGTTTGGCACAAAGTTACAACTTTATTTCGATATACCGAAAGTTTTTGCACATTTATTCACCCGCACATTGTTTTTTTCACTCTTACGCGTGCGTACATATATATTATTTGTCAAGGAACGCATCAAGTAATATTAAGTAACCGTTAAAAAAACTATTACCGGCAGGCAGGAAATTCAAAAAAACTTCGTAACTTTGTGCACTGAAATTCATTTCTTATGAAGCAGAACATCTTCCGCGGACTGGGCATAGCCCTCGTTACTCCTTTTACAGCTGAAGGAGCCATTGATTTCAAAGCACTCAAACGACTGTTAGACTTTCAACTCTCCAACGGTGCAGACTTTCTCTGTATTCTCGGAACAACGGCCGAGACACCCTGTCTGACGATGGAGGAGAAAATGGCCATTAAAGACTTTGTGGTGGAAGTCAACAACCACCGTGTCCCCATCCTCATGGGTTGCGGAGGCAACAATACGGCGGCTGTCGTCAACGACTTGCGTACGATGAACCTCGACGGCGTCGACGGCATCCTCAGCGTATGCCCTTTCTACAACAAACCGTCGCAAGAGGGGCTTTACCAGCACTTCAAAGCCATTGCCGAGGCCAGTCCGCTGCCCGTCGTACTCTACAACGTGCCCGGCCGGACAGGTGTCAACCTGAAGCCAGAGACCACCGTGCGGCTGGCCCGCGACTTTGAGAACATCGTTGCCATCAAGGAAGCCTGCGGCCGACTGGAGCAGATGGACGAAATCATCAAGAACAAACCCGAATGGTTCGACGTGCTCAGCGGCGACGATGCGTTGGCATTCTCGATGATTGCCAGCGGAGCCGCGGGCGTCATCTCCGTCATCGGCAATGCCTTGCCCAAAGAGTTCTCACGCATGATTCGCCTTGAGTTCAAAGGGGAATACAACTCTGCCCGCCGCATTCACCACCGGTTCACCGAACTCTATTCCTTGCTTTTCGTCGACGGCAACCCTGCCGGCGTAAAAGCCTTGTTACACGAAATGGGTTATATCGAAAATGAACTCCGCCTGCCCTTGGTGCCCACCCGCATCACGACGATGCAGAAAATGGCCGACATCCTGGCGGAACTGAAAATATAGGGAGCCCTGCCCCCGCCCCTCCCAAGGGTGGGGAGTGGCGACTCCTTCCCCCCTTAGGAGATATTGGTGGGTAGACCTGGGGATGGGACTAATAGTTCTCAGCTTTCAATTCGAAGTACGACTGGGGATGGTCGCAGACGGGACATACCTCGGGAGCCTTGGGGCCGATGACGATATGTCCGCAGTTGCGGCACTGCCAGATACGGTCGCCGTCGCGAGAGAAGACGATGCCTTCCTCGATGTTGGCCAACAGCTTGCGATAGCGCTCTTCATGAGCTTTCTCAATGGCGGCAACGGCGCGGAACTTGGCGGCAATCTCGGTGAAGCCTTCCTCGTCGGCTTCCTGTGCCATCCGGTCGTACATGTTTGTCCATTCAAAGTTCTCGCCTTCGGCAGCAGCCTTCAGGTTCTCTACGGTTGACTTGATGGCACCGCCTTCCAGCAGTTTGAACCACATCTTGGCATGTTCCTTCTCGTTGGCTGCCGTCTCCTCGAAGATAGCGGCAATCTGCTGATAGCCGTCCTTCTTGGCCTTAGAAGCCCAATAGCTGTACTTGTTGCGAGCCTGGCTCTCACCGGCGAAAGCCTCCTGGAGGTTACGCTCGGTCTTTGTTCCTTTCAGTTCTTTCATAATGCTTTGTGATTTTTAAATGGGTTTTCTTTTTTCCGCGAGAACATAGGACGCCTGAGGAGAACCTATGATTTTGCGGGAGTTCCTAATCATTTACAGGGTGATTTCTCCTGCCATCGACTCGTTCATCTTTCGGCGGATGTAATCCGGGTCGTCGGAGTAGGCTTGCAGGTGCATGAGTTTCGTCACGGCAGCCTCAACCGTACTGTCGTAGCCGCTGACGACACCAGCCTCTTTCAGTTGGAAGCCCGTATCATAGCGCGCCATCTCGACGGCACCAGCCACACACTGACTGATGTTGACGACGACGATGCCTCTTCCGGCAGCCTCGCCGAGCAGTCGGGGCAGCCACGGACGCTGCGGTGCATTGCCGCTGCCGAAACTTCTCATGACGATGCCTCGCAAGCCTTTATAATCTAGCATATAGCGCATCATCCCTTCTTCCATGCCCGGATAGAGCGAGAACACTGCCACTCCCCTGTCCATCTTCGTATGCGCCACCATGGGTCGGCTGAAGTCGGGCCGCAGGATGAGGTGATGATTGTAGACAATGTTCACGCCTGCCTCGCAGAGATGCGGGAAGTTAAACGTGTCGAAGGCATTAAATCCGTCGGCATCCTGCTTGGTGCTTCGGTTGCCTCGCAAGAGGTGACCGTTGAAGTAGATGCACACCTCGGGCACGATGGCGCGCCCGTCGTCATGGTGGGCTGCCGCCAGCTCGATGCTCGTCACGAGGTTCTCCTTGCCGTCCGTGCGCAGCTGTCCGATGGGTAGCTGACTGCCGGTAAGGATGACGGGTTTGGTGAGGTTCTCCAACATGAACGACAGTGCCGAGGCGGTATACGACATCGTATCGGTGCCGTGAAGGATGACAAAACCGTCGTAGCGGTCGTAGGCCCCGGCAATGATGTCCACCATCTCTGCCCACCGTTGCGGACTCATGTCGCTTGAGTCGATGGGCGGATTAAACTGATAGACATCGATGTCGGTGCTGATCTGTCCAAACTCAGGCACACGGTCGATGAGGTGGTTGAAGTCTAACGGCTCCAGGGCTCCCGTCTTCGGGTTCTGTCCCATGCCGATGGTGCCGCCGGTATAGATAAGAAGTACTTTATTCGTGCGCATAACTCTTAACTTTATGTTTCCCCTCCCGACTTTCAACGAGGGGAAGGTGTCACCACTCCCCTCACTCGGGAGGGACAGGGGGCTTTCTAACTCTCTCTCCTCTCCAGCAGCACCACGTTCTCTACATGAGGCGTATGTGGGAACATGTCGACGGGTTGCACTGCCACCACCTTATAGTCGGCATCCATATCGTGAAGGTCGCGAGCCTGTGTGGCGGGGTTGCACGATACATAGACGATGCGCCGCGGGGCAGCCCTGAGAATGGTCTTCACCACATCGGGATGCATACCGGCACGCGGCGGGTCGGTGATGATGACATCTGGCCGGCCATATTCAGCGATGAAATCGTCGGTCAGGATGTCCTTCATGTCACCGGCAAAGAAGAGCGTGTTGTCAATCCGGTTGACCTCGGAGTTGACTTTGGCATCCTCGATGGCTTCGGGCACATACTCGATGCCGATGACCTTCCGTGCCTTCCTGGCGACGAAGTTGGCAATGGTACCCGTCCCTGTATAGAGGTCGTAGACCAGTTCACTGCCCGTCAGCCCGGCAAACTCGCGGGCTACGGAATAGAGATGGTAAGCCTGGTCGGTATTGGTCTGGTAGAACGACTTCGGGCCAACCTTGAAGCGCAGGTCTTCCATCGTTTCGAAGATATGGTCGGTGCCGCGGAATACGTTCACGGGCAGGTCGCCAAAGGTATCGTTACACTTCTGGTTGTCCACCCACAGCAGCGACGACACCTGCGGGAACCGTTCGGCCACAAACGCCAGCAAGTCCATGGCCTGACGGCGCTCATCGCCGGTGGTCTCCTTGAAACAGAACTGCACGAGCACCATCCATTCGCCGGTATTCGAATTGCGAATCATTACGTCGCGCAGCACGCCCACCTGGGCCCGCAGGTCGAAGAACGACATGCCGTGCTCCGTGGCGTAGTCGCGGATGGCGTTGCGGATGTCGTTATGTAGCGGCTCCATCAGGCAACACTCCTCAATGGGAAGTATCTTGTCGAAGGCTCCCGTGATATGGAAGCCCAAGGCATCGCGCGGATAGTCCTCGCCGGAGGCTATCTCCTCGCGCGTCAGATAGCGGCGGTTGGAAGCACCGAAGTCGAGTTTGTTGCGATAGTCGCGCGTCTTCACGCTGCCGAGAATGGGCCGGAACTCCGGCAATGCAATCTTTCCGATGCGTGTCAGCTGGTCGGACACCTGCTTCTGCTTGGCCTTCAGCTGCTCCGCATAGGGCAGGTTCTGCCATTTGCAGCCGCCACAGACACCGAAATGCCTGCACATCGGCGTCTCGCGCACGGGACTCAGCTCATGGAAACGCACCACTTCGGCCTCGGCATAGCTGTGCTTCTTATGTCTGACCTGCAGGTCGACGACATCGCCGGGCACACAGAAGGGTACGAACACCACCAGCTGACTGGCCTCCTGACCGTCGTGGGCGGGAATAGGGATGCGCACCAGCGACTTGCCCTCGGCAGCCACATCGGTGATGGTGACACGTTCAAATATAGGTAGGGGTTTCTTTTTCCTTGTCATTATCTATATACACTTTACGAATGCAAAGATACGCATTTTTTTCCCAACAGCGCATAAAAAGCAGAAGATTTTTTCCTTTCGCCCGACAACTCTGACAAAGGACAGCAAGCCACGTTTCCATCAAAACATCCGACGAAAACTGACAAACGAAAAGCCCGAAGCTACCAAACGAAAAGCCCGAAGCTGAGCTTCGTAAGTGAGAAAGCTAAGCTTCGGGAATGTAAAATAGGCTATTTTGGTCAGTAAAATAGGCTATTTTGGTCGGTAAAATAGGCTATTTTACTCAGCAAAACAAGTTGTTTTGGTCTTCCGTTTCTTATTTTCGTGACCGCCGATAGGCCGTTTCGTGCTTGCCGATAGGCCGTTTCGTGTTCTTCGGAACTACTGTAAATACTTCGAGAAGAAGTCCGAAAGGGTGTCCCAAGGAATCAGGTTCTTCGGCTCGCCCTTCCCCATCGGCTCGGTGAACCCGCCGTCGTAGAGGTCGCAGTGCGTAGCTCCCGGAATGATGAGCAGCTGTTTGTTCTCAGGCACAGGGTTGGGCTTGGCTCCACCCTCTACCATATACCGGTAGGCGTCTTCGCCGAAATAGCGTGAATGGGCTTTCTCGCCGTGCATGACGAGTACGGCCGAACGGATTTCGTTGGTATAGTGGAGGAAGCGGGCATTGGCGTAGGCCTGTGTGCCGATGGTGCGCCATCCGTCGTTGGAGTTGCCGCTGCGCTCGTGGTAGCCGCGCGGAGTCTTATAGTAGTCGTAGTAGTCTTTCACGAACTGTGGAGCCTCTTCGGGCAGCGGGTCTACGACGCCGCCTGCCATCTTTGCGGGGTCCTCCAGTCGCTGCCGGCTCAGGGCTTCGCGGGCAGCATGGCGGTCGGCTTCGTTGTCGTTGGCATCATAGTATCCGTTGCCGCTGATGCGTGTCATGTCGTACATGGTCGATGCCACCGTGGCTTTGATGCGCGTGTCGGCAGCGGCAGCGTTCAGGGCAATGCCGCCCCAGCCGCAGATGCCGATGATACCGACCTTTTCGGCATCGACAAAAGAGAGTTTCGACAGGTAGTCGACGGCAGCCATGAAGTCCTCGGTGTTGATGTCGGGCGAAGCCGTCCGGCGCGGTTCACCGCTGCTCTCGCCGGTGAACGAGGGGTCGAAGGCCAGGGCCACAAAGCCGCGTTCGGCCATCCGCATGGCATAGAGTCCGCTCGACTGTTCCTTCGTAGCACCGAACGGACCGCTGACGGCGATGGCCGGATAGAGGTCCTGGGGTGCTGCTGCCTCAACGTCTAAGTCCTTCGGCGTATAGAGGTCGGCAGCGAGGGTCAGCCCAAACTGTGTTTCAAACGTCACCTTGCGGTGGTTCACATTCTCGCTCAGGGGGAACACTTTGTCCCACTCCTGTGTCAGTTGCAGTGTTGTCATATCGTCATTACTTTTGTTGATTTCTTTCTGTTGACATGCCGTCAGCACTCCCACTGCGAGCATGGCTGTTAATAATACCTTTTTCATTTGATGATTTTCTTTCCGTTTTCAATATATATGCCTTTCGGCAGAGTTGTGGCTTTCACGCCGTTGAGCGCCACCATGCCTTTGGATGCGGTTTCTGCCTTCGGGGCGTTGACCGCCGAAGGGTCCTCGACGGACAGCGTCACCTTCACCCGTCCCTTGCCAGCCTGCAGGAAGTCCTTCAGCTGTTCCAGTGAGCTGTATTCAATGCGTCCCAGGCGAGTGTAGCTCCAGCTGTTGCTGCCATAGAAAAGCACGATTTGGTTTCCGCTGTAGAGAATGATGTCGCCTGCCACCGTCTTCAGCTGCTGGTTGCTCGTCGTCAGCGAGCGTCCCAAGGGGCCCACTTTCTCAAATCCGCCGTAGTCGTCGGCTTCGTAGGTGATGGGGCTTTCCGCAAGTGCCGCCAGGAGTTCCTCGGTGGCCTTGTTGACGACCAGTGTTGCCGGCAGCGTCTGGTTGCCGATGGTCAGATAGAGCTTTGTTCCTTGCTCTTTTTGGATTGTTGGTTGTGCCATAGTGTCGTCGCTGGTGCATGACATCACGAGCAGGGCTGCTGCCATGATGAGGATGCGATTGATGAAGAGTCGTTGGACCATAAAAAACAATATATCTTATTGAACTTGATACCTCATCCACACGATGCCGTCCTGTTCCTCCACGCTCTTGAAGACCAGTCGCACGGGGTTGCTGTCTTTCCGGCGACCGTCGAAGGCTGCCGCCATACCTTCGCGGCCGTCAATTCCGTAGCCGTACATCATGCTCACCTCGTCGATGAGTCCCGCGTCGAGCATCGAACCGTTGATATGTCCGCCGCCCACGACTGCCAGTCGTTCCACACCGAACACGCCGCGCAGGGTTTCCATGGCCTGGCGAAGGTCGATGCTGTCGCGGCCGATGGTGATATAAGAGATGTGCTTGGCCCGCAGATAGTCAAGGTATTCCTGACTGGCGCGTTCGGAAAGAATCATCAGCAAGGGCCGGCCGAACTGCTCGGTCGTATCATCGTCCCACAACAGCGTTCCACGGGTGTCGACGCCGATGGCATAGCCGTCGGCCTCAACGGCACGATACAGCTGCTGGCCGGCAGCCTCATAGGGTGACGTCGGCTGGAACGTTCCTGCCTGAGCATAGTGCATGGCCAGTGTCGTCCGGCCTTCCAACGTGGCATCGCAGCCCAGTTGTGCCAGCGCTTCGTAATAATGGTTTGTGTCGTCAATTTGCTCGGTCATGGCGCAGTCTATCCTGCCGTCGAGCGATGCCATCATGTGGCAGATGATGTAGGGTCTCATTGTCTGTTATGTTCTTTTTTCCGCTGCAAAGATACGCACTATTCTCCATATAGCTCTTATATGGATTGCAGATAAAAATACCAAAAATACGGAAAAAAGACTTACTCCTTCCGACTGGAAAGGAACTGGGAGGGCGTCATGCCTGTCGCCTGCTTAAAAAGTCGGGTGAAATGGTTGGGATATTCAAAGCCTAACTTGTCGGCGACCTGTGAGACGCCATGCCCGCCGATGAGCAGGTTCTTGGCCTGCATGACAATGAAACTGCGGATATAATCCTTGGGACTCTCGCCCTGGGCACTCCTGACGATGTCGCCGAAGTAACCGGGCGAGAGACAGAGTTCGCCGGCACAGTATTTCACGGTGGGAAGGCCGTTCGCGCGCTGGAGGTTGTTGCGATAATAGTCGATGAGCACCTGCTGAAACCGCTTGAGAATGTCGCTGCCTGCCGCCGTCAGGCTCTTGAACTGCCGCGCATAGAAACGGTTGCAGTAGTCGAGGATGAGCAGGATATAGTCTTTCACTATACAGTCTGACTCCTCCTGGCCGGGATGACTCACCAACTCCTTACGGATGTTTTCCATCAGCACTGCCAAGATGTCTTTTTCCTCGGCAGTCAGGAACAGCGCCTCGTTGGCATTATAGGAAAAGAAATGATAGCTGTTCAGGCGGCGTTCTATCTCCGTGCCCTGAACGAAGGTGTTGTCGAAGAGCAACACCCACCCGTGGTATTGCCGGCGCGTGCCGTTGTCGGCCTTCCCGCCCAGCTGTCCCGGCGCATACGCCATCAGCGAGCCGTTTCCCTCCACATAGGTGCCGATGCCATAGGTCAGATCTTCAGGAAACTCCCGCTGAAGAAACAGACCGAAGACATTAAAGCGGTTCAGCGAATGCCGGATGGGGCCTACTTCGTCGTAGTGGATGATGGCGACGTGGGGATGGTAGACCGGCGCACCGATGTCACGCGCATAGTCGTTCGGATTGTTGATGTAGAGATCCAGCTGCATAGCGAATGCAAAGAAAACCTTGGCTACCGGATGAAATTCATGCTTTGCCAAGGCTCACGCTCGGGGTAGTCGGGGTGGCCGTCGGCATGAATCTTCTTCAACAGCCAAGCCATATTGTCGGCCAGCGTACGCATGGTCTGCATACCCTCTGTGTCCTGACTCACTTCGCCTGGTGCCCTGCCGTAGGCAATGTTCCAATACTGGGAAGTCACGACGGGCATATTCAGCATCTCAAAAGCCAGGGTCAGCGTCTGATAGGCTGCCGATGCACCACCGCGCCGACAGACAGCCACGGCAGCCGCCGGCTTATTCTGCACGTTGGCACCCGAGAAGAAGGCGCGTTGCAGGACGGCCATCACGGCACCGTTGGGTTGACCGTAATAGACGGGCGAGCCGACGATGAATGCATCGGCCTCATTAAGTTTCTCTACGATACGGTTGCAGACATCATCATCAAAAACGCAACGGCCTAATTGCTTTGTCCGGCACTGCCCGCAGGCGATACAGCCACGCACGGGCTTGTTACCCAGCTGCATGATTTCAGCCTCTACACCGTTCTTCTCAAGTTGTCTGGCTATCTCTGAAAGTGCCGTAAATGTGTTTCCATTCCTGTTGGCACTCCCGTTTAACAATAATACTTTCATTTGTAATTCTTTCGATTTTGATATTATCAATGTAAGCCATAGACTTCGATGTCTCCGATGCGGACGATGCCGTCGGTGCCGCCGTTGGTGACGCTTACCCTCACATAGCGGGCCTCAACGGGTGTGATGGCAGCATCGGTCACGGGAGCAATGTTACCGGTATGTGTACCCACAGTGGTCCATGACTGGCCGTCGAGACTGGTCTCAACGGTGAAGTTGCGACTGTTGAGTCCGGGTTCCAGTCCGGCAGCCTCGGCATGGCGCACCACATAACGGCTTACCAGGAAGGGTTCCTTGAAGTCTAACTGCACCCAGCCTGTTCCGTCGGCAGCTTCCGAAATCCACATATACCGTTCCGAAGGCGACCCGTCGGCTGCGACATCGGCATCGGTCGTGGCGGGCGAAGACGTCACCTCCATAGCTTCGAGCATGGTGAGGTTGAAGGGCAGATGGTGGGCTTCGTTATAGTAGTTGAACCAATGGTCGGCACGGACTATGTTGACATTGCCGGGTGAAAGCGCGTCGAGGCGTTCTCTCAGGGCGACGAGCTGATCGGGACCGGCATCCCATACGGTAGCCTGTCCGGTGACGAACATCGGCTCATTTCCCCTGAAGTTCTTGATGTCACGGTTGAAGAAGTCGGTAATAACGTCTGCACCGCTGGCATAGCACGGATATTGCGGTACGACAGGCAGCCAATCGGACTGCACACTATACTGCAACCGGCCGTTCTGCCGCTCCCAGTCGTTGATGGTGAGACCGTAGAGGTAGGGGCAGTTGTCGGCATAGACCTTGCGCTGGGTGGCGCTGACGTCGTCCCAGATGGTGATGACGCGCAAGCCTGCCTTCTCGATGAAGCGCTGGGTGAGTTGGGCGTAAGGTGTTATCAGACTGCTGGAGTTAGAGCTGGCATAATAGCGCGAGTTATGTGCATCGTAGGGCATGGCATAGCCCACACCGGAGGGACCGCTGACGAAGCAGTCGTTGGCCGTGGCTTTCTTGTAATAGTAGTTCAGCATCATCGGCGAGATGTCGGCAAGGGCTGGGCTGATGGTCCAGTTCAGTGGCATCTTCCCGCGACCGCTCTGCTCGAAGATTTTTGCCATGGCATGTTGGCAATACTGAATGTTATCGCCGTCGCTGATATAGACGGAAGCATAGACTTTGTTCTCCAGCTTTCCACGTCGGGGAACAGGAGGTATGACGACGGGCTTGCTGACGGCAGTATAGACCGTGGCGTTCTCGAAGAAGTCGGCAGGAACCGTCGACAGGCCGCTGCGGGTAGCCTCGCCCACTCCCGTCCGTTCCTCGGGATACCATCCGATGACGATGTCGCGGCCGGGTGTGAGGTCTCTGAGCATCTTATCGAGCACCTGGCGCTCTGCTGCCGTCCGGGGGTCGAGCCACACACAGGCGGCACCACAGGCGGCACCGATGTCATGGACGTAAGGAATGTTGGGACGCTCGCTGATGAGCAGCCGATGGCTGCAACGTTCCCAGTAGTTATTATAAAGATAGTTATACACGCCCGCCGCATTGTTCATGGTGAGCTGCGTCAGGTCTTCAACCACAGGGAAGTCCATGCCGTTGGCAATCAGCTTTTCCCTGATTTCGGCGGTCACAGGGAGAAGACGGTCCAGTCCGCCGATGGTAGCAGCGAGGTTTGAATAGTGATTGGTCAGCTCGTTACTGTAGAGTACAAGGCCATTGATTTCGTCCTGGAACGTCTTCACCAGGGAATAACAGCGGGATGGCGACACCGCTGAAAGCCTCAGGCTGTGGGCCGATGGCCATGTTGTCCGGGGCTCCTCATTGTGATTATAGAGGAGGATACGCGGCTGAGAGCGGTTAACGATGCCCTGAAGCGTACAGAACATGATGCGCTCCTCATCGCTGAGCGAGGCTGAATTCATATCCAGTGTCTTCACCGTGGTAGCAGGCGGAAGAAACATCGGCAACAGGCGGTCTTCGGGCCAGCATACCTCGTTGGCCTCAAGAATACGCAAGCCCGAACTGTTCACATTGTACAGCGTATCGGCAAAAGTTATCTTTTCCACCTCGCTGACTTCACTCCGAAGAGCTGCACCATTTGCGAGATTCAAAATCATCTGGGTGGGTTGCTGCGCCTCCAGCTGAAGGGCAACCAAAAGGGCTAAAGTCAATGATAATGCCTTTTTCATATTTTCCTAAACGACTTTTATTATATCACAACTGTATCTTGGCAGAAAACGGACCGACTTTGACAATGTAGACGCCCGTGCCTAATGTTGCACGGCTC
This sequence comes from Prevotella sp., assembly GCA_017445845.1. Lineage (GTDB taxonomy): Bacteria > Bacteroidota > Bacteroidia > Bacteroidales > Bacteroidaceae > Prevotella. The sequence goes on from JAFSRY010000057.1 coordinate 45,838, forward strand.
AAGAGCACTTCGCCGCCACGGATGGAAGGCGTAGGAAGGCTGCGACCATCGAGCGAATACACTCGGAGAAGGACACCATCGGGAATGCCACGCAGCATCACGCCCCCGTCCTGCAGAACACAAGAGAAGCCAGCTGACTCCACAACAGGCAGGACTCCGGTAGCCTCGCCGAACGCCAACTCGGCAATGTCGGATATTTCGAACACCACATCATCGGCAGTATCTGACTTCACCTTCAGCTTACCATCATCCGAAACCGTCACAACGGGGTGGGCTTCGAAAAGAATGGCTGTCGTCGCCCCGCCCTTCGTCCTCACCAGCAGGCCTTCGCCTCCTTCGGCTACCGTGAGGAAGCTGATTTTCTTCAGGTCGGCAACACGCAGCCGTGTTGCTGTCCCGTCAGTATTCTGAATGCTCATGACTTTCTCTTGCGCCTGAGCCGACAGAACTCCGATAAAGAGTGTCGCTAATAAAAGTATCTTTCTCATTTTTCCTGTTTTTATTCAATACCATTACATTACATAACCATAGGTCGGAAGCATCGTTCATCTCCCTGTGACGGAACTCTGATGAACAAACTAATGAACGACGAGGCAAAGGTACTAAAAAAAATGAAAAGCCAACACCTTTTTACAATATTTTTCAACCTTCTGACAATATCAGCACCTGTATTCCCTACCCGCTCATCAGGAAATGAGCGGCAGGGTCAGTCTTCCCACTCGTCGTCTACAAAGCCGCGGGCACGGGCATCTTCACTGCCTCCGCCACCGTAGCCGAGACCGGAATTACCATTCACTCCTCCAACTTCACTTCCGCTAAGCAAGCGTTGCGGCTGGAGCCTGACAAACTCTGTCGTGGGTTCAAAATACTTTTTTCTCATAATGACACTTTATTATTTAATGATTATTTTATTTCCATTCTTAATATATATACCTTTGGTGGAGGGCTGGCCTGTGAGGCGTCGTCCGTCGAGGGTGAACCAAGCCTCACCCCTCAGCCCCTCTCCAAAGGACGAGGGGGAGTAGATACTATCGAAGTTCAGCAATGTTGATGTCAGCGCCGAACGTGACGGCCTGGCTCGTTGTGTTACTGCTGTATGCAGGTCACTCTCGCTATTAACCGTAGTCTGTGCCCATGCGCCCGTGTTTCGTCTGTTGGTGACAGGCAGAACACAGACAGGCAGATTTCTGATTTGTCAGAATATGCAGCGTTTCAGAAACTACAGATTTCTAAGATATTTGAGGAAAAGATTTCTGGAGCAAAGAAGAATGTGGAGAGACCTGTATTATTACAGGCTATAGACTATAGCAAACAAAATGGTGTTTCTATCCTTTTGGTTAGTGAACTTTCCAGACTTGGGAGAAATGCGTTTGAAGTGTTGGCTACAGTTAAAGACCTCATAGATAGTGGCATTAACCTCTATATGCAGAAAGAACAACTTACTTTGTTGGATGCAGAGGGAAAACCCACAATGTTTGCACCCATTATGATAGCCACTTTGTCAACGTGTGCCCAATTAGAGCGTGAAAATATAAAGTTCCGCTTAAATAGTGGTCGAAAGCTATACATTGAGCGTGGTGGGAAACTTGGCCGTAAGGTTGGAAGTGTAAAGACCATTGAACAGAAGAAAGAACAGTACAAAGACATTATTAGCTACCTTAAACGTGGCTATTCCATCCGTAACGTGGCTAAACTCACTAATAAGGGAATAAGCACAGTACAACGAATAAAAGCGGACTTCAATCTCTAATCGTAAGGGGTAGGGCATTAAAAAAGGTGCTCTACCTTCTTAATGGTTATGAATGGGAATATCCAAAAAATCCTAATAATTTGTAGGTTTTATGCTAAATGTGAATTGCTTTTACTAATTTTGTAGCGAGTTACAAGTGCTCCGTAGAGTTGGAGCGCGTTTTAATGGCTCAAAACTTTTTAAAAAAGAGCGATTGTTGCTTATCCTTTACTGAAATCTGGACAATTTCGGCTACTTGGGATAGATACAATAAGCTCACACTGATTGGATTATTGTACCCTTTTGGGAATAGTATATCTGAAAAGGTGTGGGCTATTGTCTATTATCAAGTAGCAGGTAGTCCAGAACCTCAGTAAGATAGTTTTCAATAGTCCCACACTCTTAAACAATAATCCGCTGACTTCTTGGGATTGGTTGGCATGGAGTAAATTTTACTAATCATTTAAATAAAACAAGATTTATGAAGACATTAAGATTTTTAGGAATGGCTCTTATAGCCGTTTTAGTGAGTGTCAGTTTCTCTGCTTGCGGTAGTGATGATGATGAATCAAATACTAAAGTTCCCCCGAACGCAAAAGGTGTCAGTCTTTGGGCCCATGATTATGCCTCAGAAGAATACTTATGGATAAATGAACATGTCGTAATTAATGCCACCTCTTATAATGAAGCCGTTGATTTAAACGAAATGGGAAGAGTAAACGTCCCTTATTATCCGTTTACTATGGAAATAGTTTATGAGTTTTACAGTTCTCTAGCAGGAATTGAAATAAATGAAAGCAACTTTGGAAACTATGCTTCGGACTTTGAAATTAAATACTTAAAGGAACATAGAAATTCATATAAATATGTCTATTTTGATGGGTCTATTAACTTGTTTAATAGAATTTCGTCTGTTAATTACTGATTATATATAAATTAAAATCATGAAAGCATTAAAAATGTTTGGAATGGCACTCCTTACAGTGCTTATGAGTGTTAGTTTCTCTGCTTGCGGAGATAGTGACGACGAAGAGGATAATGGTGGAGGCTTGCAAACTACCATTGAGGGAACTTGGTATCTAAAAACAGAAATCTGGTACGCATGGAGTAACGGCAAGGCTGATATGCAGAATATCACAAGCCAGAAATCTTACGAAGATTACGACAAGGAAAGAGTGTGGGTTATCAAGAATGATGGCGACAACCTAAGTCTGATTCAAACAAGAAGAAATAAAGAAGCTCAGACTTATACACTTGAAAAGAAGGGCAACAATGAGTACCAAAAAGGGAATGACCGCGTCGTTGTTAAATCTGTCTCTGCAAAACAGTTGGTCATTGATTACTATGACAACCACTATGGAGATTATGACGATGACAAAGAATATGGTGTCTATACCTTTATGAGATAGATAACCTTTAACTTGATACAACACAGAAAGGGTAGCACTATATAGTAGTTTGCTACCTTTTTCTTTTTATAGCTGCAAGTGACATTTTATTTATTACGGATGCAGTTATCTTTGAGGCTTCAAGATGGTCTGTTCCTAAATATGCGATAAAGGCATTAACGGCAGATTGATAATTCTTCTTACCTTTAATAGTAGTAGTGGAAATCCACCATTGGCAAAACTGAATAAAGTCCACAGGCTTATGTCTTTCTTCATCAGCCTTTAACATTTCTAAGATTTCGTCCAACGTGTAATTATTTGCATCGACCTGTAGCTTGTCGCACATTTCCCTGTAACTTTCTACAAGTTTGTCAACCTTTCGTTTGATGGGTGTACCATCCTTGAAGTCCAACGATTTTGTGAGGTCGTCAGCAGTTGCAAATAGGCTCGTTGATAGTCTTTTAACCTTTCGATTGTACGTAAAACTAAGCTTTACGTTGTAGGTGCGGTCAACACGCAAACCGTCTTTCTTTACCATTGCTTTGATTGTCAGCATTTTACGTTTAATTTTAAGCGGTAAACAATAGGTAAACAATCAATGGATTTTAGCCTATTTTTGAGGTATTTTGGTGCTGAATAAGTCAAATTCAGACCAAACAAAAACTCCCGTAAGTCATTGACTAACAGGAGTTTGTGGAGGGTGCCCGGACGGACTCGAACCGTCGACATTCAGAACCACAATCTGACGCTCTAACCAACTGAACTACGGGCACCATGTTGGTTGGTCTAAAATCAGTGTAAACACTGAAGTATTTGAAAAAAGGCGGCTACCTACTCTCCCGCATTGCATTGCAGTACCATCGGCGCAAGCGGGCTTAACTTCTCTGTTCGGAATGGGAAGAGGTGGGACCCCGCCGCTGTAACCACCAGATATGGGGTTGACAGTCCACACAGGA
>JAFSRY010000058.1 GCA_017445845.1 Prevotella sp.
CTGCGCGAAGCGCACTCCCCTCCCATGTAGGGTGGGGGAAGGTGCAGTAACTGCCCCCTTAAAATGGTTTAGCCTCCAAAAATTGTCAAAAATTAAACAAAAATATTCGTGTCATTCGTAAAATTCGTGGTCGGCAGTCCCTCGGATATTCGAATCCGACAAGAGGCTCAAATAGGTTTAGCCTCCAAAAATTGTCAAAAATTAAACAAAAATATTCGTGTCATTCGTAAAATTCGTGGTCGGCAGTCCCTTTTATCAACCCCCAATTGCGCGTATTCTCCTAATCATGTTAGCTTTGATTCCATTTGAGATTTCAGTCACGAAATGGCACTCCTTGACACACATTCTCATAAAAAACAGGCGTACGGTTCGGAAGTTAATGAACTTTTTCCCGTTTTCCTTGCAGATAAGAAATAATTATTGTAACTTTGCAAGCGAGCATGTTTATCCTCAACTGAACAACTCATAGATGGAAACCGACGGCTGGAGAAAACCGTCCGTAAGGCTGGCCGGAGGGGAAAGGCGTTTGCTGCAGAGGCGAGAAACTCCCACGTCTTTTTATCCGCTCTTTTTACTGAATTAATCACGCTGACTGAGGGAGTTCAGGAGGCATCACAAGCATAAATGGCATGAAACATTTATTGGCATTGTTTGCAGTCTGCCTGTTGGCAGTACTACCAGTAGAAGGTCAGAACATCAAGGTCCTTCAGTTCAACCTTCTGGAGAACGACATGACCGCCAACCTGCACGGCACCCAGAAGCTGGACCAGAACGGCGAGAAGGCTGCCCTCATCAAAATTCAGGCACCCGAGAAAGGGTTCACCTTCGACGGCGGCTCGATGGGTATCGTTGCCCGTGAAGACCACGAGGGCGAAATATGGCTCTACGTTCCCCGCCGTTCGAAGAAACTCACCATCCAGCACAAAGACTACAGCGTGTTGCGCGACTACTACTACGAGGTTCCTGTCGAAGGTGCCCGCACCTACGAGATGTACCTTGACATCGGTATCGGCCGCTATGTCACCATTACCTCCGAGGTGGCCAACTCCACCATCTATATCGACGGAGAGAACTGCGGACCGTCGCCCGTCAACCATAAGTATCTGAACTATGGCCGACACACCATCCGAGCCACGAAGGACCGGTATGAGGGTGAGCAGACCCTTGTCATCACCACCGAGGATGCCGAAGGGCTTCGCATCGTCAACGTGCCGCAGCGCGATATGTCCGACCATTTCGGCGATGTCACCGTCAGTGTCGACAACAAGGCCGACATCTGGTTTGAGGACCGTAACGTAGGCAACGGCATCTGGCAGACCCAGTTGCGCGAGGGCACCTACGTCGTCGAGACCCGCAAGACCGACTGCGACCCCGAGAAGACCTCTTTCACCGTGGTGGCACAGCGACAGAATGAAATCAAGGCCGCTCCGCCCTCGCCCCATACGGGTAAGCTCAACATCTATACCCGTCCGCGCGACGTCGACGCCATCAGCAACGGATCTACGCCCATCGACCTCAGTGAGGTCCACACGCTGCCCATCGGCACCTATCAGCTGTCGCTGTCGCGCAAGGGCTATGTGCCGAAGAGCGTCGAATATACCGTGCGCCACAACGAGACCACCCGCGACACCATCGCCCTCGAACGCATAAAATATATCAAGCCCGCCGCCTTCTATTTCGGTGCCGGCTACACCCTGTGGTCGATGGGAGGCATCAGTGCACTGGCAGGAGTGGTCTATAAGAACTACGACCTGCAGGTGGGCTATACCTTCGGCTTGGGCAGCTCCGACGACGTACCCTGGTATTCCACCGACGGCAACGACACCTACCTGAGCACCATGTCCTACAAACGTTCCACCTTTGCGGTCAAGTTGGGCTACCAGTTCGAACTCACCGAGCGGCTGGGCATCACCCCGCAGCTGGGCTACGAGATTGAACGTCTGTCGGGAAGTGTCGTCGGCGGTACCAACAGCTATGGCGACGGAGCCGCTGCCGACTGCATCAGCATCGGAGCCAAACTGCTCTATGCACCCATGCAGCGACTCTATCTCTTTGCCAGTCCCGCCTACTCATTAGGCATCATGAAGGACGACAACTTCAAGCAGATTGCCGACAACAGCAACATCTCGGCAGGAGGCTTCATGATGAGCCTCGGAGCCATCTTCAATTTCTGATATATATCAGCGAATGCAAATATGGTTTTTAAACGAATGCAAATATGGTTTTTAAACGAACGCAAATGTGGTTTTTAAACGAACACGAATTGCACTAATCTCACTAATCTTATTCGTGTTCGTAAAAAACAATTAATGGTCAATTACATGGTAGTTAGATGTTAAAAAGATAATCCGTTCAATTCGAGTTATTCGTGTTCGTAAAAAACAATTAATGGTCAATTACATGGTAGTTAGATGTTAAAAAGATAATCCGTTCAATTCGTGTAATCCGTGTTCGTAAAAAACAATAGTCAATCACATGTTAAAAAGATAATTCGTGAGATTTGTGTTCGCTATATATATAATAATGTGGGAAGAGAAACGAAATTAGTAATGAAAAAATAGAGAAAAACAAGGAATATGAAAACAAGAGACATCATTGCCCTATTGGCGTTGCCCATCGTGGCATCACTCACAGCCTGTCAGTCCGACGAAGAGACCGAAGCCCGTCCCGCCAAGGAGATCCTCATCGTGGAAGGCGGCGACATCGTGCTGCGTGCCAACGAAGAAAGCAAGAACGTAACCGTCAATGCCGACTGCGCATGGACTGTGGACCTCGATGCTGGAGACTTCGGAACGAAACTGTCCGTGCAACCCCTGAAGGGCAACGGCAACGGAACACTGGTCATCACCTCCGACCAGAACGCTACCATGAGCGACCGCACCGCCACCATCACCCTCACCTCCGACGGGGGACTGAAGCAGAAAATCACCATCACACAGACCAGCAGCGACCCCGGCATGACGGTCACCAAGAGTGCCTACCACTTCGACGCCATACCCACAGCGTCGCAGCTGCTCACCGTCACCAGCAACACCAGCTGGACCATACAGATGCCATCCGGCGTCGACTGGCTGCACCTGAGCAAGACTTCCGGCAGCGCCGGCTCCGAAGCCATCGACATCACCGTCGACGAGATACAGACCGATGCCGACCGCTCCGCTACCTTCACCATACAGTATGGCAGCAACAGCACCGAGATAGAAGTCAGCCAGACAGGAAAGACGAATATCGAACTCTCCGTCAGCCCTGGCGAACTGCCTTACTTCCTCTCGACGGGCGGCACACAGATGATACAGATTACGAGTAATGCCGCATGGCGCGCCTTCGTACCCTCGTCGGCATCGTCGTGGCTGCATGTAGAACCTACCGAGGGCGTCGGCAACGGCGAGGTGAAGGTGACAGTCGGTGAGAACACTAATTCACGGCTCGAACGACTCTCACTCGTCATCATCATTGCCGGTTCGCAGAGTCCCAAGCAGGGCGATGTACTCATCCAACAGTATGCCGCCGAGGAACCGAACCAAGGGCAACAGCCAGAAGAGGGGGACAACCCCGACCCGAACCTTGCACCGAAGAGGACGTCACTGTACAAATAACCACGGATGAAATGACTTTTACTACCACGAATTTTACGAATTTCACAAATTTGAAGACCTATGAAGTACTTTAAAATATTATCCGTAATACCAGTTATACTGTCCTTGGCAGTCACCAAGGTGTGGGCACAGGAACCCTATGCTGTGCTGAGTGACAACAACACCGTACTGACCTTCTACTACGACGACCAGAAGGATGCCCGAGGCGGCATGAGTGTCGGACCGTTCGAAGAGTCTTCTGAACGTTGGAACGGACATGCAGGCGATATTACGACGGTAGTTTTTGACGACTCCTTTGCCGATTGTACGACTTTGACCAGTACAGCTTGGTGGTTCTATGATTGCTCCAGCCTCACATCAATTGAAGGAATAATTAATCTCAAGACCGCTAATGTGACGGACATGGAAATTATGTTCTGTGGCTGTTCAGGTCTGACGAGCCTTGATTTGGGCAACTTCAATACGTCAAATGTGACCAACATGAACAGCATGTTCTGTGGCTGTTCTGGTCTGACGAGCCTTGATGTCAGTAGCTTCAACACGGAGAATGTGACGGACATGTTCGGCATGTTCAGTTTTTGTTTCAGCCTGACGAGCCTTGATTTGAGTAATTTCAATACCGCGAATGTGACGGACATGGTAGAAATGTTCGATGGCTGTTCCGGCCTGACGAGCCTTGATGTGAGTGGCTTCAATACAGAGAATGTGACGAACATGGGAGAAATGTTCTCTGGCTGTTCCGGCCTGACGAGCCTCGATGTGAGCGGCTTCAATACGTCGAATGTGACGGACATGGGTTATATGTTCTCTTACTGTTCCGGCCTGACGAGCCTTGATGTCAGCAATTTCAATACGTCAAATGTGACGAACATGGGAAAAATGTTCTCTGGCTGTTCCGGCCTGACGAGCCTTGACCTTAGTAGTTTCAATACCGCGAATGTGACGTATATGTACAATATGTTCTATGACTGTTCCGGCCTGACGACAATCTATGCTGGCAATGGATGGAGCACAGCAGCGGTGACAGAAGGTAACGAGGTGTTCACGGGCTGCACCAATCTCGTAGGTGGCGCAGGCACAACTTATGATAAAAATCACACGGACTATACCTATGCCCATATCGACGGAGGAACAGCCAACCCAGGTTACTTCACGTCGAAGGATGCACCGACGGAAATCTATGCGCCTTATTTCAATTTCGAGGGTGACAATCTGACGATGACTTCCGATACCCAAGGTGCCATCATCTTCTATGCCATGGAAGGGTATTCGACAGAGGATGAGGCTAACAACCTTCGTGACAATATGACGGTAGACACCCAAAACACACTCTACCAAGATCCCATTCCCGTGACCACGAACGTCGTCGTGAAGGCCATCGCCTTCGTCCAGGGTCAGGGCATGTCGGACGTCACGACACTGGTCTATGACTATGATGCCTGGCAGCGTCTGTTGCAAACGATGGTTCATGGTGAGGATGTCCTTTCCCGTTCCGACATCACCATGCCAAACGACAGTCTGCAAGGGGTGCTGGATGATTTGAGGAATGACCTGACATGGATGCTCGATGAAAGCCACCACTTCTATCAGGAGCGTGCGATGATGGACAGCTTCGAAGCCAACCACTTCGCGACGGAGATTCAAACTGTGTGCGATAAGATAGAGGAACTCTTGAATGAATATTCGCCCGGCGAACCCTATGCCGTCCTCTCAGATAACAACAAAGTACTAACCTTCTACTACGACGACCAGAAGGATGCCCGAGGCGGCATGAGTGTCGGGCCGTTCGAAGAGTCTTCTGAACGTTGGAACGGACATGCAGGCGATATTACGACGGTAGTTTTTGACGACTCCTTTTCCAGTTGTACAACGCTGACAAGCACGGCCTACTGGTTCTATGATTGCTCCAGCCTCACATCAATTGAAGGAATAATTAATCTCAAGACCGCTAATGTGACGGACATGAGGTTTATGTTCTCTGGCTGTTCTAGTTTGATGAGCCTTGACGTGAGTGGTTTCAACACTGGGAATGTGACATCTATGTATCAGATGTTCAATGGATGTTCTAGTCTGGCGAGCCTTGATGTGAGTGGCTTCAACACAGCCCGTGTGAAGTCTATGTATCAAATGTTCTATGGATGTTCTGGTTTGACGACCCTCGATTTGGGTAGTTTTAATACCGCCAATGTGAAGTCCATGCTTTCAGTGTTCGAAGATTGTTCCAGCTTGTCGACCATTTTTGTTGGTGACCAGTGGAGTACGGCTGCAGTGACCTCCTTCGCAGATGGTACATGGATGTTCAAGAATTGCACCAATCTTGTTGGTGGCGCAGGTACAACTTACGATCCCGACCATACGGACTATACCTATGCCCATATTGACGGCGGTGTGAATAATCCCGGGTACTTCACGGCGAAGGATGCACCTGCTAGTCCCGAACCCTACGCCGTCCTCTCAGATAACAACACCGTACTGACCTTCTATTACGACGGCCAGAAGGATGCCCGAGGCGGCATGAGCGTCGGCCCATTCGGTGACTATCCCGACCGTGGATGGAACGCCTACAGCCCTGATATCCAGCGCGTCGTATTCTCCGACTCTTTTGCCGACTACAGGCCGGAAGCGACGAACCACTGGTTCTATAATATGAACAACCTGACGGTCATCGAGGGCATAGAGAACCTGCATACGGAACGTGTGGAGAGTATGCAAGGCATGTTCCATCACTGCTACAACCTGCAAGACCTTGACGTGAGCGGCTTCAATACGATGTCTGTCACCAACATGTGGGGTGTCTTTGAGGGCTGCCGCAGTCTGACGACTCTCGACGTGAGCAGCTTCGATACCTCGAATGCCGTGACCATGGAGTCGATGTTCAGAGAGTGCTCCTCGCTGACGACCCTTGACTTGCGCGGCTTCCATCCAGCGAATGTCACCAACTTCTACGCAATGTTCAAAGACTGTTCGAGTTTGGTGAGCGTTGACCTGCGCAACTTTAACACTCCCTTGGTCAGTAACTGGGAGTTGTTCTTCGACAACTGTTCCTCACTGTCCAGCATACAGGCCAGCAACGCAAACATCCCACAAGAGGTGTATGCAAGTATCGAGAACCCGAACCTGCTGGTCTATGTCAACGAGGAGTCGCTGGCTCCCCAGTCGGTGACGAATGTCGTTGTCGACGGCCATGCACGTCTGATAGTGCTCACTGACACGGAAGACGGTAACAACAACTGGTACTGTCCGGAGCCGTTCTATGCCGACAGCATCGTCTACACCCACGACTACCGCATGACGACACAGATCGGTGTCAGCCGAGGCTGGGAGACCATTGCCCTGCCGTTCAACGTGCAGAACATCCGCCACGAGAAGAACGGTGCACTGGCACCATTCGGGTCGGGACTCGCCGGCAAGCCCTTCTGGCTGCGTACGCTGTCCCATCAGGGCCTGATGCCTGCCGAGCGCATCGAGGCCAACGTGCCTTACCTCATCAGTATGCCCAACAACGCCCTCTATCTGTCAGAATACAACCAGGCTGGCACGGTGACGTTCAGTGCCTCCAATACCGAGGTGTATATGACGGAGCAGAGGGTCATGGAGAGTGATGACCGTGTGCTCATGCCGGCCTTCCAACGTGTGGCGCCACAGTCTGATGTGTATGCCGTGAACCGCAATGCTGCCTATGGCAACTATCCCGAGGGCAGCGTCTTCGTCGCCGGCTATCGCGAGGTGCGTCCGTTTGAGGCCTACACGCTCCACCCGAACGGTGGTGCGAAGCTGCTGACCATCGACGACCTGATGAATGGCGACACCGACGACATCGACATTCAGGAGATGGTGCCGGCAGACAACGTGAAGGTCTACGACCTCTCGGGAGTCCTCATCAAGTCGGGCAACGCCAACGAAGTGATGAAACAGCTGCCCAAGGGCATCTATATCGTGAACGGTATGAAAGTAGTGAAGTGAAAAGTTGGGCATTAGATAATCATAGTTAAAGGAAAGCAATATGCGTAAAAACAGAATTATCGTTTTGATGCTGTCACTCATGCTGTCGTTGAGTGGTCTTGCACAAACGTGGGAAGAAGTGCGCGACAGTGAGGAGTATCTCACTGGCGAGGGTTGGGGTAAGACGGTGGCTGAGGCCGAGAAGAATGCTTTGGCAGCCTTGATAGGCAAGATTGCCACCAACGTCTCGAGTGAGTCGCACCGGACACTCGAAGTCGCCAATAACAATGGTGAGTTGGATGAGCAGTCGCAGTTTATGCAGACCGTCAACACCTACTCACAGGCCACGCTGACCAACACCGAACAGCGCATCCTGCAGAGGGAACCAGAGGCATACGTGGTGAGATGGATTAAGAAGTCGGAAATCGACAAGATCTTCGAACTGCGTAAATGGCGTGTCATGGACTTGGTGAAGTCGGCGGAAAGGGCCGAGGAGAAAGGCATGGCCGACAATGTGCTGCGCTATTACTTCTGGTCGCTGTCGCTCTTGAAGTCGCTGCAGTATCCCAACGATGTCATGTATACCGATGCCGACGGCAGCAAGCATGTGCTGACCAACTGGATCAAGGAGCGTATGGACGAGACCTTCAGCCAGTTGTCGGTGCGGGCAGAGAATGGAGACGATGACCAGATGCGACTCTTCTTCACCTACAAGGGCAAACCCGTGAACTCGCTGGGCTATACCTATTGGGACGGCCAGAGCTGGAGTGCCCTGTGCAGTGCCAAGGACGGATGGGGCGATATTGAACTGATGCCAGGCTTCACCAGCTCACAGCTGCAGGTGAAGTTCGAGTATGAGTTCCGGGGCGAAGCCGTCAGCGACCCCGAGGTGCAGTCGGTATTGAATGTCCTCGGAGCAACACCCATGCGCAAGGCTACCGTCAGCGTTCCCATCGGACAGAAAAAGAGCAAGAAACAGGAGAAGGAACTGGCACAGCTGGCCGACTCTACCTTCACGACCAATTCCGCTGCCGTGCTGAAAGCTCCGACGCCTATGGGAAAGGAAGCCCTGGCATACACCAAGATGCTGGAAGAAGTCGTCGGTGCCGTCAAGAAGAAAAGCTATCAGTCGGTAAGACATCTGTTCACGGATAATGGATGGGATATGTTCCGTAAGCTCATGGAGTATGGACGCTCGAAGGTGCTCAATTCCAATGACATCCGCTTCTATGACAACAACGGCACCGTGACGGAGCGAGGACTGATGATGTCGTTCTCGTTCGCTTCGGGGGTGCAGAAGTCGTTTGTAGAAGATGTCGTCCTGACCTTCGACAAAGAAAAGAAAATTGACAATATCGCCTTCGGACTGGGAAAGACGGCTGAGGACGACATCCTCAACAAAGGCGTATGGGATGAAGGGTCGCGATTTGCCATCATGAACTTCCTGGAGAACTACAAGACAGCATACGCCCTGAAGCGTCTGGATTATATCAGCTCAGTCTTCGACGATGATGCCGTCATCATCACGGGAACGGTAATCCGCAAGGCAGCGAACAATGTCAACATCGAGAACCAGTCGAGTATCAGCAGCGACGGCAACCAGATTATCAAGAGAAACCGTCAGACCAAAGACCAGTATCTGCAGAACCTGAAGCGTTGCTTCGCGAAGAATGAGTTCGTCAATATCCGCTTCTCCAACAACGACATCGTCAAACTCGGCATGTCGGCAGGAGAGTCGTATGGCATACAGATTGCGCAGGACTACTATTCGTCTACCTATGGCGACAAGGGATACCTCATGCTCATGGTCGACATCAACGACCCGCAGAAGCCATTGATAAAAGTCAGGACCTGGCAGCCGGAGAAAGACCCTAACTTCGGACTCTACGAACCCGGAGACTTCTAAGAACGGAGGAACCGAAGGTCGTCAGCCGACCCTCGGTTCCTCATTTCTCATACCTCAACCAACGGAAAGACTTAGATTGTATATAGGGTGCCCCTACCTTACAGGGCGCAGCCCAAGAACGATTTCAAAACCCAAGGCGTTGCCTTGGGCTATAAGCAGGTTGCCCCTTCTTTAACTTTGCAGTCTGTAATAAGAGTCCTCAATAACTCTTAAATTATTTAACGTTCAATATACGAGAAAATATACCAGTTTTTCCTTACCTTTGTTGTAGAAAGGAAGGATTGACTGCCGGAGGTCACCCTAATTGA
>JAFSRY010000059.1 GCA_017445845.1 Prevotella sp.
CAACCCACTGATTTTCAACAGTAATGTAAATAGTCAGTGGGCTTGTTGTTCCCAAAATGTTCCCATATAGCCAAGGTGGTGATGATGTATAGATGGTATATGGCGCAGTATGTCATGAATGGATTTCGGGAACTCTCATATAATAAGAACCATTTGTTTGTCCAATTTGGCTTGTAATCGCCCTACATCGCCTCTGGTGGTGCGGTTTGTTTGGATGAACCCCAAATAATTCCTTCAATTTTTGTGATTTCTTTGAAGAACAGATAGTGGTAAGTGGTATGAGGAAGATGTTCATGTATATTTACTTTTGAAAGTTAATAAGTCGAAAATAATCTGCCATGAAGTACCGGTTTCTCAAAAGATATTAGTACTTTTGCAAAGCCATTGGCGAAAGAGGATATCTTTAGAGAAAGCAAAATATAAAAGTTTTATGACAATGAGAAAGCCATTTTTTAGTTTCTTGATGCTTGCTGCCCTGATGACGTTGTTGAGCCTTGCATCGTGCAGTGATGATAACAATGAGACCCCTAAGACCGGGCCTGACGGGCAGAAGCTCTCCGACTACACCATTATCTACTATGGCCATGGTGGCGGTAATCTTGACATGCAACTGTTGGGCAATATGATGCAGTTCTACTTTGCCGACGATGAAAGCTACAAGAATGTCAACATAGTGGCGCAGTATAAGTTCTCCTCGCTTGAGAGTATGCAGGATTTGTACGAGGAGTATTCGGAAATGTTGGGCCATTATGTAGAGCCAGGCACACCCGAATATGATGAGGCCCTGAAGGAATTAGATATTTTCAAGATATACTATCCCTTTGCCGGCAAGACTGCCCGCTTCGTGGTCGACAAAGAGAAAGCATTCGTTTCAGGCGATGCTGACGAGGACTTTGCCGAGCCCGACATGAGCGCCGTCTTCGGCCCCGACAATGCCGATGTCACTCGTCCCGATTCCCTTACGAATTTCATCAACTGGGCTGCCCAGACTTGTCCAGCCCGTAAGTATATCCTCGTATTGAGCGACCATGGAGGCGGCTTCATGCCGAACGACGAGACACCCGTTGATTTTGCTGCTGTACGCAGCCGTGGGGTGGTGTATGACGACGGCCATGACAAGAGCCACTTCACCGCCAAGACCCTCACCCAGGCTATCCAGCAGGCTTCCGTGCGTCCCAGCGTGGTCTATCTCGACGCCTGCCTGATGAATACCGCAGAATACCAGTTTGAGCTGGCTCCCCTCACCGACTACCTCGTGCTCTCTACCTTCGTCGTCCCAGGCGAGGGCGGCAATTACACAGAGCTTATTAATGCCCTCTCAGCAAATCCCGACAATCTGGAACAGGCCCTGACTCGGTTCACCAAGGCAACGGTTGATGCCTGGGATGAAACCGCCGAGGAAAAGGCAGAAGACAGTGATCCTGAGCCTGTCTATCACGACATGAGTGTCTATCGCACCGCTGAGATTGATGCCCTGGGGTCAGAGATAAAGATTTTCACCGACCGCCTTATCGCAGCCTACCAGAACGGTGGCGAGGATGTACGGGCAAAGATAGACGAGGTGACTGCCAACGCCTATCGCATCGACGAGTCACAGCCCGAATACGACCTTATCGACTATGCAGCCAATCTCAGCCTGGCGCTTCCCGACGTGTTTGGCTCCCCCTTCGACAGTCCGCTCGGCAAGGCATTCGACCGCACTATCGTCTATCAGCAGTCCAGCAGATGGCTTCAGGAAAATGAGCACAATGTGGATCTCAGCGTGCTGCTTTGCTGTCAGGGACACTTCATCATAGACTACGGAATGTTAGGTATCCTCTTCGATGCTGATGGCCAGTATTATATATTGTTGGATGAAAAGCAAAGTGGTGAAGGCTTATCGTGGGGCTTTACCTTAGACGAGGTCTATGGGCCGTTGCGTTTCAACCAGATTACAGGCTGGAGCCGTTGGCTGAAGCTGAACCGGCAGGAACCTAACAGCAAGTGTTACACCGGCTACGACCCATTCTCCAACATCACCTTGCCTGATGATGTTGCTCAGGTCCGTAGACGCAAATAATGTACCTCTGTCTGTCGTTAAGGAAATAAGTAGTCCTTGAACTCTGTCGGTGCACTTGTGCTGAGTCCCGTTTCAGCTCGTGCTTTCGGAAAGTAGTTAGTAGTTAAGCCATTGCCCTTTCAGCACCGTCGGCGTTCAAGGGCGGTTTTGTGTTATTCTTGCCAGATAATCGTAATGGTTGCCTTCGGCGACGACTTCGACGGCATAGCCATTCATCGCGGCTCTTTCCGTTAGGGTTTCTGCGTCGATATACAGCCAGTCGAAGGGTTCGCCGATGGTGTCCTTATACTGCATTTGGAAGTTTTGCTCTCCGTAGTAGCCGATGCCTTCAGGCAGCTCAATGATGTCGTCTTCGGTTTCGAATACATAGCATATATCGGACGAGTCGCACAGCAGCTGGCCTCCGGGAGCCAATATCTTGTCGAGTTGTCGGAAGAAGACAGGGAGGCGGTCGAGGGTGCCGACGATGCCGATGCCGTTCATCAGCATGAGGATGGTGTCAAAGGTGTGTCCTTCGAAGGTGAAGAGGTCCTGTTCCTTGGCGTTCTTCACTCCTCGCGCTTTCATCGTGGCGACTGAGAGTGGCGAGATGTCGATGGCGGTGACATCGATGCCTTTCGCCTGGAGGACCAGCGAATGGCATCCGGCACCGGCGCCCACGTCAAGGGTCTTTCCCCTTGTCATGTCGAGGGCCTTACGTTCAATCTCGGGCATGTCGTGGTAGGTACGGAAAAGGGTTTGCAGGGGTATCTCGTCCTCCTCAAACATTGGTGAGAACACCCTGAGCCGGTCGGCCTGACCGGTCTGGTGGTAGTCGGCAATGGCTCGTCCCATTGGGTCCATCTTCAGGTTCATTTTTTCTTGCTCTTTACGATTTCGTATGATTGTCTCACTAACTCTTTCAGGTTGTCGTCGGGCAAATCATCGTTAGGCTTGACACTGATCCAATAGCGTCTGTCTCCGTTGAAGGGTTCGCTGACGGCTTGGTATCTCTCCTTCAGTTCTGCAATTTTTGACGCGTCGCACTTGATGGTAATGTTTTCGAAGTCATCAATGTTGAAGTAGCAGAACATATGCCTGTTGACGTAGAACACCAGAATGGTGAACTTGCCCTTTGAAAATTTCTCAAAGGGTGTCGCCTCTGTCACGTCGGGCAGCGACAGGCAGAAGTTGCGGAAATCCTCAATATTCATCCGTTCATCTTTGTCATGTGATAGCCCATTCGTTTCAGCTGCATGGCAGCTCCGAAGAGGTAGAGCTGGTGTAGGCATGACACATAGGCATTGAAAGCCTCTTTGGTTCCCGATTCTATGTTTTGGTGGCGAAGGGCATTATAGACTCGCGAGGCACATTCGCCGACCAGTTTCTCCAGTGCGGTATAGTCGGCGGCTTTTAGCAAGAGCACGTCTTCACGGATGTATTCATCCATGCTGTCATAGCCCCGCTTGTCGCGAATGTAGGCGTAAAGGTCATCAATCTTTGAGTATATCGTCCATTCCGCATCCCAGAACTTTGCGACTGCCATTCCGATATACATCATCCATCCGAGCGAGGCCGAAGGGTAGTCGTTGAACTCGCGGATGCCATCGGGAATATAGGCCTTGGCGATGTCTTCCCATTTTTCTTCGATGTCGGGACATTCGGGGAGCCGTTCGTCCACCTCCTTCATGGACAGAAGGAACAGTTTCAGGTCCTCATGTAGTTTATCATTGAAAGTTTTTTCCATACTATTTTGGTTTGAGGCTTAACTCATTTGTTAGTAGACAAGTAAACAAGTCGATAAGTAAGCAAGTTATATGAAAAGGTGCAAAGGTGAAAAAATCTTCTGGTTGCGAACCGTCTTATCAATAAGCATAGACCAGGCCATATTTCTCATGCAGGTGGTGGAGGGTTCCGTCAGCCTTCATCCGGCGGATGGTATTGTTGACCATTTGCAGTAAATCTTCCTGTCCCTTCTGCATCAGCACCCCAATCTCGCCGTGGGTGAAAGGCTCGTCCAGCAAGGGGGCTGCAAGACGGGAGTCTGTTTGGATGTAATAAGGAACCTCGGTGATTTCCGTAATCATCACGTCTGCCTTTCCCTCGGCAACGAGTGAGGGAATTTCCTCGTTCTTCTGGTGGACGATAATCGTTGCGTGTGAGAGGTTCTCATTGGCAAACTTCTCGTTGAGTCCGCCTGGATTTACCATCACTCGCACTTCGGACTTGTCGATGTCAGCCAGTGATTTGTATCGATAGCTCTCAGAGGCTCTGCAGAGGATGGTCTTTCCGTTAGCCAGGTAGCCATCGCTCATTGACATCGTCTCACGCCGGGCATCGGTGATGGTAATGCCGCCAATGGCAAGGTCGAAGGTCTGTGGGTCTTTCAGTACATCAGCCGTCAGCGTAGGCCATGAGGTCTTGGCGAATGCGGCCTGCACACCTAATCCGTCCGCAATCTCTTTGGCGACCTCTATGCCAAATCCCCAATAGGTGCCGTCGTCTTCACAGAACGACAATGGTCGGTAGTCACCGGTTGTTCCGATGACCAGCGTGCCGCGCCCGACGATTTCGGCAACCTTTCCATTGATGGGGATGTCAGTGTGGTTGGAAATGATGTAGGCCGAATGCTGCCCGTTCTCCTTGCCAAACAGGATGGCATCCTTCAGTGAGTTTTCCGGAAACAGCCTTGAACTGTCAAAGTAATACAGTCCATTCTCCGTGTTTAGCCATCCTCCGACAAAGCCCTCGTGATGGAGGGCATGGCGGACGACCTTGTCGAGCTGGTTGCGGGAGTGGCAGTTTTGCGTCTCTGCATAACTGACGGCAATGCCTTCCGTGGGCTCCGTCATGGTTCGGATGTTGAGTGTAAAGCCCTCCGGGTGTGTCTGACTGAACGCCCAGACCTTATCGGCAACGTTTGATACGTCTTCCTGCTCGGCGGGACTGTCACAGCACTCGCTGACAGCCAGTACCGTAAAGTTGCCGAGGGCCAGTATCACGGTCAGCATCCACAGCTTATTTCTGATTTCCTTTGTCACTCTCATCATCATTTATTATTTACATGGGGCAAAATTACGAATTTTTCATCAGAAAACAGCGGAAACGATAATCATTTCTTTATGGTGTAATCGCTAAAAAAGGCTAAAACTTCGTGAGAAAGTGGATTATCCAGAAGGAAAATGATTATTTTTGCATTTCACGAATAACTATTACTTTAAAACATCGATATTATGACACTATTCGATCAAATTAGTGAAGACATCAAAGCCGCGATGAAAGCTCGCGACAAAGTGCGTCTGGAGACGCTTCGCAATATCAAGAAAGTATTTTTGGAGGCAAAGACGGCTCCCGGTGCCAACGATACTTTGGCCGATGCTGATGCGCTGAAGATTATCTCGAAGCTTGCCAAGCAGGGCAAGGAGACGGCAACGACCTACACGCAAGCCGGCCGTCAGGACTTGGCCGATGCGGAGCTGGCCCAGGTAGAGGTTCTTGAGAGCTATCTGCCCAAGCAACTCTCTCCGGATGAGATTGAGGCAGAGGTAAAGAAGGTTATTGCTGAGGTGGGAGCCACGAGCATGAAAGAGATGGGTAAGGTGATGGGCACCGCCAGCAAGCTGTTGGCTGGCAAGGCCGATGGCCGCGTCATCTCCGAAATCGTGAAGAAACTCTTGGCGTAAACATCCGTCCTTTCCGTTCATTTAGCGCCAAATAACTACACAATAGTCACACTGCAGAGTGTAAGCTCTTGGTATCCAATACGGTATTTAAACTTTAACACGGATGAGTATTAAGGCTTGTATTTAAGTCCAAACAAAATCAAAGTAACTAATGCTTGAACAGGCGGCAGAATCACCGCCAGATGACAACGAAAATGAATAAGGGAGCTTGTCACGAAAGAGAAACTATCCCAACTCCTGTGTTTCAAAGAGTTGGGATAGCCATAATTGTGTTTAGCGGACAGTAATATGATGGAATTTAGAACACTAAATATGACTAAATTCCCCTTGACTTTGTGGTTGGGAACACTGATTTATCGCCGAAGTCAGGAAAAAGGGACTCTCGTGAGGTTTCAAGGGTTTCTATAGGCAAAGCGGAAGGTGTAGAAGATGTCGCCGGCCGTAACGGTGATGGAGACCAGCCGGGAGGACGTGGCGGTGTTAGGGGTGAAGGTGACGGTGAATATGTTGTCATGTATCTCGGCACGGAAGGTGTCACCGACAATTATATTGAAGTCGTAAGGTGTTTCGGGCTGCGGTTCTTGTGGACGGAGATAAATGCCACCCTGCTGGGCATCTGAAACCCATGGTTTCGAATAATTCTTGCAGGTAAAGGTGAACGTGGCACCTTCTTGTGGCACCATAAAAATACCGTCGACCATCTGATAGGATTCCTCGGCTGTCCACTTCATCGGGTCCCAGTCGCCTTCCAATGCTGATTGGGAGCAAGCGGTGAAGGTGAGGGCTAACAGCACAAAGCCCCATAGTATCATTTTCGTTGTTTTCATATCATCTTTTTTCTTATTAAACGCAGGAAGACGGGAAATCTTGCACAGCCAGCGCGTTAAAAGTATTAAAATTTCGCCAAGGAGAAAAAACAGAGGAAATATTTGGAGGTTTAAAGAATAATCCGTATTTTTGCGAACTGAAGGTCGACGAAGTCAAACCTGTTAAACTTAAACACTTTTCTATAAATAATAAGATGATGAAAACAGCAGTATACACATTGACGTCGGGCCTGCACGATGAGGAGGCTGTCGGTGCAGTGACCTGTGAGTTTCTGGGTGGTCTTCAGATGGACTATGAGTACAGGGGTGCCGACTTCTCCGACTATGGAAGTCATGCTTTAGACTTGATTTTCGTACGTACGGGCGGCACCGAAGGTCTTTTCCGTCGGTTGCTTCCCGAGTTGCGCGAGCGTTCGTCGCGTCCGTTCTACCTGTTGGCTTCGGGCAAGAGCAATTCGCTGGCTGCCTCGCTGGAGATTTTGTCCTTCCTTCGCCAACAAGGTTTGAAGGGAGAGGTCCTTCATGGTTCAGCAGCCTATGTGTCGAAGCGCATCGCGTTGTTGGAGCGTGTCGGCGAAGCCCTGAGGCGTCTGCAAGGCTGCCGGTTGGGCATCGTCGGTGAGCCTTCCGACTGGCTGATTGCGAGTCATGCCGACAAGACGATGGTCAGAAACCGTTTAGATATCGAACTCGAGGACATCCCGATGCAGGAACTGTTGGATACCATTGCCCGGACACCGCTCGCGGAAGTCACGGAGGAGGCTCCCACTGATGCCATCCGCAAGGCCCTCCCGGGTGCCGACCAGATCTACAGAGCCTTGCGCTGTGTGGCTGAACGTCGTCGGTTGCAGGGTCTGACCATTCGTTGTTTCGACCTTCTGACGGCAGTACATAACACGGGCTGTCTGGCACTGGCGCGTCTCAACAGCGAAGGCCTTGTGGCTGGTTGCGAAGGCGATGTGCCTGCCATGCTCTCAATGATGATAGCCCGTTCGCTGTTGGGTGTTAGTGGCTTCCAGGCCAATCCGGCCCGCATCGACCCCGAGTCGGGTGAGATGCTGTTTGCCCATTGCACCATTCCCTTCAACCTTGTCGAACGCTATGAGTATGACACCCATTTCGAGTCGGGCATTGGCGTGGGCATCCGCGGCTATATGAAGGAGGGCCCGGTGACCATCTTTAAAGTGTCGGGCGACCTGTCGCGGTGCTTCATCGAAGAGGGTGACCTCATCCGCAACCAGGCGCAGCCAGACCTTTGCCGCACCCAGCAGGTTATCCGCCTCGGCGACCCAGCCCGGACGGCTTACTTCCTGACGGACCCCATCGGCAACCATCATATCATCTTGCCAGGACACCACAAGGAGGAGTTGGAGGAATTATTAAAGTGAAAAGTTGATTAGTCGTTGGGTCGTCACCAAACGACTAATCACTTTTCACCTTTCTATAGTCGTTGGGGGTTGTCCCTGTGAGTCGTTTGAAGTATTTGCAGAAGAAGGAGGCGTTGGGAAAGTTCATCTCGTCGGTCATCTGCTGGATGGTCTTGTTGGAGTGTCTGAGTTCCACTTTGATGCGTGTGACGATGGCGTCGTCAATCCATTGCTTGGCAGCTTTTCCGCTGACTTGTTTGACGAGTGTGCTCATGTAACGCGGCGAAAGGAATAGCCGTTGGGCATAGAAGTCGATGTTGTGTTGTTGGGTGGCATATTGGCTGACAAGCTGCACGAAATCGGCAAAGAGGCGTTGCTCTCTTGAGAGGGCATTGCGGCTTTCGTTTTCCTGTTGGTTCCAATAGTGGTTGACCTGCCAGAGGAAAGCCGCCACGAGGTGTAGGACGACTTGCGAGTCGTGGTCGTCGCGCTGCATTATATTATATAATAATGTGTGGACGGACTCTAAAAGTTCTATCGTTTCTGGCGGAAGTGGAATGTTGAAGTCACGCACATGCCCGTCGAGCATGGGCGGCACCGCCGTGGGAAAGGCGAGGCTGACGAGTTCGTCGGTGAGTGAGATGCCGAACCCTTCTATATCTTCCGAAAAATCACCCAGTCGGACGATGCTGTTGTGACTCAGAAAAATGACCTGTCCGGCTTCGAAGCGACGTTCCATCAAGTTGACGGTAGGCTGTGCAAAGCCTTTCTTGAGCACCATCACCCTCATCTCAGGCAGCACATAGGTGTCTTCTGACAGTTTCGACAACAGTCGTGTGACGGGAGGATTGCGAGCCACGATGAGGTTTTGCGAGATGTAGTTGTCGAGCAGTTGCCGGTCGCTTTCTCCTTTGAGCAGTTCGCTCAGTTGCTTGAGGTTGAATTGGTTGAGTTTATTCATTTTTCAGTGCTTTTATGTTGCAAAGATACAAAAAAGAAGCGAATTAACCTGTCTAAATCGTAAAATTCGTACGAAAAGGACATTTATTCATAGGAAAAGATAATGCTACTGTTGGTAAAAGTCGCTACCTTTGCACCCGAAAAGAAGAAAAGCTTAGCGTAATATGAGAAAAACTATCAGTTTGTTATTGTCGGTATTAGCCTTGGCAGGCCTTCATGCCCAGACGCTCGACGAATGTCAGCAGGCCGCCAGGAGCAACTATCCGCTCATCCGCCGTTACGACCTGATTGCGCAGACCGCCGACCTGACTCTGCAGAACCTGCAGACCGGATGGCTGCCGCAGCTGTCGGTGTCGGCACAGGCGACCTGGCAGAACCGAGTGGTGACATTGCCCGACGGGATGCGGCAGATGCTGTCGCAGCAGGGCCAGGAGGTGAAAGGTTTGCAAAAGGAACAATACCGTGTGGGTGTCGATGTGCAGCAGACGGTCTACGATGGTGGCGCCATCAGCCTTCAGCGTGACGTCGCCCGCCGTCAGGCCGACGTCGATGCCGCCCAGAACGAAACAGAACTTTATCAGGTGGCGGGGCGTGTCAACGAGTTGTATTTCGGTCTGTTGCTGATTGACGACCAGATAAAACTCAATACCGACCTTCAGACCCTTCTGCAAAGCAATGAAGACAAGTTGTCGTCGATGTTTCGGAAAGGTGTGGCTGCCGAGAGCGACTACCTCTCGGTGAAGGCCGAACGCCTCCATGCCACCCAGCAGCTGGTGGTGTTGCAGTCGCAGCGTCGGGCTGTCGGCCAGTCGTTGGCTCTGTTGTGCGGGTGGGAGCAGGTGAACCCCGTGAAGCCCGACCAACCGGCAGCCGAGGCATCGTCGCCGGCTGTCGTTGAGCGTCCGGAACTGAAGCTCTTTGCCATGCAAGAGCAGCTGGCCGATGCCCGTGAGCGGATGCTCGATGCACAGCTGCGTCCGCGGCTGTCACTCTTTGCCACCGGCTATTACGGCTATCCCGGCTACGACATGTATCACGACATGTTCCACCGTGACCTGTCGTTCAACGCCATGATTGGTGCGCGGGTACAATGGAACGTCGGAGCCCTCTACACCCGCAAGTCAGACAAACAACGCCTCGAGATGCAACGACAGACCATCGGCGTGCAGCGTGAAACCTTCCTCTTCAACAACCGCCTGCAATGGACACAGGAGAATGAGGACATCCGTCGGGCCGAGGAGCTGATGGCGAGTGACGACGAAATCATCCGGCTCAGGCAGTCGGTGCGCCAGGCCGCCGAGTCGAAGCTGGCTCACGGCATCATTGAGATATCCGACCTCATCAAGGAAATCAACAACGAAAATACGGCCCGTACGCAGAAATCTATTCACTCGATAGAGTGGCTGAAAGCCGTCTACGACCGTAAGTATACGATGGGAAGGAGTAATTGAAGGTCGGCTGCCGGAGGGAAAGCCAATGAGAAATGAAAATAATGAAAGAATGAATAATATGAACAAGTCTATTTTACCTTTTTATCTGTTTGGCCTTCTGCCATTATTCGTTGCCTGTGGAACCAAGCAACAAGAGTATGATGCAACGGGAACCTTCGAGGCTACGGAGGTCGTCGTCTCGGCCGAGCAAAGCGGTCAACTGCTGACTTTCAGCATTGGCGAAGGCGACAACGTCGGGCAGGGACAGGAAATCGGACTCATTGACACCACGCAGGTCTGGCTGAAGATACAGCAGCTGGGTGCCACGAAGGAGGTCTATCAGAGTCAGAAGCCCGACCTGCAGAAGCAGATTGCCGCCACACGACAACAGTTGTCGACGGCAAAAACCGAGCAACAACGCTACGAGGAACTTGTGGCCGACGGAGCCGCTCCGCGAAAGATGCTTGACGATGCCACGTCGCAGGTGCAGGTGTTGCAACGCCAGTTCGACGCGCAGATCTCGTCGCTCAACACCCAGCTCTCGACCCTCAACTCTCAACAGACGGCCGTCGACGTGCAGGTCAGTCAGCTTCGTGACCAGCTCAGCAAGTGTCATGTCGTAGCCCCCATCAACGGTACCGTCATGGAGAAATATGTGGAGCGCGGAGAGTTCGTGACTGTCGGAAAGCCCCTGGTGAAGGTCGCCGACACGGAGAACATGTACATTCGCGCCTATGTCACTTCGGCACAGCTCAAGTCTGTCAAGATCGGACAGCAGGCAAAGGTCTTTGCCGACTATGGCGACGGGCAGAAAAAGGAATATGAAGGGACGGTCAGCTGGATATCGGGCCGTTCGGAGTTTACGCCGAAGACCATCCTCACCAACGACGAGCGTGCCGACTTGGTCTATGCCGTGAAAGTGGCCATCAAAAACGACGGCTTTGCCAAAATCGGCATGTATGGAGAAGTGAAGTTCACTGAAACCCCTGGAAATTAATGGATGCCATAAGCGTAAAGAACGTAAGCAAGAGCTACGGTCGCGTGAAGGCCTTGGACGATGTATCCTTCTCGGTCGGCAAGGGTGAGGTGTTTGGTCTCATCGGTCCTGACGGGGCCGGCAAGACCTCGATGTTCCGCATCCTCTGCACGCTGCTGCTGCCCGATGAGGGTTCGGCCACGGTCGACGGTTTCGATACCGTCAGGCAGATGAAAGAGATACGGCGCCGGGTAGGCTATATGCCTGGAAGGTTCTCGCTCTATCAGGATCTGACGGTGAGGGAGAACCTGGAGTTTTTTGCCACTCTCTTCGGTACGACCGTCGACGAGGGCTACGACAGCATCAAGGCCATCTACAGCCAGATAGAACGCTTCGGCGACCGGAAGGCAGGGGCGCTGTCGGGCGGTATGAAGCAGAAACTCGCCCTGTCGTGTGCACTGGTCCACAGTCCCAGCGTCCTCTTCCTCGACGAGCCGACGACAGGTGTCGACCCCGTGAGCCGTAAGGAACTGTGGGACATGCTGGGCACACTGAAGGAACGCGACATCACCATCGTGGCTTCGACACCCTACCTCGATGAGGTGCGGCGTTGTGAGCGGGTGGCGTTTCTCGACCAAGGCCACCTGCGCGGCATTGATAAGCCCGACATCATTCTCGAACGTTTCAGGGATGTCTTCAACCCTCCCGGTATTGAGAGCGGAAAGAAGGTGGAGGCCAGCCAAGAGCCCGTCATCGAGGTCTCCCATCTGGTCAAAGCCTTCGGAACGTTCCATGCTGTCGATGACATTTCGTTTTCGGTGAAGAAAGGCGAAATCTTCGGCTTCCTCGGTGCCAACGGAGCCGGCAAGACCACCGCCATGCACATGCTGACAGGGCTGAACCAGCCGACGAGCGGTACTGGCAGGGTCGTGGGTTATGACATCCGGACGGAGCACGAACAGATTAAGAAGCACATCGGGTATATGTCGCAGAAGTTCTCACTCTACGAAGACCTGACAGTGGCAGAGAACATCCGTCTTTTTGCCGGCATCTATGGAATGAATGACAAAGAGATTGCCTGCAAGACCGACGAGCTGTTGGAACGCTTACAGTTCACAGCCCACAAACACGACCTCGTGGCTTCGCTCCCCTTGGGATGGAAGCAGAAACTGGCCTTCTCCGTGTCTATCTTCCATGAGCCTGGTGTTGTATTCCTCGACGAGCCTACCGGAGGCGTCGACCCTGCCACGCGCCGGCAGTTCTGGGAACTCATCTACGATGCTGCCGCCCGTGGCATCACCGTCTTCGTGACCACTCACTATATGGATGAGGCTGAATACTGTGACCGCATCTCCATCATGGTCGATGGAAAAATCAGTGCCATCGGCACGCCTGCCGAACTTAAAGAGCGGTTCCACCAGCCCGACATGGATCACGTCTTCACCTTCCTCGCCCGACAGGCCAAGCGGGGAGAGTGAAAACTCGTTAACTTGTCAACAAAAAGAACCAAAGCACGAAAAAGGAAAGGTGAAAAAGTGAAAAGATGAAGCAGTTTATATCTTTTGTCATCAAGGAGTCGCGCCACATCCTGCGCGACCGCCGCACGATGCTCATCCTCTTCGGAATGCCCGTCGTGTTGATGTTGCTCTTCGGCTTCGCCATTACGAACGATGTTAGGAATGTGCGCACGGTAGTTGTCACTTCGCAGAGAGACCTGCTGACGCAGCAGGCCGTCGAGCGGCTGGCAGCATCCGAATATTTCACAATCACCTCTGCCGTCGAGACACCTCAACAAGCCGAACAGCTCATACGCAACCAAAAGGCCGACATGGCAGTGGTGTTTGGCCAAGATTTCGCAACGGAGAGAAATCTGCAGTTCATCGTCGATGCCTCAGATCCCAACATGGCACAGCAATGGACGACCTATGCCACACAGACCATCGTGAATGCCGGTCAGGCAAAGATTAATCAGCGGATGCTCTACAATCCGCAGATGAAGTCGTCGTATAACTTCGTGCCGGCTATCATGGGTATGTTGCTCATGCTGATTTGTGCCATGATGACAAGTATCAGCATCGTCCGCGAAAAAGAGAAGGGCACAATGGAGGTGTTGCTGGTGTCGCCGGTTCGACCGCTGATGATCATTATTGCCAAGGCCGTTCCTTACCTGTTGCTGGCCTTTTCCATTCTCATTACGATTCTGCTCATGGCCCGTTTCGTGCTGGGCGTGCCGTTGGCAGGCTCGCTGCTATGGATTTTCTTTGTCAGCGGCATCTATATTCTGCTGGCCCTTTCGCTTGGCCTTCTCATCTCGAACATCGCCACCAATCAGCTGATGGCGCTGCTGCTGTCGGCAATGGTGCTGTTGATGCCGATCGTGATGCTTTCGGGGATGCTCTTCCCCATAGAGTCGATGCCGACGATATTGCAGTGGGTGTCAGCCGTCGTTCCGCCCCGGTATTATATCGAGGCTATGCGCAAGCTGATGATCATGGGCGTCGGTGTCGGCGAGGTGACGCGCGAAGTCATCATCCTTTCAGTCATGACGTTCCTGCTGTTGGCTGTCTCGCTCAAAAAGTTCAAGACGAGGTTGGAATGATAAAAAGTGAAAAGACGAAACATGATAAAATATCTCATCCAAAAAGAATTTCTCCAGATTCGTCGGAATGCATTTCTGCCGAAACTCATCTTTGTGTTTCCCATCGTGATTATGTGTGTCATGCCTTGGGTGATGAACCAAGAGGTGAAGAACATCCGGGTCTGTGTGGTCGACAACGACCGTTCCACCCTTTCGAGGCAGTTGGTCCAGCGCATCGGTCACAACCGCTCTTTTGTCCTTACGGGGCAGCAGCCGTCTTATGATGCTGCGCTGAAAGAGGTTGAGAAGAGTCGCACCGACATTGTCTTGGTGATACCTCAAGACTTTGGAAAGAACGAAATGACGTCGGGTGGGGGAGAGGTCCTTATTGCCGCCAATGCCGTCAATGGCACGAAAGGAGGCATCGGCAGCGGATACCTCTCGCAGATTGTGACCGCTCATGTGGCCCCGACGGCAGCTGCCATGCAGAAGAAGATTTCTACGCTCTATCTCTATAACAAGCACCTGAACTACAAGGTGTTCATGATACCCGCCTTGTTTGCCATCGTGATGATGCTGATGTGCGGTTTCCTTCCGGCCTTGAACATTGTGGGTGAGAAGGAGGCGGGCACCATCGAGCAAATCAATGTGACGCCTGTTTCGAAGTGGTCGTTTATCCTGGCGAAGCTCATACCCTATTGGCTGATAGGACTTTTTATCGTGACCGTCTGTCTCTTGCTGGCCTGGGTCGTCTATGGCATCACCTGTGAAGGACCGTTGTGGCTGGTCTATGTGTTGGCCATGCTGTTGGCGTTGTTTTTCTCCTCGTTCGGGCTGCTGGTGTCCAACTACAGCGACACCATGCAGCAGGCCATCTTTGTCATGTGGTTCTTCGTTGTCTGCCTGTTGCTGCTCAGCGGACTCTTCACGCCGACCCGCTCCATGCCCGCCTGGTCGTATGCCACCACCTATGTCAACCCCATGCATTATTTTATTGACGGCATTCGGACCGTGTTTGTCAGGGGCGGTGGCTTCTTGGCTGTTGCCCATCAGTTGCTGGCGTTGTCTGTTTTCTGCCTTTTCATGAGTGGATGGGCCATCAGGAGTTATCGGAAGAATAATTAAAAAGTCTTAAGTTTCTTTTGCGTCTCACACAATAATATGACCTTCTTGTCGTTATATTATCGTGTTGAGACGCAAATATGTCATATTAACGATGGTGTTTGCGTGGGTGTCGTTGTCGGCATTCGCGCAATATGACCCGTTGTTCAGCCATTACTTCGACATGGAGCCGGCTTTTAATCCGGCAGCCATCGGAAAGGATGCAAAGCTGAACATCGGTGTTGCCTATGCCCTTGACTTGGCAGGATTTAAACACAATCCTCAGACAATGTATGGCGCAGCCGACATGCCGTTCTATTTCATGAGAGGCTATCACGGTGCCGGCGTGCAGTTCCTCAACGACCGTATCGGTGCCTTTACCCATCAGAAGCTGTCACTGCAATATTCACCGAAGATAAAACTCTTCAAAGGCACACTGGGCATCGGCATACAGGCCGGACTCCTCAGCGAGAGCCTCGACGGCTCGAAAATCGACCTTGAAGACTCCAACGACCCTGCTTTTACATCGTCCGAGACGGAAGGGCAGGGCCTTGACGTCAGTGCCGGCCTTTATTATATGCGGGGTCCGTGGTATGTGGGAGCGTCGGCGCAACACCTCACCGCACCTACCATCGAACTGGGTGAAACGAATGAATTGAAGATTGATCCGACATTTTATTTCACGGGCGGATACAATATTAAGCTGAGAAATCCGTTATTAACCATAAAGTCATCGGCTCTCGTAAGAACCGATCTCGTGGCGTGGCGGGCAGATATAACCGGTCGGCTCGTCTATACCTACGACAAAAAAATGATGTATGCGGGTCTGAGCTACAGCCCCACCAACTCCGTGACGATGCTCATCGGAGGCGTGGTGCAGGGCATCATGCTCGGCTATAGCTACGAATACTACACCTCGGCCCTTAACCCCGGCAACGGTTCCCACGAGCTGCACCTGGGCTATCAGATGGACATCAACCTCTTTAAGAAAGGCCGTAACCGCCACCAGAGTGTGAGGATACTATGAAAAGGTGATAAATGGTCGACCCCCAATCTACCAGACCACAAAAAATAATTGTAGAACGAAATATGAAAAGAATGAAAGAGAATAGAATGAAGGTGCAGGCAAGAAGGTTTCTGCCTTTTTACCTCTTTACCTTTTTACTGTTACTGACCGCCTGCATGGGCTCAAAGTCGGCATCGTCGACGGGACGTGGCGGCGAGGTCATTGGTGTCGGCGGACGATCATTCGCCGAGCCGGCTCCCTTCGGCATGACGCGTATCGGCCGCGGATTCCTTCACATGGGTATCGACCAGCAGGACTCACTTTGGGGTAAACAGACACCCGTGCGTGACATCTCTGTCGATGGCTTCTGGATGGATGAGACTGAAGTGACGAACTCAAAGTATAAGCAGTTTGTCATGTGGGTGCGCGACAGCATCCTCCGTACTCGTATGGCAGAAGTCGACGAGTCGTATATGATTACCGAGGACAAGAACGGTGATCCTGTCACGCCTCATCTCGACTGGAAGAAACAGCTGCCGCGCAAACCCAACGAGGAAGAGCAGCAAATCATCGAGACCCTCTACGTCACCAACCCTGTGACGGGAGAGAAATCGCTCGATGCTTCCCAGATGAACTATCGCTATGAGGTTTATGACTACACCACGGCAGCCCTCCGCCGAAACCGTATGAATGCACAGGAGCGCGACCTCAACACCGACCATACGGTGAACCCCGATGAAGTCGTCATGATTTCAAAGGATACCGCCTATATCGACGACGAGGGACGCATCGTCAGCGAGACCATCAACCGTCCGCTCTCAGGACCGTGGGACTTCCTGAATACCTACATCGTCAACATCTATCCTGACACAACCTGTTGGGTCAACGACTTCCAGAACTCCGACAATGAGGTCTATCTGCGCAACTACTTCTCCAATCCAGCCTACAACGACTATCCCGTTGTCGGCGTGACATGGGAGCAGGCCAATGCCTTCTGCGCCTGGCGCACCGACTACCTGCTGAAAGGCCTCGGCCCCGAAGCCCGCTATATCCAGCGCTACCGTCTGCCTACCGAAGCCGAATGGGAATATGCAGCCCGTGGCAAGGACGGCACGGAGTTCCCCTGGGAGAATGCCGACGTGAAGAGCGGCGACGGCTGTTTCTTCGCTAACTTCAAACCCGACCGCGGCAACTACACCAAGGATGGCAACCTCATCTCCTCGAAAGTAGGCATTTACAGTGCCAATACCAATGGCCTCTTCGATATGGCCGGCAACGTGGCTGAATGGACCTCCACCATCTATACCGAAGCAGGAGTCGAGGCGATGAACGACTTCAACCCGCAGCTCGAATACAAGGCAGCCAAGGAAGACCCCTATAAGCTGAAGAAGAAGAGCGTGCGTGGCGGCTCATGGAAAGATCCCGAGTCTTACATCCGTTCGGCATGGCGCACATGGGAATATCAGAACCAGCCGCGTTCGTACATCGGCTTCCGCTGCGTACGTTCGTTGGCAAACACAACCAGTTCCAAGCAAAAGAAAGGAAAGAAATAATGACAACGTATAACAGATTCAACGTCATCTATCGTCTGCAGAAGTGGCTCGACAGCGTGCCTGGACAGACTTTCATGAACTACGCCTACAGCTGGGGTGCCTCTATCGTCATCCTGGGTGCATTGTTCAAACTGACCCACCTGCCGGGAGCAAACTTCTGGCTGTTCTTAGGTATGGGCACCGAGGTTTTAGTGTTCTTCATTTCCGGTTTCGACCGTCCCTTCGACAAGACTGAAGAAGGCTACAACCTGCCCATTCATGTCAATACCGAAGACAATGACGAGGAGGCCGAAAACGACACGGCGAATGCTTCGGCAGCTGCCGTTATCGGCGGTGGCGCAGGCGGCGGCACCATCATCATTGGCGGTGGTGGCTCGGGCAGCGGCGTTGCTGCTGTAGGCGATGTGTCGGGTGTCGTAGCCAACGGTGAAGGCGCCTTCGTCGCTGGAGGCGGTGGCATCATCGGCGGTGTGGTCGGCGGTGTGGCTCCGACCATCAACGACGAGATGGAAGATGCTCAGAACAACTACGTCGAGCAACTGAAGAAACTCACCGAGGTATTGGCAGCCGTTGCCGAGCAGAGCGAGCGTCTGACGCGCGACTCTGAGGAGATGGAGAACCTCAACCGTACGCTCACCGGCATCAGTCGCGTCTATGAGATGCAGCTCAAGGGCGCCAGCCAGCAGATTGGCACCATCGACCAGATTAACGAGCAGAGCCGCCGCATGGCCGAGCAGATTGCCGAACTCAACAAGATTTACACGCGCATGATAGAGGCCATGACGGTAAATATGAAGGCTCAGCAAGGAGTATAAAAGTCACACCCCCTGCCCATAGGCCGATAAGCCCCATTAAATAAATGTAACGACAATGGCAATAAAGAAAAGACCCGTATCCCCTCGCCAGAAGATGATCAACCTCATGTATGTGGTCCTCATGGCGATGTTGGCGCTGAACGTCTCGACAGAGGTGCTCAATGGTTTCTCCGTCGTCGAGGAGAGCCTGAACCGCACCACGGCGAATTCAGCCAAGGAGAACGATGCCATCTATGATAACTTCGCCGAGCAGATGAAGAAGAACCCTGAGAAGGTGAAGGCCTGGTACGACAAAGCCCAGCAGGTGCAGGCGATGAGCGACTCGCTCTACAACTTCGCCCAACATCTGAAGGAGGCCATCGTGCGCGAGGCCGACGGCGATGACGGCGATGTTCATAACATCCGTGGAAAGGAAGACCTCGAAGCAGCCTCACAGGTCATGCTCGCTCCTTCGCGCGGACAAGGCAAGCATCTCTACGATGCCATCAACAACTACCGCGAACAGATGCTGACGATGGTCAGCGACCCGCAGTTGCAGAAGATACTGAAGGACAACCTCACCACGGAGTTGCCGCCCTCGGCCCATGCCCTTGGCAAGAACTGGCAGGAGTATATGTTCGAGTCGATGCCTGTGGCGGCTGCCGTCACACTGCTCTCGAAGTTGCAGAGCGACGTGCGTTATGCCGAAGGTGAAGTGCTCCACACGCTGGTCTCCAACATCGACGTGAAAGACATCCGTGTGAACCTGCTCGAAGCCTTCGTCATTCCCGAGAGTAACACCGTTGTCAGCGGCGACCGCTATTCGGCTCAGATTGTCATGGCAGCCGTCGACACCACCTTGCGACCCGAAATATACGTTGGCGGACAGAAGCTCACATCGAGCGACTACAGCTTCACCGCCGGCAGCGTAGGCGAGCATTCCTTCGGCGGTTACATCACGATGATCAACGGCAGTGGCGAAGAGATCCGGCGCGAGTTCACGCAGAAGTATAACGTCGTGGCACCCTCGGCAACGGTGTCCGCCGACCTGATGAACGTGCTCTATGCCGGTTACGACAACCCCATGTCCATCAGCATTCCGGGCGTGCCGCTGAACGCCGTGTCGGCCACGATGTCGGGCGGACAGTTCAAGTCGCTCGGCATGGGTAAGTTCATCGCCAAACCCGAGAAGGTCGGCGAGGATGTAACCATCAATGTGTCAGCTTCGCAGAACGGACGTTCCCGCCAGATGGGAGCCTTCACCTTCAAGGTGCGCAAGTTGCCCGATCCGACACCCTACGTCGTCATCGGCACCGACCGTTACAAGGGTGGCGGACTGCCCAAGGCCTCTATCCTCGCCATGGAAACGCTCAGCGCCGCCATCGACGACGGACTGCTCGACATACCGTTCCGTGTGAACAGCTTCGAAGTGGTGTTCTTCGACGGCATGGGTAACGCCATTCCTATGGCCTCCGACGGTAATAAGTTCTCTGCCCGTCAGAAGACAGAGTTCCGCCGGCTCACCCGCAACCGCCGCTTCTACATTCGTGGCGTGCAGGCCGTGGGACCCGACGGCATCACCCGCACGCTGCCCAGTGCAATGGAAGTAATAGTGAAATAAACATTAAAAAGATATGAGACGAATATTATTCATAGCGACGCTGCTCTGTCTGGCACAGATGGCAAGTGCCCAGCCGCAGACCCGCCGCACCCAGCCGAAACAGTCGCAGAAGCAACAGCAGACGCAGCAGAAGTCGAATGCTGACAATATGACGACCCGTGCGCAAATCTCCTTCCCCACACAGGTGAGCATGAAAGAGGATGTGGACTGGCGACGTGACATCTATCGGGAAATCAACCTGCTCGACGATGCCAACGCCGGACTCTATTACCCGAAGACCGTCGTGGGCTCGCAGATGAACCTCTTCGCCTACATGTTCAAGCTCATGTTGCGCGGGCAGCTCAAAGCCTACGAGTATCGTACCGACGGAAATGAAGTCTTCAACGACTCGGCCCGCGTGAAACCCTTGCAGTTCCTCGACGACCAGGGCATCCTCTACACACGTTCCGACCGCGGTATGCGCATCGACGACAGCGACATTCCGTCCGAGGAGGTCACCGTCTATTACGTCAAGGAGAGCACCTACTACGACCAGCGCACAGCCACCTTCCACACCAAGGTGCAGGCCCTCTGCCCCATCCGCGTCATCGACGGCGGAATGGAGAAGCGGCCCCTCTTCTGGGTGAAATACGAAGACCTGTCACCCTTCCTGGCCAAGCAGACCATGATGACGAGCAACCTCAACAATGCCGCCACAATGAGCGTCGACGACTTCTTCACGAAGAACCTCTACAAGGGTTCCATCTACAAGACCAACAATATGCAGGGCAACATGCTCGGCGGCAACGGCATGGCAATGGGCGGTTACGACATGGCGGGCGAGGAATATGATGACTTCGGCGACCCCGTCACGCCCCTGGTGTCGACCGACTCGCTCAAAATAAAGGCGCAGCAGCAGATTGAAAACCAGATACAAGCCTTCGAAAAGAATATGTGGGGCAACCAGGCCCGCAAGGATTCACTCGACAGCATCGCCAAACTCGACGTGAAAGACAAGAAGGCGTTGAAGCGCCAGAAGCGTACGGCCAATGCCAAGACCACGGCAACCAAGTCGGCCAAGCAACGCACAACGAAAACTAAGACTTCCAAACCCAGCGGCACCGCCCGCATGTCGGTGCGCAGGGAAAGACATTAAATAGGTGAAGTAGACAAGTAAACAAGTTTTTAAGTATACGAGTTGACAAGTAGACAAGTAAACAAGTTTTTTTGCAAAACTTTCAACTATAAGATATAACTTGTCAACTAAAAGTAATAACTTGTTTACTTGTCTACTTGTTAACTCGTCAACTAAAAAACTACTCATTTCTCATTTAATGATATGAAGAATCAAATAGCTTTTCGTTATATTTGTTTTAGGGGAATCACCCTTTTACTTTTTCACCTTTTTATACTTTCCCCCGCCTCTGCGCAGGTCGGTTTCGGCATAAAGACCGGAATCAACATGAGCGAGACCACCATCAAAGACGTACCACAGACCACCTTCGGGCAACTCTATGAGCTTGGAAAGAACGACGGCTTCTTCGCCGGACCTTTCGTAAATATATCCCTTCCCATGCCCCACCTGGGTATCGACGTCGGTGCCTTCTACGACCTGCGGCGCACCGAAATCAATGGTAAGGACATCAAAATGAGCAGCGTCGTCGTACCCGCCAACATACGCTTCGACGTGTCGGTGTTGGGGGCCTTTGGCATCTATCTTGCAGCAGGACCCCAGCTCACCTTTGCCGTCGGCAACGAAGACTATACCTGGACCGACGCACAGCAGATGCTAAATACCTTCCGCGTGCAGGCATCCTCCTTCGGCTTTAATCTTGGCGGCGGCATCCGCATTGCCGACATCGAGGTAGGGGCGGTCTATCAGATTCCCGTCGGACGCACCGCCGACATCATCAGCCTTACCGATGCCGCCGAACGCATCTACGAAGTGCGCTCGGCAACCACCAACAACTGGCAGCTCACACTGGGCTGGTATTTCTAATTTCCTCAACTTTGACAACGCCGACCTTCGGCTCGCATCTGCTTTGGCTCTTCAGAAGTTAAAGCACCTGTTTTGGCTACCTTAGTAATCGTTAAAAAATAACTTGGTACGATTTTGGACCCTATTTTTTATGGATGCGATACCTCACCTTTTTGCCTCTTTTCGTGCTGTTCATCGGTCACATAGCCCGCTATGCTCCCTCTTCTCAACACGAAAAAAGTCTAAAAATCTGAGATAAAATCGTACCAATTTATTTTTTAACGATTACTTAACGACATTGAGTTTCCACGTTACCGATGACCTCGATTCAGGCCTTCGGCGTGCACGATTCTTAGCATCGGAAAAGTAAAATAGCCTATTTTACCGACCAAAATAGGCTATTTTACTTTACCGTTCCTTACTCTCGCCACCAAGAAGTGGCTGTATCGGCCGGTACGACAGGCAGTGAAATAGATTAAAATAATGAGTTTCAACTACAAAAAGCCTTTTTATATGTCGGATATTTGCAGAAAAAGTTGTAATTTTGCAGGCGTTATTGTAATAATCATCTAATTTAAGCCTCCTGACGGCAGCACCGCAGGGGGAAGATTAAAGAAATGGCAGAAAGAAGAGTAAGGGTGCGCTTCGCACCAAGTCCTACGGGTCCGCTGCACATTGGTGGTGTCCGTACAGCATTGTATAACTATCTGTTTGCCCGCCAGCATGGCGGCGACCTCGTGTTCCGCATCGAAGATACCGACTCTACGCGACTGGTACCCGGAGCCGAGGAATACATCATCGAGTCGTTCCGCTGGCTCGGCATCAAGTTCGACGAAGGCGTCAGCTTCGGCGGCGACAAGGGTCCCTACCGCCAGAGTGAGCGTCGCGCCATCTATAAGAAGTATGTCGACCAGCTGCTCAACGAGGGCAAGGCCTATATCGCCTTCGACACACCGGAGGAGCTGGAGCAGAAACGTCAGGAAATACAGAACTTCCAATACGACGCCCACACCCGTATGCTGATGCGCAACTCGCTGACGATGCCGAAGGAGGAAGTAGACGAACTCATCGCCGACGGCCGCCAGTATGTCGTGCGCTTCCTCATCCAGCCCGGCCGCGAGGTGCACGTCCACGACCTCATCCGAGGAGAGGTGGTCATCAAGAGCGACATCCTTGACGACAAGGTGCTCTACAAGAGTGCCGACGAGCTGCCCACCTATCATCTGGCCAACATCGTCGACGACCATCTGATGGAAATCAGCCATGTCATCCGAGGCGAAGAGTGGCTGCCGTCGTCACCCCTGCATGTACTGCTCTATGAGGCCTTCGGTTGGCAGGACACCATGCCGCAGTTTGCCCACCTGCCCCTGCTGCTCAAGCCCGAAGGCAAGGGAAAGCTGTCGAAGCGCGACGGCGACCGACTCGGCTTCCCCGTGTTCCCCCTCGAATGGCACGACCCGAAGTCGGGCGAGATCTCCAGCGGTTATCGTGAGAATGGCTATTTCCCCGAGGCCGTGCTCAATTTCCTCGCCCTCCTGGGCTGGAACCCCGGCACCGAGCAGGAGCTGTTCACCTTAGACGAACTGGTAGCAGCCTTCGACATCTCGCGCTGCTCCAAGGCCGGTGCCAAGTTCGACTATCAGAAGGGCATCTGGTTCAACCACGAGTATATCCTCAAGAAGTCGAACGAGGAAATCGCAGGCCTCTTCGCACCCATCGTGGCCAACAACGGCGTGGAAGAGTCGCTGGAGCGTGTCACGAAGGTCGTCTCGATGATGAAAGACCGCGTCTCGTTCGTCAAGGAGCTGTGGCCCCTGTGCTCGTTCTTCTTCATTGCGCCCACCAGCTACGACGAGAAGACCGTGCGCAAGCGTTGGAAGGACTATTCGCCGCAGCAGATGACCGAGCTGGCCGCGCTGCTCGAAGGCCTCAACGACTTCTCCGTGGAAGCACAAGAGACTGCCGTCCACCAGTGGATAGAGCAGAAGGAATACAAGCTCGGCGACGTCATGAACGCCTGGCGACTGACCCTTGTCGGCGAAGGCAAGGGCCCCGGCATGTTCGACATCTCAGCCTTCCTCGGCAAGGAAGAAACGCTGAAGCGGATGCACAGGGCCATTCAGGAATTGAAGACCTCCGCCAACCCCTCCCAAGGAGGAGAGTAGGGGCCTTGCGGTTTGCCGGCAATTAATAAATAACAAAACAATATCCTTCAGCCTCTGTCCGGCAGGCACTCCCCTCCCAAGGAGGAGAGTAGGGGCCTTGCGGTTTGCCGGCAATTAATAAATAACAAGACAATATCCTTCAGCCTCTGTCCGGCAGGCACTCCCCTCCTTGGGAGGGGGCGGGGGAGGCTTTAGTTTACGTTTTATGTATCAGTTAGCGATATACGTCTACCTCATCGGCGTCGTCATCTACAGCCGCTTCAACAAGAAAGTGCGCACCATGTGGCGTGGCGAGCGCCAGGCTATCAAGATTCTCAGGGAGAAGATGGACCCCGAGGCACAGTATGTGTGGTTCCATGCCGCCTCGCTCGGCGAGTTCGAACAGGGCCGTCCGCTGATGGAACAGCTGCGTCGCGACCATCCTGAATACAAGATATTGCTGACCTTCTTCTCACCCTCCGGCTACGAAGTGCGCAAGAACTACCCGGGAGCCGACATCATCACCTACCTGCCCCTCGACACCATCCGCAACGCACGACGCTTCCTGCGCACCGTGCGGCCCGTGATGGCATTCTTCATCAAGTATGAGTTCTGGTATAACTACCTGCACATCCTGAAGCATCGCGGCGTGCCCGTCTACTCCGTGTCGAGCATCTTCCGCCCGGGACAGGTGTTCTTCCGTTGGTACGGCCGTAACTACGGTCATGTGTTGAAGTGCTTCACCCGCTTCTTCGTACAGAACGAGCAGAGCCGGCAACTGCTCGCCACCATCGGCATCACCAACGTCGATGTCGTCGGCGACACCCGCTTCGACCGCGTGCTGCAGATAAAAGAGCAGGCCAAGGACCTCGACATCGTCAGCAACTTCATCCGGGCAGAGCGGAAAGTATTCGTCGTAGGCTCATCGTGGGAACCCGACGAAGACATCTACATCCCCTACTTCCAGCAGCATCCCGAGTGGACGCTCATCATTGCGCCCCATGTCGTCAACGAAGAACGTATGCAGCAGTTGGAACAGAAGCTCTCCGCCTTCCATGTCCACCGCTATAGCCAACTCTCTGAAGATAGCGTAACCGCCCCCCTCTCTCGCGAGGGGAATGAGGCAGGGGCCTTATTAATCGACTGCTACGGTCTGCTGTCCAGCATCTATCGCTATGCCGACGTCTGTTATGTCGGCGGTGGCTTCGGTGTGAGCATCCACAACACCGTGGAGGCTGCCGTATGGGGAAAGCCCGTCATCTTCGGTCCCAACAACCAGAAGTTCCAGGAGGCACAAGAGCTGAAGGCCTGCGAGGGCGGTTTCGAAATCACCGACGCCCAGTCCTTCGCCACACTCATGGACCGCTTCACTTCCGACCCCGACTACCTCCGTCGCTGCAGCAGGCAGGCCGGTGACTATGTTGCCAGCCGGGCAGGAGCCACACAGAAAGTCCTTGCCGCCACCATCGGGTCATTTGCGTAACACACATTTTTCCTTGATGCCAACTTCAGTAACTACCTCCTGGAACAATTTTGGGAAGGAGTTATCACCGAAGAGGAAATCGGATATGTAGAAGAACTTTATCTTGATTCAAAGGAAATTGCAAGTCTGAAAGGCATTGAGTTTTTCACTGCACTGACTGACTTTATATTGTGAGAACAACCAACTGACCTCATTGGATGTGTCAAAAAAACAGGCACATCCTCATTTTTTCTCTGTTTGTTAGTTGACCACACAAAAAAATAGTAATTTGTTTGGTCGTGTGCAAATTTCTTTGTACTTTTGCATTGCTGTTGGCCTGCGTCTGTTGCAGATGAGAATGGTCGGCAGAGCTTATTTTTGAAGAAGACGTTTTCAGACGTTTGTCCTTGTGGAACACGAACTTCGCAACTTCCAAACCCACAGCTGGCAAATGGCAACCGAAACGTCTGCGTAGTGCATTGGTATCCTGTTGCTCCTCCCTTCTGTAAAGAGCAAGTATGGAATAATCATATGTGCTGGCGTAGGCCTACT
The DNA here is from genome assembly GCA_017445845.1 of Prevotella sp. Classification (GTDB taxonomy): domain Bacteria; phylum Bacteroidota; class Bacteroidia; order Bacteroidales; family Bacteroidaceae; genus Prevotella. The sequence goes on from JAFSRY010000059.1 coordinate 26,050, forward strand.
GTGTTGCCTGTCCCGTGTGGGTTGGGCGATGCGAAGGCCTGTGTTCCAAGGGCAGGCAGAGAACAGCACCTGCGCCTTTTTTGTATGTAAGCCGATAAACTCCATTAACAAAAACCGCCGAATCAGAGGTGTCTATAGGCTTTATTAAACGAACAATATGAAGAGGTTATTTACAGTGGCCCTGATATTGGGTGCCATGATGCTGACAGGAGGAAAGCCCATTGACGAAACCATGCAGGAGGAAGTGGGGCTGAACCTCCGAAAACTCACTGACGACAATCTTTCTCTTGGTCATCTCTACACGGTTAAGCCCGGTGTTCCCTTCCAGGCCAGCATTCACGGTTGCTCAGCCAAGCAGAAATTCTACTGGACAACATTCCGGCGCATTGATGTCTCACCCGACGGGGAAGAACTGGCCTACCTGAACCTGAACGACAAAAAGGGTAATGTGATGATTCGCAAAGCTGGTGGACTGAGCTCGGCCACGCAACGCACGTTCCGCGATGTGCGAAGCGTATCGTGGGGTGCTGACGGAAAGGTGTATTTCGCCGACTATACTAACGGGATGAACAGTAAGGTGTGCTCTACCGATGCCCATGCAGGGAGCGTCATGCAGCAGATAACGAATGCGGCCAGCGATGACGACCCGATTCTTTCGAAAGACAGCAAACAACTCTTCTTTACACGCTATGAGAGCGGAGGTGGCCCTTCTATCTGGATGTACGACACCGAGAACGGTACCCTCACCTCATGTGCCCGTGGTTTCAACCCTTGGCCTGTCAACAGCGAAGAGTTTCTCTGCGTGCGCAACACCCAACGTGGTCAAAGCGAGATATGGCTCGTCAACTTCGTAAAGGGCAAGGAGACACTAATCGTCAGTGATGCCGAGCGCGGCTTTACCAATCCTATCCTTTCGCCCGACGGACAATGGGTGGTGTGCGAAGGTAACTCCAAATCGAGTGTCTCGAAAAAGCAGAACCTCGACATTTTTGCCGTACGCATCGACGGGTCGCACTTCACACAACTCACCTACCACCCGGCCATGGACTGCTGTCCTGTCTTCTCTCCTGACGGAAAAGACATCTTTTTCCTTTCGAACCGCTCGCAGAAGAAAACCGTACACTGCAATATCTGGAGCATGAAATTCCCATTCTAAACGATTACACACCACTATGAAACAGAAACTATTCATTGTCATCGCACTGCTGACAACGGTAACCCAGATGGCAGCGCAGAGCTATCGCGCAGCCAACTGGTGGAACACACCGCCTGAGGACTGGCAGTTTTTTGCTGGTGCTGATGTTGCCTTTCCCGAAACGGGCTTCAACAATCTTGCCTATGGCATCAATGTCGGCTTCGTGAAAACATTTGGCTTTTACGGGCGTGCCGTGATGAACGGGTCGCCCATCAGTACCGATGATAATTTCGGAAGTATGTACAGCGGACAGACAGAACCGACAAACTTCTATCTCAGCAACCCTGAGTATGATCTGCGCACCCTCTATGCGACCGGAAAGATAAAACGAACCTTCCAGGCCTTTACCGCAGGAGCCATGCTACGCCTATGGTGTCCCATCTACCTGCACGTCGGAGCCGGCATCGCCAAGCACCAGACGGCCTATGAGTTGGAAAACGGAGCTTATGGCATATACAGGAAATATGATGGTGGAAACGAGTTCGTCATGGAGAGTGGACTGTCGCTGCGCATCAACAACCTGATGCTGCATGCCAACTACATGTTCCTCGATAATATCAGTGCCCTCACCGTAGGAGCATCCTATTGTTTCTAAACCTTAAAAGCATTACGATTATGAAACAGTATATCACGTTCTTCGCAGGAGTGCTCCTGCTGGTCATGACGCTTGTCGGCTGCACTGAGGTCTACGACGACTTCTCTAACGGTAGTGACCTGCCGGCAACCATTACTACGGGCGATGTCATCAGTGTCACCTGGAACAAGGCTGAAATCAACTTCGGTACCAACTATCAGCGATACGCCTGGGACTGGGAAAATCCCCAAAATACCGTCGGGCTCTTGGTGAGTAAGCAGTCGGACTGTTCGCAGACGGATGAAGGTATTGGTATCTATACCTACGGCTACTCGTGGGAAAACAGGCGAAACGACTGCTGGACGGTGGAAAACCTGGTTCCCAACACCACCTACTATTACAGGGAAGTGGTCTTCGATGCTGTGGGACAAATGAAGAAGGGTGAAGTGAAACAATTCACTACAGGTCAGCCCATCGTCATAGAGGCGGAGTTCACAGGTAGTGACACCTATTATCTCTACTTTAAGCTGCGCGTGTATAACTATAAGGGCACACCACAAAGTATGGGTATGTTCTTCTATTATAGCAGTAGTATAAATACGAGCAACGCAATTCGCTACTTCTACAACAATACACCGACCAACGATGACGGCATGTCGCCTTGGGAAATGGGGATGACAGTGCCAAAGTCGGGGTTTGAATACCGCTACCAGTCGTTCTGGTTTATGCCTTACCTGCAAGAAGACGGCGAATACATTACCGGCACTGCGCAGTATTGTAGCAACCAATAGGCAAACTGTCAGAGACCTCTCCCGCCCCGGCACCAGCGTCGTTTTCTCTCCAAAGGAGTGGGCCTTATTCTACCCTGAACGTAGCCTTTTGTAAGTGCTTGCTGTCGGGACCGATGAAAAGGTCGAAGTCGCCGGGTTCGAGCACCCACTCCAGCTGGACGTTATAGTAGCGCAGGAGATCGGGGGTGACGGTGAAGGTGACTTCGCGGCGCTCGCCTTTCTTCAGGTGGATGCGCTGGAAGCCTTTCAGCTCCTTCACTGGTCGGGCATTGGTGGCAAAGCGGTCGTGGATGTATAGCTGCACAATCTCGTCGGCATCATAGCGGCCGGTGTTTGTCACTGTCACCGTCGCCGTCAGCTGTCCGTCGGCCTTCATGCGGTCGGCGCTGAGCGTGACGGGACTGTATCCGAAGGTCGTATACGACAGTCCGTAGCCGAAGGGATAGAGCGGGTCGTTGCGCACCTCGAAGTAGTTGCTGGCATACTTGCTGAACCTGTCGGCATCCTCTGCCACGGGACGCCCCGTATTCAAGTGATTATAATACAACGGCAGCTGTCCGACAGCCTGCGGGAAACTCGTCGTGAGCTTTCCACTCGGCACTTTGTCGCCAAACAGCACGTCGCAGATGGCATCAGCAGCCTCGGAACCGCCGAACCAGACGTTCAGGATGGCGTCGACATGCTCTTTCTCCCATGTCAGGATGGTGGGCCGGCCGGAAAAGTGCAGCAGGACAACAGGCTTGCCTAACGTCACGAGGTCTGCCAGCAGTTCCCGTTGCACGTCGGGCATTTCGAGAAACACCCTGCTCGCAGACTCGCCCGAGAAGTCGGCACACTCGCCCATGGCACAGACGATGACATCGGCCTCGCGGGCCACCTTCATGGCTTCTTCGTGGGCTTTCAGGTCGTCAACGCGGCGGATGTTCTTACCGAACTCGGCATCGCGTTGCAAGGCCTCATCGCGAGTGATGTTGGACCCTTGGGCATAGAGCACCTTGGCGCGCTTGCCTACGGCGCGCTGCATGGCCTCCTTCAGTGTGCTGTAGCGGTCGGGCGTATAGGCCACGCACCATGTGCCGGCCATGTTGTCACGGGTGTCGGCAAGGGGACCGATGAGGGCAATCTTACCCGTTTTCTTCAACGGCAGCACGTTGTTTTTGTTCTCTAAGAGCACAAAGGTCTCGGCTGCCAACTCGCGGGCTTTCTGCCGGTTCACATTATTATATATATCGCGTGGGCGACGCGAAGGGTCGAGATAGCGGTAGGGGTCTTCGAAGAGCCCGAGCTTGTATTTCGCCTCAAGGATGCGTCGGCAGGCCTGGTTGATGTCATCCGTCGAGACCTGTCCCTCGTCGAGCGATGCCTTCAGTGTCTTCAGAAACCCTTGTGAACACATGTCCATGTCCGTTCCGGCATGTAGGGCCAAAGCGGAACTATACTTCAGACCGCCGAAACCGTGGTTTTCCATTTCGCCGATAGACCCGTAGTCGGTGACGACGAAGCCGTCGAACTTCCACTGGTCGCGCAGTACGTCGGTGAGCAGCCAACGGTTGGCGGTGGCGTGTTGTCCGTCGACAATATTGAACGACGACATGACGGAGCCCACGCCAGCCTCGACAGCTGCCTTATAGGGTGGAAAGTATTGGTTATACATGCGCCAATGGCTCATGTCGACGGTGTTATAGTCGCGGCCTGCCTCTGCGGCACCATAGAGGGCATAGTGCTTGACGCACGCCATCAAGTGTTGTGGGGCGATGGATGAGGGGGCTTCTCCCTGGTATCCTCTTACATAGGCTGCCGCCATCTGACTGCCCAGGAAGGGGTCTTCGCCATTTCCTTCGGCAATGCGGCCCCAGCGGGCATCGAGGGCGATGTCGACCATCGGCGAGAAGGTCCAGTTGATGCCGTCGGCCGTCGCCTCTTTCGCGGCGATGCGGGCAGCATCCTCTACGGCCTTCACGTCCCATGAGCAGGACATGGCCAAGGGAATGGGGAAAATGGTTTCGTAGCCGTGGATGACATCCATTCCGACAATAAGGGGGATGCCCAGCCGGCTCTTCTTCACGGCGACATCCTGCAAGGCCTTGATTTTCTCGACTCCTTTCATGTTAAAGACACCACCCACCTTGCCGTCGGCCACGAGGTTGGCAATCTCAACGTCCTGCGGCCGGCCCGTCGTGATGTCACCGCCGACCTGCAGGTTCAACTGTCCGATTTTCTCCTCAATGGTCATGCGGGCCATGAGGTCGTCGATGAATGTCTTCATGTCTTGCTGGGCATGGACGGTCAGTGCTGTCAATGCCACGGCCAATGTCAGGAATGTCTTTTTCATAAGCCTGCTATTCGTGGAAGAAGCGGAAGGTTTCGGGTTTGATGGTGTAGTCGGTGCCATTGAACAGCATCTCTACGATAGCCGTCTTGCGGGGTCCGGGCCGGCTTGCGCTGTGATGGGTGTGGAAGACGTATTGCAGGTGGCCTTCCTTGTCGGTGAAGAGGTCACCGTGACCTGTTCCGTTCTCACCGATGACTTTCCTGACGATGATAGGCTCGGCCTGCTTCTTCCAAGGACCGAAGGGACTCTTTGCCGTCGCATAGCCCACGGCATAGTCGGGATTGCGGTAGTCGTTGCAGGAATAGAACAGATAGTAAGTGGCATCCTTTTTCTTGCCGTGCTTGACGACGGTGGGTCCTTCAGTGACGGTCCACTTGGCGTTCCAAGTGTCTTCCCAGGTGAGGGTGTCGGCAGCGATACATTCGCGGGCCGTCTTCTCCTTCATCGACAGGAGGTCTTTGTTGAGTTCAGCCACATAGATGCGGTTGCCGTTGATGAGTCGCACATGATAGAGATAGGCTTTGCCGTTGTCATCGAAGAAGACGAAGGGGTCGATTTGTTTCATGTCGGCAGGAATATGGGCAATCTCTTTCTGGCGGAAAGGTCCCTTGGGAGAGTCACTCTCGGCAATGGCAATCTGCTCGTTGGCGGTATAGGCCATGTAGTAGCGGCCGTCGTGCTTGAAGACCTGCGGAGCCCAGAAGCCTTTCGTTCCCCATGAGTCCCCCTTGATGAGTGCCAGTCCTTCGGTTGCTCCGACGGGTCCCTGCCAGTGTTCGAGGTCGGTGGAGGAATAGCAGACAATGCCGATGGGCGATGAGGTTCCATAGAGATAATAGGTGCCGTCGTCATCGAGGAAGATGGTGGGGTCTGCCAGCGTGATGTCGCCGACGACGGGGCGTTCGCTGACGGTCGAAGGCTCGTCGTGGGCGATGTGTGGCCATCCGTCGACCCATTCCACACGGTCCATATATACCAGTCGGCCCGCACCCGGGTCTTTACGGGAGAAGCCATGATAGATCATCCAGTCCTGTCCGCGCTCGTCGGTGATGAATTCTGCATTATGCCCGGGTCCTACCACATCGTCGGAGCCATGCAGGATGACCTCGTAGTGGTTCTCCATGAGCTCGCGGTCGCGCTTGTCGACGTAAGGTCCGAAGAGGTTTTCGGAACGTCCCACGGTGACGCGGTAGGTGGACTTCTCGCCTTCGCAGCATGTGCCGGCTGAGCCGATGAGATAGTAGTAGCGGCCATGTTTGTGGATATAGGTGCCTTCCATGAAGGTCCCTGCCACTTGTCGCTTCTCAGCTCCGGGTTTTATGGAGAGTCCGTCGTCGGAGAGTTCGATGCCGTAGATGCCGCGGAAGGAACCCCAGAAAAGGTATTTATGTCCGCCGTCCTCAATATAGAATCCGTCGATGGAGTTCTGGACACCGATGTCCTTGCTGATGAAGAGGGCACCGTGGTCGGTAAAGGGTCCTTCGGGCTTGTCGGCAGTGGCCACGCCGATGCCGCAGGTCCATTCGCCTCCCCATTCCGACTTGGCATAATAGAGCACATACTTTCCGTTGATGTAGTTGATGTCTGGTGCCCACAGGTTGCCTTTGGGGTTCCACTTCGGGCGGCTCTCACGGGTGAATGCCGTAGTGACAAACTCCCAGTCGATGAGGTTCTTCGACCGATAGATGGGCAGGTGGCGGATGTTCTCCGTCGCATAGAGATAGTAGTATCCGTCGGGAGCCTTGATGACGGAGGGGTCGGGCAGACTCGTCGGGATGATGGGGTTACGGTACTCGCCGGCAGGCTGTTGTGCCAATACTGTCATTGTGCAGCAGAGGGTCAGTAGGAGAACGGTTAACTTTTTCATAAGGGGGTCTTTTTGTTGGATGAGCCGTCGGAAGAACCGACGGACACACTTTTTGGGTGATGAGTCTTTGGCTATATGCAGCCGCAAGCACAAGATTTACTGTTTTTTTGGGTGATGAGTCTTTGGCTATTTGCAGCCGCAGGCACAAGATTTACTGTTGCTGTGGAGTGGAAAGCACTTCGAGAGCGCGGTTGACGATATGATTGTTTTGATTGATGATTTGGAAATACTCGCTCATTCCCCACAGGTCGCGTCCGATGAGGGCCTTTAGCTGCAGGCGCAGTTGCGGGAGTGTGTTCTGCAGTTCCTCGTCGTCGCGGGGCTTGACATCTTTCTTCGCTGCGTCATCGAGCAGTTTGTCAATCATGTCTTTCGGCACCTCATACGACTCGGCGAATTTATCGAATGTGGGGTAGCTCTTCTTCAGCTGCTTCCGATGGCTGTCGATGTATTTCAGCGAGGCATCGATGATGAAGCTCTTGGCAGCCAGTTCGCGATGGAACCGCGTATACTGTGTGGTGTCAAGGGGCACGAAGTAGTCGGGCATGATGCCTCCGCCGCCATAGATGGTGCGGTGCTTGCGGAGGGTGTAGCAGCGCAGGGAGTCGTCGAAGTGGATGCTGTCGGCCGAATAGAGCTCGCCGTGTTTAAACCGTTTCTCGATGTCTTCGGCATAGTCTTTCTTCTCGCCCTTTACATAGGGTTTCTGGATGCAGCGTCCCGAAGGGGTATAGTAGTGGGCCACGGTGAGACGAATCATCGAACCGTCGGGAAATTCCAACGGCCGCTGCACGAGTCCTTTGCCGAAGGTGCGTCGGCCGACGATGATGCCTCGGTCTTGGTCTTGGATGGCTCCGCTGAGAATTTCGCTGGCAGATGCCGTATATTCATTGGTGAGCACGACGATGCGTCCCGTGCGCAGCTTGCCGTTGCCATGCGCCTTGAACTCCTGTCGAGGCACGCGCAGTCCCTTTGTATAGACGATGAGGTCGCCATTCGCCAGGAACTCGTTGGCAATCTGTGCCGCTGCCTGCAGGTATCCGCCGCCGTTGTCCTGCAGGTCGACGATGAGGTCCTGCATTCCTTCGGCTCTTAGCTTTTCTACTCCTTCCATGAACTCATCGTAGGTGGTGGCACCGAAGGAAGTGATGCGGATGTATCCGATGCCCGGGCGTATCATATAGACTGCATCGACGGATGTGACGGGTATCTTGTCGCGCGTGACATTGAAGGTGAGCAGGTCTTTGATACCCCGTCGCACAATGCTCAGGTTGACCTTTGTTCCCTTTTTTCCTCGCAGACGTTTCATGATGTCTTCGCGCGACATCTTCACGCCGGCGATGGCCGTGTCGTTGACCGACACGATGCGGTCGCCCGCCTGTATGCCAACCTTTTCTGACGGTCCGCCGAAGACGGGCTGGATGACCAACAAGGTGTCTTCAACGATATTGAACTGCACGCCGATGCCTTCGAACGACCCTTGCAGCGGTTCGTTCATCTTCTCGGTTTCCTTGGCGGTGGTGTAGCTGGAGTGTGGGTCGAGTTTCTCAAGCATTCCGCGGATGGCATCTTCCACGAGTTTCTCATCGTCGATACTGTCGACATAAAGGTTGGAGATGGCCATCTCTGCATTGAGCAGCTTGCGGATGTTAGCGTCGGAAGAGTGTTTCTGGGCTGCAGCCCCGACACTCACTAAGCACGCCATTAATAAGAATATCTTTCTCATTCGTCTTATTTGTTTCTGTTTTTTTAATCCTCCTCGGGGATGTCTTCTTCTACTACGAGGTTGTTGATGATGAAGTTCTGTCGCTCGGGTGTGTTCTTTCCCATATAGTATTCGAGGAGCTTTTGCACCTGATCGGTCTTGTGTAGCGTGACCTGTTCGATGCGCATGTCGGGTCCGATGAAATGGGCAAATTCCTCGGGTGAGATTTCTCCGAGGCCTTTAAATCGGGTGATTTCCGGATCGGGTCCGAGGTCGTGTATGGCCTGCTGCCGTTCCTCCTCGTTATAGCAGTAGCGGGTGATGAAGTCGGTCTTCTTCTCGTTCTTCGTCAGCCGTGCGTCGGCAGCCTCGATGACCTTTTTGTCTTTGATCTTCGTGCGACGGTTGCGGACGCGGAAGAGGGGTGTCTGCAGAACATAGACATGTCCCTTCTTGATGAGGTCGGGGAAGAACTGCAGAAAGAAAGTGATAGTGAGCAGCCGGATGTGCATACCGTCGACGTCGGCATCGGTGGCAACGATGACCTTGTTGTAGCGCAGCGTGTCGAGACCGTCTTCGATGTCGAGGGCTGCCTGCAGCAGGTTGAACTCTTCGTTTTCGTAGACCACCTTCTTGGTGAGGCCGTAGGAGTTGAGGGGTTTTCCTCTCAGCGAGAAGACGGCCTGCGTGTTGACGTCGCGGCTCTTGGTGATGCTTCCGCTGGCCGAGTCTCCCTCGGTAATGAAGATGCACGACTCTTCCTTGCGTTCGTTCTTGGCGTCGCTGTAGTGAATGCGGCAGTCGCGCAGTTTCCGGTTGTGCAGGTTGGCTTTCTTCGACCGTTCGCGGGCCAGCTTCGTCACGCCAGCCATTGCCTTGCGTTCGCGCTCGCTCTCCTTGACCTTGTTCTCTATAGCTTCAGCCACGTCGCTGTGGATGTGGAGATAGTTGTCGACCTGCTGTTTTACGAAGTCGCCGACATATTTGTTGATGCTCTCTCCGCCTGGAGCCATATAGGTGGAGCCGAGCTTGATTTTCGTCTGGCTTTCGAAGACGGGTTCTTCCACGTTGATGGCGATGGCGGCGACGAGACCGTTTCGGATGTCGCCGTATTCATATTTGCCGAAGAACTCCTTGATGGTCTTGGCAATGTGTTCTTTGAATGCACTCTGATGGGTGCCGCCTTGGGTGGTATGCTGTCCGTTGACAAACGAGTGGAACTCCTCGCCGTACTGGTCGGTGTGGGTGAAGGCAATCTCGATGTCGTCGCCTTTCATGTGGACGATGGGGTAGAGTCCGTCGGTGGTCATGGTGTCGGTGAGCAGGTCTTTCAGTCCGTTTCGGCTGAGGATGCGCCGCCCGTTGAACATGATGGCGAGTCCGGTGTTCAGGTAGGTGTAGTTGCGCAGCATCGTCTCGACGATGTCGTTGTGGAACGAATAGTTCTTGAACAATGCCGGGTCGTTGTCGGGTTCGAAATAGATATATGTGCCGTTCTCGTCGGCAGAGGGCTGTGTGGTGTCGCTGACGAGGTCGCCGCGCTCGAAGGTGAGTTCGCGTACCTTTCCGTCGCGATAGCTTCTGACGGCGAAGTGGCTGCTGAGGAAGTTGACGGCTTTCACGCCGACGCCGTTCAGTCCTACGGACTTCTTAAAGGCCTTCGAGTCGTATTTGCCGCCGGTGTTCAGTTGGCTGACCGCCTCGAGCAGCTTGCCCTGCGGAATGCCTCGGCCATAGTCGCGGACGGAGACGCGGAGGCTGTCTTCGATGTCGATTTCTATGCGCTTGCCTGCGTTCATGCGGAACTCATCGATACTGTTGTCGATGACCTCCTTGAGCAGCACGTAGATACCGTCTTCGGGCAGTGAGCCGTCGCCGAGGCGGCCGATATACATGCCGGGTCGGGTGCGGATGTGCTCCTTGTCGCTCAGGTGGCGGATGTTGTCGTCGGTATAGGCAGTTGTCGGTGCCCCTTCTCCTTGCTCCTCCCAAGAGATGGGAGTTGTTTCGTCTTGCATATCTGTTTCTTTTATTTTTAATTGGCCCACTCCCAGTCCCATTCCCTGTAGGGCGTGGCTGTGGAGCGCTCATCTTTTCGTTACAAACTCTTCTTGTAGCAGCGGCGCCGCTTGTGCTGTTCGTAGTTGAGGTATTGCCACTGGCTCTGCACCTTTTCGTTGGTCTCCATCTCAACGTGAGTCTCACCCCATTCGAAGCCATAGGCCTGATAGCGGGGGATGAGGTCGTAGAAGAGCAGGGCGTTGGCACCCTTCTTGCGGTATTCGGGCAAGACACCGAGCAGCAGCAGGTCGACATACTTCGTCTTATGGAACTTCAGTGCGCGCCACACATACCACCATCCGAAGGGCAACAGGCGGCCGCGGCGGCACTTCTGCAGGGCACGCGACAGCGAGGGGATGGTGATGCCCACGCCGATGACCTTGTGGTCGGGCGTGTTCCAGTCTTCGATGAAGGTGATGAGTGAGAGGTCGGCAAAGGCCAGATACATCTTCGTATATTGTTGGCGTTGCTTCTCTGAAAGTTCGGAGTAGCCATAGAGGTCCTTGAAGGTCTCGTTGATGACTTTGAACAGCTTCTCGCCGTAGCCGTCGGGGCCGAGGGCTTCGTTCTTGGTGATTTTCTTGATGTGCAGGTTGTAGCGCTCCATGATCATCTCGGAAATCTTCAGGTATTTCTCGGGCATACCCTCTTTCGGCACGAAGAGCTTATACTCTACATAGTCGTTGTCTTTCTCCCATCCGCCCATCTGCTCCATGTGCTGCGGGTAGTAGGGGTAGTTATAGAGGGTCGCCATGGTGTTCAGTTCCTCGAAGCCGCGTGTGAGCATACCCTCGGGGTCCATGTCGGTGAAGCCCAGCGGTCCAATGATTTCTTCCATTCCGTGTTGGCGGCCGTAGTCTTCGACGGCTTTCAGCAGCGCCGTTGACACCTCGATGTCGTCGATGAAGTCAATCCATCCGAAGCGCACGCTCTTGCGTTGCCACTTCTCGTTGGCCTTGTGGTTGATGATGGCGGCCGTTCGTCCCACCAGCTTGCCGTCCTTGTAGGCCAGAAAATATTCGGCTTCGCAGAAGTCGAAAGCAGCGTTGCGGTCTTTGCGCAACGTGTTCATCTCGTCAATGAAGAGGTTGGGTGCGTCGTAGGGACTGCCCTTGTATAAATCGTAGTGGAGGTTGATGAATTTCTTCAGGTCGCTCCGTGTTTCCACCTTTTTGATGATTACTGATGCCATCTTGTTTTTGGTTTTAGTTGTATTAAACGCACAAAGATACAACTTTTTTCCCGAAAACCCTGCATTGGCATTGTGTTTTTAACGTGTTTTTCATTATTGCAGCCCGATGTCTCAGCCTTCTGCGGTCCGATGTCTTAGTTTTCTGATGGCCGAAGTCTTGGCCTTCAGTAGTCCGATGCTAAGTCTTCTGACGGACGATGCTAAGCTTTCTGTTTGCCGGTCCTGTGCTTTGTGTGTGTCGAAGCTATGTTTTGTGCTTTGCCAGGGGCATGAGTTGTCTTTGGCGATAGTGGCTATTGTCTGACAAGACAGTTAGGGCTGAGGGCGAACATGAAGTGATGCCGCTCACAACAGACTTTTCACCACACTGCGGAAACGCCTGAGACCTTCCATCATCCGGCTGCGGGGGCAGGCAATGTTGAATCGTACATATCTGTCGTCGCCGTAGATTGAACCGCTGCTAAGCAGGAGTTCTGCATGGTCTTTCAGACAGTCGGTCAGCTCGTCGCCTGTCATCTCCGTCGCGCTGATGTCCACCCAGACAAGATAGGTACCTTCGAGGGTGGTGACGGGTAGCTGCGGAAACCATTCGTTGAAATAATCTACGAAGGCGCGATAATTACAATAGATGTATTCGTTAAGGGCCGTCAGCCACTCCTCCCCTTCGTTATAGGCCGCCTCGAGGGCAATCACTCCGAAGGGGTTCACGTCGCATACTTCGTTGATGTTGATGGCCCGGTCGATGCGTCGGCGTGTCTCGGCGTCGCGACAGATGATGTTGGCAATCTGTAGACCGGCGGTATTGAACGACTTCGACGGTGAACACAGGACAATGGCTGTGTCGTCAATGGTGGCATAAGGCACATAATGGTGGCAGGGCATCACGATCTCGCAGTGAATCTCGTCGCTGACAACACGCACATGGTTCCGACGGCAGATGGTGGCTATCTTCTCCAGTTCGTCCGTTCGCCAGACGCGGCCGGCAGGGTTGTGGGGATTGCAGAGTACGAAGAGGGTTGCCTTTTCGTCTTCGCAACAGTCCTCGAAGGCTTCGAAGTCAATCTCATAGGAATAGGTGGTGGGAAGCGACGGGTCGGAAAGGAAGGGCTCTTCTTGGGTGGGGAGAAGGGGACACGTCAACACTTCACAGCCATTGTTGCGGATGGAAGAGAAGAAACAGTTGTAGACTGGCGTCATCACAATGACTTTCTCGCCTGGCATCGTGAGGGCCTTGATGACGCAGGAGAGGGCAGGGACGACACCGGTCGTATATTGTATCCAGTCTTGTTGAATGGTCCAATGGTGGCGGCGCTGAAACCAGTTGATAATGGCCTCATAATAGCTGTCGGGTACGAAGGTGTAGCCGAAGATGCCATGTTCCACGCGGCGACGCAGGGCTTCGGTGATGCAAGGTGCCGTCTCAAAGTCCATGTCGGCAACCCACATCGGAAGAACATCGGAATATTCGTCCCACTTGTAGCTGTTGGTGTTGCGGCGGTCAATCAGTTTATCAAAGTTTGGCTTAGACATAATGACAAGTTTTTAGACGGGATGACAAATTTCATTCTGCCTATTGGCGGACTTGGATGACGCAGTTGTTGGGTTGGCGCACAAACTCGTCGTAGGTGACGGTGCCGATGGCATCGGCTACGATATGTCCGCTGATGGGGTTCTTGATTTCGGTGATGGCTCCACGGATGTCGGCCTCTACATAGGAGTCTTCGAAGGCACGGTCGCAGGCGGCATCGAAGGTGCAGTTCTCAAGGACCAGGTCTTTGACGTAGCAAAGAGGCTGTTCGCCGGCAATATGACAATTGACGAGCCGTACTCCCTTTGAGTGCCAAGCCAGGTATTCCCCGTCGAGGACAGAGTCGTAGATGGTGACATTCTCACATTCCCAGAAGGAGTCCTTTGTCGTGATGCGGGCATTGTGAACCTCCACATTCTTACAGTATTGGAAGACATACTTTGAGTCGCTCTCTAAGCCGTCGACAAAGATGTCCTCGCTGAACATGAAAGGATAAGTGCCGTCGTGCAGGCGGACATTCTTGATGGTCAGGCCTTTGATGCGCCAGAAGGTCTCGTCGGCATCGTTGATGGTGACGTTCTCGAGTGTCAGGTTCTTCATCTCGCGGAACAGTTTGGGACTGTCGATGACGCAGTCGCGCATCGTCATATTGTTGGAATACCAGATGGCCGAGCGCGCGCCCACCTCGAAGTGGCAGTTGGTGAGGAGGCTGCCTTCGACATGCCACCACGGGTATTTGCCGATGAAGCGGCAGTGGTCGGCCTCGATGTTCTGACAGCATTTGATGCCCGACTCACCTTCGGTGATTGTAACGTTTTCTAATCGTGTGTCGTGAAGTCCAAAAAGGGGGCGTTCGCCCCCGAACGATTTATCTTTGATGAGTTCCATAATAGGGTTGATTGTTTATTTGATGAGGTTGCCGAGAATGTCGCGCGACAGTTCTCGAGTGATGGTTCGTGTGGCAGCCGAGGTGGCATTCTTGACAACCTTGCCTGTGGCTGAAGTGGAAGACTTTGTCTTCTTACCGGTTATCTTGTCGCTGACCATCGTGCCGAGGACGGTGGCAACGGTGGAGGTGACGGCGGTGATGACGGCCTTCATGACTTTCGACATGATGCCGGGTTTCTTCTTCTCTTCCTTGGCAGTTTTCTTCGTTTCTTTCTCTTCTTGTTCATCCTGTGTTTCCTTGGCTTCCTTGCATAGGATTTCATAGGCACTCTCGCGGTCAACCATCGTGTCATATTTCCCGTAGAGGTCGCTCTGCTTGATCAAGTCGAGGCGTTGGCCTTCAGTGATGGCTCCAATCTGCGACAGGGGGAACAGTATCTTGGCACGTTCTACGACGGCGGGAGCTCCCTTCTCGTCGAGGAAGCTCACGAGGGCTTCACCGGTCTCAAGGTTCATGATGGCTTCGTCGGTCTTGAATTCCGGGTTGGCACGGAAAGTGTCGGCGGCAGTCTTCACCGCCTTCTGGTCTTTCGGAGTGTAGGCACGAAGGGCATGTTGTACGCGGTTGCCCAACTGTCCGAGGATGTTCTCGGGGATGTCGGTGGGGCTTTGGGTGATGAAATAGATGCCTACTCCTTTCGAACGGATGAGCCGGATGACTTGTTCAATCTTGTCCAAGAGGGCTTTCGAGGTTCCTTCGAAGAGCATGTGGGCTTCGTCGAAGAAGAAGACCAGCTTGGGCATGGGGAGGTCTCCGACTTCGGGCAGTGTGCTGTAGAGTTCGCTGAGAAGCCAGAGCAGGAAGGTGGAATAGAGTTTGGGCTGCATCATCAGCTTGTCGGCAGCAAGGACATTCATGATGCCTTTTCTTCCCGACGGAGAATTGCCGGGCACGGTGGCAAGGAGGTCGTTGATGTCGAAGGCGGGTTCGCCAAAGAACTGGTTGGCTCCTTGGTTCTCTAACTGGAGGAGGGCTCGCTGGATGGCTCCTACGCTGGCTGCCGATACGTTGCCATATTGGGTAGTATATTCCTTGGCGTGTTTCGATACATAGTCGAGCATCGAGCGGAGGTCTTTGAGGTCGAGGATGAGCAGACCTCGCTCGTCGGCGATGCGGAAGACAATGTTAAGGACACCGTCTTGGGTTTCATTGAGTTCTAACAGGCGCGAGAGTAGCTGAGGTCCCATCTGGCTGACGGTGGCACGCATGGGATGACCCTGTTCTCCATAGACGTCAAAGAAACGGACGGGACACGACTGGAACGCAGGGTTCTCGATGCCAAACTCCGGCAGGCGTTTCTCGATGAAACCGCTCATTTTCCCTACTTGTGAGATGCCGGAGAGGTCGCCTTTCATGTCGGCCATGAAGCAGGGGACGCCAGCCTGACAAAACGTTTCGGCCATCACCTGCAGGGTGACCGTCTTACCAGTACCTGTGGCACCGGCAATAAGACCGTGCCGGTTGGCCATCTTTCCGTTGATGCTAAGTGCTCCGTTTGAGCAATGGGCGATATACAGCCCGCGTTCGCTTTCGTACATATATTATATAATGTTGTTTTGTTATCTTCTGCAAAGATACGAATAAGCGAGTGCAAAACAAAGAAAACAGAAACTTGTTTATGTTTTTTTATGTTTTGCCAAGCCAAAAATGAAAGAAAAAAGAGATTCGGTTCTTAAACTTCCCTGCAAGCCTGTTCAAGCCATTCGCATTCGTCGGCATTGAGGTGTGGGGCCAGATGCTTACAGACCATACGGTGATAGTCGTTGAGCCACTTCCTTTCTTCTTCGGTGAGGAGTTCGGCGAGAAGCGGCTCCGTGTCGATGGGACAGAGTGTCAGCGGTTTCATTCGGAGGAATTGTCCGCATTCAGTCTTCTTGTCTTCGGTGATGAGCAGGATGTTCTCGATGCGCACGCCGAAGCGTCCTTCCAGATAGACACCCGGCTCGTCGGTGATGGTCATGCCTGCGTGCAAGGGTGCCGGCACATGGTTCATGCGTACTTGATGAGGTCCTTCGTGGACGCAAAGGAAACTACCCACACCGTGACCCGTTCCATGGAGGAAGTTGAGGCCTTCGCGCCATAGCGGCTCTCGGGCGAGGGCATCAATCTGTGTACCGGTGCATCCGTCGGGGAAAAGAGCCAGTTCCAGTTGTATATGACCTTTGAGGACCAGTGTGTAGACGCGTCGCTGTTCGTCGGTCAAGTGGCCGAGGGCAATGGTCCGGGTGATGTCCGTCGTGCCTTCGTCATATTGACCGCCGCTGTCGAGCAACAGCAGCCCTTCAGGTTTCAGGGGAATGTCTGTGTCGGGTGTCGGTTCGTAGTGGACGATGGCTCCATGCTCTTGATAGGCAGAGATAGTGTCGAACGACGGGCCGTGGTAGTGTGGCTGTTGACGGCGAAAGGCCTCCAGTTTTTCGGCAACACTCAGCTCCGTCTGTCCTCCTTCGGCTACGGCGGGCTTCAGCCATTTCATGAAGCGGACCAAGGCGATGCCGTCATACAGCATGGCCTGATGGAAGCCCGCCTGTTCCGTAGGGTTTTTGACAGACTTCATGGCGGGTATGGGTGATGTGCCGTCGACGACACGCTGATGCTGCTGGGCCTTTTTGTAGAGTGAATAGTTCACCTGTCGGCGGTCGATGAGGATGTTGTATTCGAAATAGCGGCGCAGTCCTTCGCCCACGTTTTCATAGTCATCAAGGTCGACATGGCAGTCGGCCAGATAGGTCTGGACGTCGAGCGGCAGTTTCTTCCGGTCAACGAAAAGTGTCGTCTGTGTCGACGAGATGAGAAGAAAGCTGACGAAGACCGGATTGCAATGGATGTCGCTGCCTCGGAGGTTCAGCGTCCAAGCAATGTCATCGAGGGCCGTGACGAGCATTCCGTCGGCATGTTGCGCGCGCAGTTCCTTTCGGATTCGTCGGAGTTTGTCTTCTGTCGGCTCACCGGCAAAACTGATGTCGTGGCGACGGACCTGACCTTGGGGCAGGGCAGGGCGGTCTTTCCATATACGGCTGAAGGCGTCGAGGTTCGTCCGTACGGTGATGCCGCCCCGACGGCGCATCTCTTCGATGAGGTCTTCAACGTAGTCGACCGAACTGACGCTGCCATCCAAGGCTATCTCGTTGCCGGTCTGTTGCTGTTCAATCCATTCGGCGACGGTCGGCGTTTCTTCCAAGCCTTGTTTCATGAGTTGGTATTCCGTCCCGCGCAGTTGCTGTGCTGCCGCAATGAAATAGCGCGAGTCAGTCCACAGGGCGGCAGCATCCATTGTCACCACGACCGTGCCTGCCGACCCGTCGAAACCGCTGATCCACTCGCGGCACTTCCAATGGTCAGCCACATATTCCGACCCGTGCGGGTCGCCACTCGGAACCACATAAGCCCCCAATCCCTCTTGTCTCATCACCTCGCGAAGCGCGGACAAGCGTTCTCGAATATCGTTCTCTTTCATAAGCTTTCTGTCTCTTTATTTTGTTTGCAAATTTACATGTTTTTCGTCAAAAACCCAAATGTAAGTTGAAAAGAAAGTAAATTTATTTTAAAAGGTGGAGTGTTTCTGCCGCCTTCCGCTTTTTTTTATTATCTTTGCACCTTGAAAGTAAAATTAATTTTAAATCTTAAATAAAAAAAGTTATGGCATTTTTGACAAACGACAAACTGACGATTGTCGGCGCAGCCGGCATGATTGGTTCAAACATGGTTCAGACAGCCCTGACCATGGGACTGACAAACGACATCTGTCTTTACGACGTATTCTCACCCGAGGGTGTAGCTGAGGAAATGCGGCAGAGTGGCTTCGGCGACGTGAAGATCACCGCTACCACTGACGCCAAGGAGGCTTTCACCAATGCAAAGTACATCATTTCGTCGGGTGGTGCTCCCCGTAAGGAAGGCATGACTCGTGAGGACCTGCTGGCCGGCAACTGCAAGATTGCCGAGGAACTTGGCAAGAACATCAAGACCTTCTGCCCCGATGTGAAGCATGTCGTCATCATTTTCAACCCCGCTGACCTTACTGGTCTCGTCACCCTGCTCTACTCAGGATTGAAGCCCTCACAGGTGACCACCCTGGCCGCCCTCGACACCACTCGTCTGCAGTCGGCTCTTGCCAAGAAGTTCGGTGTCATGCAGAGCGAAATCACCGGTTGCGCTACCTATGGCGGCCACGGCGAGCAGATGGCAGTCTTCGGCAGCCATGTCGAGATTGACGGTCGCAAACTGACCGACATCATCGGTACGCCCGAATTCCCGGCTGAAGAGTGGGAGCAGATGAAGAAGGATGTCACCCAGGGTGGTGCCGCCATCATCAAGCTGCGCGGCCGTTCGTCGTTCCAGAGCCCGGCTTATCTCTCTGTCGAGATGATCCGTTCGGTGATGGGTGGCGAAGCCTTCCGTTTCCCCGTCGGAACGTATGTGAAGACCGACAAGTACGACCACATCATGATGGCCATGAAGACAACCCTCGACACCACCGGTGCACACTTCGAGGTTCCTCAGGGCACAGCCGAGGAGAATGCCAAACTCGACCAGAGCTATGAGCACCTCTGCAAGATGCGTGACGAGCTTGTCACACTGAACATCGTTCCCGAAATCGCCAAGTGGAACGAAATCAACCCGAACCTCTGATTTTAATGAGGAATGAGAAATGAGAAAAGAGGAATGGCCTGCCGGTTCGCTGACAGCTGTTTCTCTTTCCTCATTTATCATTTCTTATTCAGAAAAAATGTCAACCGATCAGCTTTTCCGCAGTTATTATCGTCCGCTTTGCCTTTATGCCTTACACTACGTCGCCGATGCCGAAGTGGTGGAAGACATCGTGCAAGACTGTTTCGTGCGGTATCTGGAACAGCAGCGTAAAGGTGTTGGCATCGAGGAACCGAAGTCGTGGCTCTACCGAGCCGCCCGCAATGCCAGTATTGACTACATCCGTCGCGAAAAGAAGATGGTAGGAACGATGCCGTTGCCTCACGACCTCGACGGCTTCATTACCGACGAAGAGGCTCAGGAGCGCTCCCTTCATGAGGCCGAACTGTGGACGGCTATCGATGCACTGCCGCCGCGTTGTCGCGAAGTCTTTCTCCTTTCGAAGCGCGACAACAAAAAATATCGTGAGATAGCCCTGCAACTCGGCATCTCGGAAAAGACCGTGGAACACCATGTCGCCAAGGCTCTCCGCATCTTGCGCGGAAAGCGAAGTGACTATTTTTATCTCCTTTCCCTCGTCGCCTGAGGTTTTTTTCGCTCAGACAACACTCCCGTTCAGAACACTTATCTCTCGTCCTCGGCGTAGAGATAGGGATTGGCACCGCTTGAATACTCGAAAATCTCTTCCGGCCGGAAGAAGCGGGCCAGCTCGATGGCAGCATTCTCTACCGAGTCGGAAGCGTGGACGATGTTCTGCTGATTGCTCAGCGAGTAGTCGCCGCGAATGGTGCCTGGGGCAGCCACGCGACCGTTGGTGGCACCCGTCATCGTGCGCACCACCTGCACGGCATCAATACCCTCCAAGGCCAGGGCGATGACGGGTGAAATCTTCATTGATGCAGCCAGGATGGGGAAGAAGGGCTTCTCGGCCAGATGGGCATAGTGTTCGCGAAGAATGGCATCGTCGAGCTGCATCATCTTCATGCCGGCAATGCGCAGGCCGCGACGTTCAAAACGGGTGACAACTTCGCCGATGAGCTTTCGCTGGACGCAACTCGGCTTCAATAATACTAAAGTCTTTTCCATAAATGAGTTATATTCGGTAATATAGTCAGGTTTTTCTGCAAAGGTATTACTTTTATTTGAATATACCAACAGATTTCTGCTTATTTTTTCTATTATCGCTGCTTGCCGGTACAGAGGGTTGCCGATACCTCAAAGTTGCATCAAGCACTGGTGTGCCTGTTATCAAGCACAGATAAGCCTGTTATCAAGCATAGATAAGCCTGTTATCAAGCACTGATAATCCGATTATCAAGCATTGGTGTGCCTGTTATCAAGCACTGATAATCCTGTTATCAGTTTCTGATGACAATGGCGGCACATTTTTTCGCCACTGTTTTTCTTTTTTTTTCGGGTGGGGGATTTGTGTATGCCGTGCGTCATAAAGGTAAAAGGCAAATAATATAAAGATGATTTCCGACAAACAAACTACAAGAAAAATCGTCGGACTGTTGCTCTTGACGGCCACCCTGCTGTCGGTACAACCGTTACCGGCTCAGACGCTGCGTCAGGAGATGGACAAGCTGCATGGTGAACGGGGGGTGATTTTCGTCTACGATGCCGCGTTGCCCGTCGCTCAGCCCTATAGCGGACCGTCGCTCAGCGGGATGCCGCTCGACGCAGCCCTGCAGAGTCTTTTCTCCGGCACCGCCATCTCATTCCGTCGGCAAGGGCACTATGTGCTGCTGAAGGCCGATGACGGCAAAAAGCCGAAACCGAAAAATGCCGTCCTTCAGCATTTCACCGTGAGCGGATATGTGAGCGACGAGAGCGGTGAACGGTTGCTCAGTGCCACCATCTACGACCTCAACAGTTGTCAGGGAACCACTACCAACAGCCACGGCTATTACTCCATTACTCTTGCCGAGGGGCTGCACAGCCTGCGCTATTCCTACCTGGGATATGCCGACACCCTTGTCACTGTCGACCTCAGGAAGAATGAACACAAGGACATGGCAATGAGTCTTGTAAACAACATTGACGAGGTCATTGTAGAAGGTGACATGAACTCGCCGCTGCTCACGACCCAGACCGGCAAGCGCACGCTCTCGGCAAAGGACATTAATACCGAGTATGCCCTGCTCTCCTCGCCCGATGTGGTGAAGACTCTGCAAAGACTCTCTGGTGTGCAGGAAGGCATCGAACTGGCCTCGGGACTCTATGTACACGGCGGCAACGGTGATGAGAACCTCTTCCTGATTGACGGCACACCCCTCTATCAGGTCAACCACATGCTCGGCCTCTTCTCGTCGTTCAACACCGACGTGGTGAAGACCGTCGATTTCTTTAAGAGCGGATTCCCCGCCCGCTACGGCGGACGACTGTCGAGTGTCATCGACGTGCGCACCGGCGATGGCGACATGCTCCACACCCACGGTTCCTATCGCATCGGACTGCTCGAAGGCGCTTTCCATCTTGAGGGCCCCATCGGAAAGAAGGACCGGGGGAATGGTGTGCGCGGCATCGACTATGGCACTTCCTATAACATCGGACTGCGACGCTCGTGGCTCGACCTCATCACACGGCCCACCTTCGCTGTCATCAACCACAGCAATGACCCTGACGAAGACTTCTCGCTCGCCTATGCCTTCCACGACCTCAACGCCAAGCTCACCCATATCTTCTCCTCGCGGTCGCGTGCATACATTAGTATATATTCGGGAATCGACAAGTTCTCGACCGATAACGAGTATATGTGGCAAAATGACGAGGGCACCATCGGCGACCGAGACATTACGAAGAACCGCTTCAACTGGGGAAACTTCAATGCCGCACTCAACTGGAACTATCAACTCACACCGCGACTCTTTGCCAACTTTACAGCCTTTTACACGCTAAACCGTGCCAGATACTCCATTTTGGAGGACGACCGCACGTCGTGGAAAGTGGAGGGCAAGCTGATATCAGTCTTCCGCAATGAACACGGCTACCGTTCGACCATCGGCGATGCCGGCTATCGTTCGGAGTTCGACTACCGGCCGTCGCCCCGGCACCACATCCGCTTCGGCCACGACTATACCCATCACCTCTTCCGACCGCAGACACACAACGAAATGGCATACTACGGCAATGACGAAAATACGGACACGGTGGCCGCCTCTGGCAGCAACCGACATCGGGCTCACGAGTTGACATTCTATGCCGAGGACGAACTGACACTCAATAACCGATGGAGCCTCAATGCAGGATTGAACATCAACTGCTTCCGCATCCAGCAGAAGACATTCTTCTCGTCCGACCCGCGACTGGCAGTGAAGTTCCAACTGGCTCAGAACCTCTCGGCGAAGGCTTCCTATACGATGATGTCGCAGTTCGTTCACAAAATATCAAACGCCTTCCTCGAATTGCCTACTGACTATTGGGTGCCAACGACGGAACGACTCCATCCCATGCGCTCACGGCAGATGGCTGTCGGCCTCTACTGGCAACCCGTCCGGCAGCTGCTCCTTACCGCCGAGGGCTATTATAAACGCACCAACCATCTGTTGCAATACAGCAACTGGAGCGGGTTGGAACCGCCAGCCACCAAATGGGACCAGAGCATCATGGAGGGGAAAGGAATGTTCTATGGCATCGAGCTTGATGCAGGATATAGCACGAAGTACGTTCAGCTCACGGCAGCCTATACGCTCTCGTGGAACAAACGATATTACAAAGAATTCTACGACGGATGGTATTTCGACAAATTTGACAACAGACACAAAGTCAACCTCAACGCCCGCGTCGCCCTCGGCAGGCAGACCGAAGCCTATGCCGCATGGACCTTCCACACGGGCAATCATCTGACCTTCCCAACGCAGTATGTTCCGTTGCCAGGTATATCGGAGACGAAGGATGACGGCGGCCATGCCTATGGAGACAACTACTACGGAGAAACCCGTTGGGAGTTTATCTACGAACATCCCAACAACATCGTCCTGCCGGCCTATCACCGATTGGACCTGGGCTTCAACTTCCGACATCAGACCAAGGCAGGACATGAGCGCATCTGGAACCTCTCTGTATACAATGCATATTGCCATCTGAACTCCATGTGGATTGATGTCGACTATCGTTCCGACGGTTCTTTCAGCATGAAGAACAAAGGATTCATCCCCATTATACCCTCAGTGAGCTACACCATTAAGTTCTAAAAAAACATGAAGATGAAAAATAACATGATGAATAAAATAATAAAGGCAATACTTCTTGTCATTTTGATGTCCGCCTGTCGTGACGATTACAGCCTTGACAACCTGAACGACTCGCCAAAACTGGTCGTCTACTGCCTGCCGTCGCCTCAGCAGGATACAACCTTCATCGACATTGCAAGGAGTATACCCGTGCAGGACCGAAAGGGGAGGGAAACGGAAGACGGTCAGATAAAGGGCGTAAAGGTCACTTATCTCCTCAACAATGAAAAATGCCCCGTGGAATATGCTGCAGATGCAGGACAGTACTTCGTCGTCAGCCGCCACCAGCCTGGCGACCGTGTCGACATCGATGTGTCTGCCGAAGGGATGCCTCGCACGACGGCATCGACGGTGGTGCCGGAAGCTGTGTCCATAGCGTTACACCGCATAGTAGAAATCAGAGACTACGATGCCTACACTTACGCTATAAGCGATTACGATCAGGTGCAGGCCTCGTTTGCCGATCCTGCTGCCACCGCCGACTATTACGGACTGCGTGTCAGGATAAAATACTATGACGGCTTTGCCGAAGGTGGCATCTATACAGGTGACACAGATGAAAAATGGTTCGTTGACAGCTACGATGAATACTGTGAGGTGAAACTCCGACATCCGGAACTCAAGTGGAAATGGATCATCACCGATAGCACCTATGTATATCCGGAAATCAACACACGTTCAGAACCACTGTTGCATCCGCTGACCGACCTCGACGAAGACTTCGGCTATGAAGCCGACTTTTACGGAGGTCTATACATCTTCTCCGACGAGGGCATCAACGGACAGGAATACACACTACGGCTGAACATCTCCACCAGCGAGCGTAAGGGCTTCATGCAGAAATATCAGGTCATGCTCTATCGCCTTACCCCCGAATACTACCGATACCTGAAGTCCATCAACGACCTCGGAAACAACGAATTGGCAAAAATCGGATTTTCACAAATCACACCCACCTACACCAATGTCAGAGGGGGCATCGGAATTGTCGGAGGGTATAACAGAAGCGAAACACAATGGAAAGTGAGACAATGAATGAGGAGACAATGAATAAGAATGCAATGAAGAAAGACGCAAAGAATGAGGAAATGAATAGCGAAGAGCGCTTTGTCCTCAGCCATTATACCCCAGGACACTTCGACAGTCTGCAGGCGCGTCGCCGTCTGCAACAGCAACACCCGGAACTGTGTAACCAACGACAGTGGCATTGGCATCGCATAGCTGCCGCAGCAGCAGCCGTCACCATCTTCGTCACAGCATACGCTCTGCTCAGCAACCCGTGGTCGTCAGAAAACCAGCCTGTCACCACTTCTGACATACCCGTCAAAGTGGCAAAAGTCCAGCCGCACAGCTTCCATTTCGACCATACCCCCCTTAGTGAGGTGTTGCGCCAGCTCGAGCAAGTATATGGCGTAAGCCTTGTCGCCTCCGATACCCTAAACCCCACCACACGGCAGCCCTTACGCCTCACTGCTGACTTCGAGGCCGACAGCCTCTCTGCACTATTACCGCTCATCGAGGAAACACTCGGAGTAACCTTGCAGCAAGGCCCTCCCCGCCCTTAACCGTATGTTGCGACTCTGTCGCAACTTCATCAAAACTTCATCAAAACTTCATCGCAACTTCATCAAAACTTCATCGCGGCTCGGTCGACCCTCCTCTTCCACCTCCCCCCTGTAGCATTCTTTCGAGATAGTTTCATGCATTTTTTCATGCGATTTTCAGCGTTAAGTAAAAGAAAACCAACGAAAAATTTGGCTATTTCGGAAAATAACAGTAACTTTGCGCCCGCATTTTGTAGCCTCTGTGCTCAAAAGCCTAACATAATGTTTAACAATTTAATATTTAAAAGCAAAAAAGCATGATTATCGTACCAGTTAAAGATGGTGAGAACATCGAGAGAGCTTTGAAGAAGTTCAAGAGAAAGTTTGAGAAGACAGGCACCGTGAAAGAGTTGCGCCGCCGCCAGCAGTACAACAAGCCATCTGTCCTGAAACGTCTCAAGATGGAGCACGCTATCTACGTACAGAAACTGCGCGACGCTGAGGAATTATAAAAAATCCTGGCGAAAAATTTGGTAGTTTCAAATAATTTCCGTATTTTCGTTGCCGAAATAAGAACAAGCAACGATAATGATAGACCAATTCCTTGATTACATGCGCTATGAGCGACGACGCTCGCCGCTCACCGTGCAGGAATACAGAGAAGCACTGAAACTCTTCGGTGAGTATCTGGGTAAAAAGGAAAATGGTCTGTCTTGGTTGTCGGTAGATGCCGACGTGGTGCGAGGATGGATGGAACAGATGCTCGATAAGGGGGTGAAAGCCTCGACGGTCAACACCAACCTGAGCATCCTGCGGTCGTTCTACAGATACGCCTTGAGAGAAGGATGGGTGGAACGAAACCCCATGATCCGCGTCAAAGGACCCAAAAAAGAAAAACCACTGCCGCAGTTCGTCAGACCTTCCGAAATGGACAGGCTCATCGATGACTACCAGTGGGGCGACGACTTTAAAAGCATTCGCGCGCGTACATTAATAATATTATTATACGAGTCGGGAATGAGACGGTCGGAGCTCGTTGGGTTAAATGATGCAGACATAGACTGGACAGCTGGACAGCTGAAGGTCACGGGAAAACGCAACAAACAACGTATCATCCCCTTCGGAGAGGAAGTGGCTGACGCCCTGCGCCAATATCAGGCCCAACGCGACGCTAATGTGCCCAGACTGACTGAAGCACTCTTCGTCAGTGACAAGGGACTTCGGATGACCGGCTCACAGGTCTATACAATCGTCAGGGAATCTCTCTCTGTCGTGACAACGATGAAAAAACGGTCGCCGCACGTGCTCAGGCACAGTTTCGCAACAGCCATGCTCAACAACGGGGCGGGCATCGAAAGCGTCAGAAAGCTGCTCGGACATGAAAGCGTAGCCACCACCGAAATCTACACACACACCACCTTCGAGCAACTGCGAGAAGTATATGCCAATGCTCATCCAAGAGGATGAAAAGATAATAACCTTTATATTCACCCTTAAAAACAGGAGGTAAATATGGAAATTAGAATTCAGTCGATCCACTTCGACGCTACCGAAAAGTTACAGGCATTTGCTGAAAAGAAAATTGCCAAGTTGGAAAAATCGTTTGAAGATATTAAGAAAGTAGAGGTGCAACTCAAAGTAGTCAAGCCCGCCACAGCCATGAACAAGGAAACAACGCTCAATGTCGCAGTCCCAGGAAACACATTCCATGTGGAGAAGACATGTGACACTTTTGAGCAAGGAATCGACGAATGCGTCGACGCCATGCGGGTGCAGCTGACAAAATATAAAGAAAAAATACGCCAATAGAAAAAAAAGTGCCAAAAAATTTTGGCGTTTGAAAAAATAGTCGTATCTTTGCAGCCGTTTTACGACACGTCCTAAAAACGCAGGCCAAACGGCTGCAAGGATTTGCCTCTTTAGCTCAGTTGGCCAGAGCACGTGATTTGTAATCTCGGGGTCGTTGGTTCGAATCCGACAAGAGGCTCTCCGGCGAAAGGATGTCTAAAAACATAAGTCGTGGCGACGACGCAAAAAAGAATATATTAAGAACTAATATAAAGGGTGGTTTCCAGAGTGGCCAAATGGGGCAGACTGTAAATCTGTTGTCTTTCGA
>JAFSRY010000060.1 GCA_017445845.1 Prevotella sp.
ACACATTATTATATATATAACGCGCACGGAGTCACGGCCTCTTTCGTACTACTTCTGTCTTGTTCCATGTAATCCTTTCAAAGAACTCTTGTCTCGTATGCCGACGCCCAAGCTTTTTGGGCGAAAGCGGATGCAAAGGTATACACTTTTTCCGAACCGGCAAAACTTTTCAGGAAATATTTTGAGGCAAAGACGAAAATTTTCGCGATTTTTGACAAATATCAAGGGAAAGAAGGGCGAAAGAGGAGAAAAGGGAGGGGGAAGCCGCGGAAAAACCGCGGCTCACACTCACTAAGGGAAGGAGGGGGCGGAAGGAAAAAGGGAAAAGGGAAAGGGAAAAGGGGGAAAGAAGAAGACAGAAAGAAAAGAAAGGAAGGAAGGGGGAGCCGCGGAAAAAACCGCGGCACACACTCACTAAGGGAAGAAGGGGGCGGAAGAAAAAGGGAAGGGGGAAAGGGGAAAAGGGGGAAAGAAGAAGAAAGGAAGAAAGGAAGAAGGAGATTTTTTGAGGGGGATTGTTGTTTTTTCATGGAAAGGAGGGGGATTGTGGGAAAAAAAACGTACTTTTGCAGCGATGAAAAGAATGATTTGGATGCTATGGGGGCTGATTATGGCGATGACGGCCTGTGGTCAGACCTATAAATACAAGGTGAACTTCAATGTATCGGAATCGGATTTCTGCGATACTATTCCGATTGTCGTTGAAGAAGGACGTCTCATCCTGATTGTAGAGATGGAGGGCCGCCAGCGTCGGCTGTTGCTTGACACGGGTGCGGGTCAGGGTGTCGTCTACCGTGACGGGAGCATCCGTGGGGAACGGGAGCTGGGTAACGTGGTTGTTGCTGACGGTAACAACCGCCGCGACACGGTGCAGGTGGTGACGATGCCGTCGTTCCGTATGGGCCGTTTGGTGATCAGTGACTATGTTGCCACGTTAATGCCCCGGCCTATCGGCAACCGCCGCATCGACGGCATCGTCGGCTTCGACCTTTTCAACAAGGGGCTGTCGGCGAAGATTGACCTGCAGTCGAAGACGCTCATCTTGACGGATCGCCGCAAGTTGTTCGACAATGAGTCGGGCTATGAGGTGCGTTATAAGGTGTATTGGTTTGTGCCTTATGTGATGGTGAGTCCTTTTATCCGCCACACCGACCAGGTGCTTTTCGACACGGGCTCTACCTCACTCTTCACGATGAACAAGGAGAGTTTCGACCGCCATGTCTACAAGAGTCAGCAGGTGGCGGCGCAGGTGGAGGCTCGCACCGAGGGCAGTCATTCTATCGGGTTGCTCGGTGCTGAGCAGCACGATGAAATCGTCTTGCTGCACATGGACCGCTTGGACTGGGGCGGCTTTGCTTTTACCGACCTTCGTGCCATCACCACTCAGGGTGCTTCCCGCATCGGAACGCAGCTGCTGCAATATGGTTCTGTGGTCATCAATCCTTGGAAGAAACGCATCAAGTTCCAGCCTTTCAACGGCACGGACACTGTTTCGGTCGGCAACCGTGTGCCCAACGTGTCGTTCGTTCCCATTGGCGGCAGGCCTGCGGTGGGGCTTATCTGGCCTACCTGTGATGCTTACCGTCTGGGCATGAGACAGGGTGATGTCATCCTGTCTATCGACGACAAGCCCATGCGGACGTTTGAAGACTTTGTCCTTTTCCATTTTGTCAAAGGACAACAACACCGTTATCGCCTACGCGACCGCGAAGGAAATATCAAGGAGATTGCTATCGAACGATAACACGATCATTAGTATCGGGAATGAGACTTGTACCTATCGTGTCTGCCGAAGGTTGTTTACGATGCTGTGGAACGTGGTTGAAAGGTGAAGGTATCCTGCACTTTTCCCGTCCGAAGGTTGTGTATGGTGATGGCGAGTCGGCCGTCTTTTACCTGGCCTTCGATGACTGTCGGGAACTGTTCGGGGCGCTCATTGCTCTTGTCGTCAGCCCTTTCGGGTCCTCCTCCGATGATTTGTGCCCATGTGCGTTCTTTGTTTGGCGCATCGTAGCGGTAGTGATGCTGATGGGCGGTGATGATGAGTTGGCATCCGGCCTCTTTGAGTTCGGGTGTCCACATATCGGCACATGTTCGCTGCCACATGGCGAAGTCTGTGGTGTATTGGGGATCTTTATCGGCCGGTGTGACGTCGCCCGGGTTGTGGGTGGGGTCAGCATCGAAGAGCGGAATATGGCAGAAGGCGACCAGATAGGGTGCTCCGCTGATTTCGGGCCGTTGGAGTGCATTGCGCAGCCAGTCTACCTGAGCACACCGATAGGCCTGGCTGTTGAAGAGTCCTGCAAAGAGCGGATTGGTGTCGAGTTTGTCTTCGGCTGTGTCGAGTCCGATCATTGCGATGTCTCCCATGCGTACGGCAAAGTTTCTGCCGAGGTCCCAGTCGCGCGGTGTTCTCTCCTCAGGCTGTCGGTACATCCATACGCGTTCGAGATGGCGGTTGGCCATGCCTCGCGAATCGTGGTTGCCCGGGCAGAAGAGGTAAGGTGTCTGTGCGGCATAATCTTTCCGGCTGATGTCGGGTGTGAGGAAGATGCGCATCTGGGCTTCAATTGTCTCCTCGACGTTGCTGGCATCTCCGTTCCATACGACGCAGGAGGGGTTCAGCTGTTCAATCTTGTCGATGGCGCGTCCGAAGGGTACCCATTGCACATGGGTGTCGTTGATGACACAGAAGTGGGAAGGTGCGCCGGCTCCTGCAGTCGTGAAATGATAGACCTCCGGCAGCACTTCGTTGCCGATGATTTTCATGTCGTAGCCGCCTTTGTAGCTGATGCGGTCTGCTCCAATCTGATAGTAATAGGTTGTGGCGGGCTTCAGTCCTGTCACCCTGACCTGTATGACGCGGTCGCTGATGTCGGTCGTCCTGTATCCTCCGCACATCACTTTCCTTGCACCGCCCATGTCGGGTTGCCGACTGATGAGGACATAACCGTTGGCCATGTCGTTGACGGCAAAGGCGATGCCGACGGACGTTTCGGCATAGTTTTGCAACATGGGCGCAGAGGCGATGAGTGACTTTTCGCTGTCGTCGCGTCGGTTTTCATCACTGAGTTCGCTTTTCACGAGCGATGCCGCCTGTGCGGCTCCGCCTGTTCCGGTGGCCACTGCCAGCAAGGCCGTGCTTTTCAGAAAGTCTCTTCTTTTCATGGTTCCGATGATTGTTAATTATCAACTGCAAAGATACAAATAGTTTTCCAAACAACCATCGTTTTTTTTATAAAAAAGATGGGAGCCGCCCGAGGCCGCTCCCACCTTTTATATATAAAATATGTGTATTATTTCACTATATACTTCTTCACCTTACCATTGGCCATGCGCACGATGTTGATACCGCGCTGCATCTCGTTGATACGAGTGCCGTTGATGGTATAGAGCTTCGAGCCTTTCTCGATGAGTTGCTCGCTGACGCTCTCGATACCGCTGCCATCGTTGGTGTACTTGGTACCGTCGAAGTAGATCAGACCTGCAGAACCATGCAGCACGGGGTGCTTATCGGAGCCGATGGTCTGGAAGAAGCGTGCAACACCGCTCTCGCTGCCATTGAGCTTGTAACATAGCTCACCGTCTTGCAACTGGTCGTCATTGAAGGTCTGAACCTGACTACCCATGTTCTCATAGCAGTTGATGATGGTTGTGCTGTTGTTGTTGTCACGATGGAACGTGCGTTCACCGTCAAGACCAGTGACGTAGCCTGAATTGTAGCAGTTCTCGATGGTACCGTTGCTACCCATCCAGCTACATATACCGGCACTCTCACGCATACCAGTGATTTCGCCTGTATTGTAGCAGTTGCGGATGGTAACGACCATCTGACTGAGGTCGTTCACGCCGAAGATACCGGCTGAGTTAGCGCTCTCCGTGTAGACTTCAGCTTCGTTACCGCAATTCTCGATCAGGAGCGTACCGGTACCGATTGATGCCCCTACGATACCGGCAGCATAGCCAGCCTTATAGAGGAACACGCTGCAGGTAGCGTCGACCGTGACATTCTTCACTTCAGCATTGCCACTGACAACACCGATGAGTCCGTGGTTGTCAGACTCTTCGATACTGATGTTCATGCCCGATACGATGTGTCCCTGTCCGTCGAAGACACCCTTGAAGGGATAATCGCGTGTACCAATACCCTGATAGTCAATCTCAGAGCTCATGTCGAGGTCGGCATCGAGTTTGATTTCAATGGTCGGGTCGGCAACACCGAGGTTGATGTCGTCGGCAGCCATCATCAGCTGAGCAGCTGTCTTGACCAGACGGGAGTCGCAGACGCGGCAGATGCCGTTGTCATCATAGTCGTGTGCATCGCGGGTAGCCTCGCCCTTTTCGTTCGAATAGACCATGTCGTCGGAAGGCTGTCCGTTGCATTTTATATGACCTGTAGCATAGACTTTCTTGTGGCTCTTGAAGGGCACGGGATACTTGTCCTCATCCAGTGTCTGATACCAGTTTTCACCACCGCTCACCTTGCCGTTGAGTTTGTAAGCCAGTTCGCCATTTTCCATGGCTTCCTCTTCAATCTGTTGGCTTCCGGGATTTTCATAGAGTCCGAAGGAGTCGAGGAAGTAGCAGTTGCGTACTGAGGGGTTATTACGGCAGATGATGTCGTTGCTCTTAGAAGTGTCCACCCAGATTTCTCCTGCCACATAACAGTTGATGAACTGAGTACCGTTGCCGCCGTGTGTATAACCGACGAAGCCGCCATTGCCAAAGCAGTTGTCGCCCAGAATGTCGCCCAGAACGGCACAGTTTCGAACGATGAGGTTGTCGTGTCCGATAGCACCGAGACCTCCGTGTGTACCGTCATCAGCGATAGTGGCAGTGATATCGACATCAGCCAACACGTTTTCAATCACGGTAGCACCCCATGTCTCCACAAACAGTCCACCGGCAAACTTAGCACTGGTTTCAATATCACCCTTGACAACGAGGTTGCGGATGGCAGCACCCTCGATGTGGCAGAACAGACCCACATTGTCTTTTTCACGGTAATAAGAGACATTTACCGTGTGCTCCTGACCATCGAAGACACCCTTGAAGCGGATGCCATCACCAATCATCACGTCTTTCTGCGTGTAAGCAGTGAAGTCGATGTCGGCTGTCAGACGAGCCTTCGACTCATTGGCTCCCTTGTTGACGAGGGCAGCAAACCAGTTGAGCTGCTGCGGTGTGCCAAGGAGATAGTAGCCATCGGCACCGACTTCGGTATAGGTCATGTCTACGTTTCCACAGACAGAGCAGACACCGTCGACAAAGGTGTGAGGGGTAGGAATAGAAGCATCGGTGTTGGAGTAGCCGGTCACATTGTCACCTGCCGTGCCATCGCAATTCAAAGTACCGACAGCATATACGGTGCCGTGTGACTTGAAAGGAACGGGGAACTTGTCAACCGTCTGGCCATTGTCGAGGTTCTGGAACCAAGTGCAACTGGCAGTGCTGTTGTTGTTCAACATATAAGCCAGTGCGCCCGTGGCAACAATATCCAGGTCGATGTCCTTCACATTAGTCTGAGTGGTTCCGGCAGAGAAGCAGAGTTCCATCTTTCCACTGCCGATGCCATTGCTGCGGAAGAGGTCGCGGTTTTCACCGTCGACACCTACGACAGTACCGATGTTGTAGCAGGCTATGATTTCGGGGTTGTCGCCCAACCAACCAGAGATAGCGGCACTCTCGCGTCCACCGGTAATAGAACCAGTGTTGTAGCAATTATGCACAATGAGCTTGGCTGCACTGCCCATGTCTACACCGAAGATACCACCGGCATTGGCCTCCGTAACCTGCACGTCAGCTTCATTTCCGCAGTTTTCGATGAGCACAGTGCCAGTACCGTTCGAACCTCCGATAAGACCTGCTGCATAGCCCTTTGCAACGATGTAGCAAGACTGGTCGATGATGATGTTGCGGATGACGGCGCCTCCGGTGACAACGCCGAAGAGTCCCTGATATTCGCTCTCAGCTTGTTCGATAATCAGGTTCTTCACTCGGTGTTCCTGTCCGTCGAAGGTTCCTTTATAAGCAGCACCTACCTGGCCGATAGGAATGAACTCGGTTTGTCCGGCCATGTCGATGTCTGCTGTCAGAACGGCCTTCGCATCGTATTCACCGTCAAGAGAAACCACATAACTGAAGTCAACCAAGTCAGCTCCGTTGGTGATTTGATAGACACCGTCTTTCTTATCCAGTGCCCATGAGGTGTTGGCCAGCAGCATCATACCGCCGACGAACAACATTCGAAGTAAATCTTTTTTCATTCGCTTTAATTGTTATAGGTTTGATAATTAATAACTCTGCCGCAAAATTACAAAAAACTTTCCCGCACGCGCAATATAATAATAAAAGTATAACGATATTTTTAAAATCAAAAAATCAAGCATTTGATAATCAGCCTGTTTCTTCTTCAGAAACCTTCAAAATGTATAATCGTTTTCACGGTCTTTTCAAGCCCGTTCCCATCGAAAATCAGGTCTGTCCGGCCTTCACGAGATCAATTTCGGAATAGGTTGTGTCGGGCGGACAGAAAATCTTCACGGCCGTATTCGAGGCATCAGGGCCTGCTTTGAAGATGGCCTCGGTGATGGCCATGTGGAGCTTCTCGGGAAGGATTTGGTCTACTTGTAGTTTCCCTTCCTTGACAAAACGCGTCAGGTGATTGATGACGGTGGCATAGGTGAGTCCGCGCAACTCAGCCACTTGCCGGGCTGTATGACCCTCGCAGAAGAGTCGGTAAGAACGTGTGTAGGTATCGGTTGTATCGGCTTTCTGTACAGTCTTCTGTTTCTTTCCTTTAGAGGCCGCACCTCGGCGACGGTCGGGCGTCTCCAGCTTTTCAAGCGCATGAAGCAGGGCCAACTGCTTCGTCCGCAGATAGTATTCGGTGGTGAAGCCGTGTTCGGCGATGTGCTGCAGAAGCTGCCGCTTGGCATTGTAGGTCTCAACGAGTTCGTCGATGAGCGGCAGGAGTCGTTTTTTCAGTTCTTGGTTTTTTGTCTCTATAGTCCGTGTTTTCCCTATGAGATCGTCGAAAATGGCATCAAGCGTCTCATCGAAATACCGGCAACTGCGCTCTACCCTTTGGCGGAACTCCGGTTCGGTCCGTTTCTGATGCGGTGTTGCCTTAATGACATTAGTCCACTTGTAGGCGACCAGCATCACACGCTGTGTGAAGTCCTGCGTGGCTTGCTTATGGGCATTGACAAGGGCATTATATTGCTTGTAAAGAAATTCGGTGAGCAGCCGTGACAGCGACTCTTCTGTCCGCCCGATGTTTGAGAAGGTAAAGAGGTCTATCAGCAGCAGCATTTCATACTCTTCCTTCAATGCCGGCAGCTGGCGGATGCTGTCTTCGGCAGCCTCGCTCTGATGGAGGATATAGTGGCTGACGCGCTGGTCGTTGATGATGGCACGCGGCTCAATGGGTGTTGACAATGCCACGCCCTCCAAGGTCCGGCAACGGCTCAGTGCCACATAGACTTGTCCGGGCGCAAACGATAGTCCGGCATCAATGATGACGCGGTCGAAGGTGAGTCCCTGGCTCTTGTGGATGGTGATGGCCCACGCCAGTCGTAACGGCAACTGGGTGAAGGTTCCCTGCACTTCCGTTTCAATCTCTTTCGTCTCGGCGTTGAGGGTGTAACGGGCATTCTCCCATCTCTGCGGCATCACTTCAATCGCCTCATCATCACCTTCACAATAGACCTTACAGCTATGGTCCGTCAGCTCGGTTATACGGCCGATGCGCCCATTATAATAAAGATGATCAGCGGACGGGTCGTTCTTGACGAACATCACCTGAGCGCCTTCCTTCAGGGTCAGCGAAACATCGGTAGGATAGGCATATTCAGGAAAGATGCCTTCGATGTCGGCATCAAACGTAAAAGGATGTGCTGGGAGGCTGTCGAGTTCCCGCCGGTTGTAGCTGTTGGCAAGATTGTTATGCGTGGTCAGTCGGATGGCAGGCTGGGTGGCAGCCGCAGAATGATGGGGGTTGGAAACCATCCGGCTGTTGAGCAGCTGAAGGTCTTCTTGGGTTGTCTGCCCGTCGCGGATGTGATTAAGAATATCAAGGAAACGGCCGTCCTGCTGTCTATATACCTTTTCGAGTTGAATGGTGACGTAGTCGACTTGCGCCAAGGCCTTCGAACCGAAGAAATAAGGTGTATCGTAATAATTGCGCAACAACTGTTCCTCCTCGGGAGTCACGACGGGTGTCAGTTGTTGAAGGTCGCCTATCATCACCAACTGCACTCCGCCAAAGGGCCGGCCGTCGCCCCGAAGGCGTCGCAACACGGCATCGACGGCATCCAAGAGGTCACTTCGAACCATTGAAATCTCGTCGATGACGACCATGTCGATGGTCCTGATGATTTTCTTTTTCTCCTTACTGAAGTCAAATCGACTCTTGATGTTGGTCTCGGGAAGAAAGGGCGAAAGGGGCAACTGGAAGAAGGAATGAATGGTGACACCACCGGCATTGATGGCGGCGACACCCGTCGGCGCCACCACAACCATCCGCTTGGCACTATGTTCACGAACATAACGCAGGAAGGTCGTCTTTCCCGTCCCGGCCTTTCCCGTCAGGAAGACGCTGCGACCTGTATGCTCTACAAACTCCCAAGCTAACCGTGTCTCGTTGTTTAACTCCACGTTTTTCCGCCTCTTTTACTTTTTGACCTTTTCACCCTTTCATCTTGCCAGCCATTCTTCCGGATTGACGGGTACTTTTCCGTTATACAGCCGGAACTCAAGGAGGTTGTTGGCTGGTGTTCCGATAATCTGCCGGGCCGTCAGTTGTTGTCCTACTTTCACGGCGACACTCTTCAGATTGCTATATACAGAGATGTAAGAGCCGTGAGTAACAAGGACAATATTCACTCCGCCAGCCTGGGGTGATATGCCGGAAACAGTACCATTGAAGATGCTTCGTGCCTGCGCACCGGGTTTTCCAAGAATACGAATACCGACGTTGGGCAGTTGTATGCCGGGCAGATTTGAATATCGGTTGGCTCCGTGACGACAGGTAATCTGATAAGGACCGGTGATAGGCATCGGCAACCGATGGCGATTGGCTTGGAAAGAACCGTTGAGTTGTTTGTTGGCGGCTGTCACCCAGGCACGGCTGTCATCGGACTCACGCTTAGCCTGATCTATTTCACGTTTACTGCGGGATGCTTCGGCATCGGCCTTGCGCTCAGCAGCCTTACGGGCCGCCTCGGCTTCACGAGCCTCCTGTTCAGCCCTCTCGCGGGCGGCAGCATCATTGCTCTTGGCAACCTCCTTGGCATGAGCCTTCGCTTTAGCCTCACGCTCCTTGGCCTCGGCTATACGCCGTTCGTTTTCCTTCTTTGCCCGTTCGGCCTCAGCTTTCTTACGGGCCAGTTCCTCGGCTTTCTTCTTGGCAGCAGCCTCACGCTCAGCCTTTTTCTTGGCAGCCTCAGCTTCAGCAGCCTTACGGGCTTTCTCTACTTCAATGGCGATGAGGGCATCAATCTTTCTGTTCAGTTCATCGGCCTGCTTGTGTTCCTGCTGAATGACCTGCTGAATGGTCTTCTGTTCACGCTGCAGCGTAGAGATCATCCGCTTCTGTTCCTCCTGTTTCTTGGTCATGGCCACGCGCGCCTGCTCCTCCTTTTGCATCAACAGTTCCTTCCTGTCGCGGACCTCCTGCAACTGCTTTCGTTTCTCGTCCACCTGAGCCTTCTTGGCTTTTAACGCCTCGCCCTGAGCACGCTGATAAGATGCGTAGTTGCGTACGAACTCAGCCCGTTGGTACATCTGGGCGAAGTCGTCGGCAGAGAAGATGAACATAATCTGGTCTTGCGCCGCATCCTGCCGGGTGAGGTGGCGTACTGACTTCTTGTACTTTTCCTTACGCTCCTGCACCTGTTTCTCCAAGGTCTCCAACTGAGAAGTGAGGAGGCGGATGTCATCGTCCATTTTCTGCAGCTCATGCCGGATGCTGTTGATGTTACTTTGATAGCCTTCTATCTCGGCATTGATAACAGTCATCTCTTGCAGGCCTTTCTTCACGTTGGCCTGGTTCTGCTGGAGTTTTTTCTTGTTTTGCTCTATCGACTTGTTGACTTTCTGCTGCTGGTTTTTCAACTGATTGATTTCTTTCGTCTGATATTGCGGCTTGGCAGGAGCCGTCTTTTTTTTCTGCGTTGTCGTCTTCTTTTGTGTTGTGGTGGTCTTCTTCCGGGTTGTTGCCGTCTTTTTTTGCGGCACAGAAGTCTTTTTCTGCTGAGCTTCAGCGGGCATCAACAGAAATACCGACAAGAGGAGGATAAGGAAACGTCGCATCATGAGCCTATAGGGTAATGGTTACATATTCAATATTTTCTTCAGCAGGGCTTCGCCATCCATCTGCTTATACTTACCTGAAATGGTTGTCAGGGCATCCCACTTCGCATTCGACGACAGGCTGCCCAGTTCCACATTGACTTCCATGCGGCGGGGTTTCTCGGTGGCATTGGTCGAGAAGGCAATGTTATGCTGGGTAGGAAAAGTCTTGCCTTCAAAGGACTTGAAGTCGGAATAAGTCCACTTCAACGACGACTTGCTGCCATTGGAACCGCTGTATTTCACACCGGTTTCACTGATCTGTGCCCCTTGCGGCGTCGTAGCCCAGGTGTATGCCATCTTGCCTTGCTGCAGGGTGACTTCCGACTTGTCGATGTCCACCTTGAAGGCTTTGAAGTCTTTCTGTGTAACCGCCTTCTTTCCGGGCACATGGAGCTGGTTCCAGAAGAGTGCCTGCAGGGCATAGAAGTCAATGCCGTTGTCGCGCAGGAAGTGAAGGTCGGCATAGGGTGCCTTGATGTATTCCTTGTGGAGCCGGTCGACGATGAGGACATAATCGGGTGTGAACTCCACGCGGGCTATTTCGGTTCCGAGGATGGGAATGGTGATCTGCAGTCGGATGACCTCATCCTTGCGCATCCGCAGGGTGCCAGGTGCCGAGAGGTCTTTCGAGCCGTTCTTCACGCTGAAGGTCATGCCTGCCACGATGTTTTCGGTCGAAACAGCATTGTCGGCGACTTTCTTCACATAGTTCATGCGGGCTGTCTCCAAAGAGGCATCACTCTTCGGAGGCGCAGGGACGGAAACTGTTTCGGGGAGGGTGGACCCCTCTCCCACACTTTTCTTTGTGCCACAGGCCACGAAAAGCAGGGCTGAGAGTAATAACAGACAACCCCCTATGCTTGATAAAGATGGCTGCTTCATGCGCAATAGTCTCTTATTCTTCATTCTCATCGTCTTTGATATATTTCCTTTGCCTTATTTTCTCGGGTAGCAGTGCATTGTCACTGTCCATGTCGAGGGCCCGCTGCCATAAGAGGATGGCTCCGTCGATATCGTCGTTCATTGCATGGATGTCGCCGGCATGTTCGACCACCACCGCCGAGACACGGTCGGCTTCGTCGAGGTCAGCGGTGTCGGCGCGCAGGGCCTGATCGATATAGATTTGTGCCTCGGCATAGCGGTCCTCCATGAAGAGTATCCACGCATAGGTATCGAGATAGGTAGGATTATTCGGCTCGGCCTTGATGGCCCGATAGCTCATCTGTTCGGCTTTCTGCAGGTTTTCTCCACGGACGCTGAGGTAATAGGCGTAGTTGTTCAGACAGCCGATGTTGTCATCTTTCCATTGCAGACAACTGTCGTAGGCGGCGAATGCCTCCTTGTCGAGTCCCTTCTTATGAAGGATGTCACCCATGATGGCATAGAAGTCGCTGACAATATCGGGGTTGCTCTCAGAAGTAATCTCGCCGACTCCGCGCCGGAAGGCATCGAGGGCCTCGTCGTGCTGGTCCTGCTGGAAATGTGCAAGTCCTAAATAATAATAGAACACCATCTCCTCGGGGTTGAGCTGTACGGCCGGTTCGCTGAGGGCGATGACACGCGGCCAGTCCTGATGGTTCCATGCCGACTGGATGAGTTGAAGTCGTGCCGCCACATTGTCGGGTTCGATATCGAGCACGCGTTGCAAAGCCGTGTTGACAGAGTCTTCCGGCATCTTCTTCAACGACCTGTAGGCAGCTGCCATTGTGGCAATGTCGACCTCCTTTGGGCTAATCTCGAGGACACGTTCAAAGAGGTTCAAGACGATGGTGCTGTCACCGCCGTGCTTCTGCTCGTTGTCGCGGATGACCTGTTGGAAGAGGCTGACTTTGGTCTTCGTCGGAGTCTGCCGGGAGAGGAGGATCTGGTCGCGCAGCTGCGCTGCCAGCGAGTCTTCAC
Organism: Prevotella sp.; assembly: GCA_017445845.1. Classification (GTDB taxonomy): domain Bacteria; phylum Bacteroidota; class Bacteroidia; order Bacteroidales; family Bacteroidaceae; genus Prevotella. The sequence continues at coordinate 12,256 of JAFSRY010000060.1, forward strand.
CGACCGAATTGTAATAGTCGAACATCGAAGAGAGTGCATAGTTGTTGTCGGGCTCTTCGTGAAGGGCGTTGGTAAAGATTTTGAATGCCTGCTTCTGCTGGTCGTTTTGCAACAGCCAGTTGCCTATCATCACCCGATAGTTGACATCGCTCGGATGCTGGTCGGAGAGTGACTTCAGGGCTTTATAGGCTTCCTTCTTCCGGCCTTGCAACTCATAGACGCGCATCTTCGTCAGCGTCAGGTCTTCACTGCTCCCCTCAGCCTGTTCGAGCCGGTTGACCGCAGAGAGTACCCCTTGGTAGTCCTTCTGCCGGTTATAGAGTTGGATGAGGATGCTGAGGACATCAATACGGTTGTGGTCGGAGGCATAGAGTTTTTCATAGGCATCAATGGCACGGTCGTAGTTACGGAGTCCATAGTAATACTGTGCAGCCCGCTCATGATAGATGTCATTGGCAGGAGCCAGTGCCTCTGCCTTTTCCAGATAGCTCAGCGCCTTTTCGTTCTGTTTCAGCGCCAACTCGTAATCGGCCAAGAGATAATAGACTTCGGCTGCCGTCGAGTCGATATCCAGGCAATGGCGCAACAGGTCGTAGGCAGCATCATAGTGCTCGGCATTCTGCTGCCGGAGGGCTTCCAGATAGAAGTATTGGAAACGTTGCCGGTCGTTGGGCGAAAGGAGATGGCGGGTGGGTGATGGGGGTTGGGCGGTCGTGGGCAGCGACTTCTTCGGTGCACAACTGCACAGCAAGACAATGCCCACTAACATTGCGGACATACCCCACACTCTCAACAACATCCCGTTTACCTTCTTCATTTCTGTTTCAACTTCTATTTTACGCCTGTGTGTCCGTAGCCACCAGCGCCCCGCTCGGTTTCATCGAGTTCACTGACCAATACGAAGTCGGCTTGCTCGTGACGAGCGATGACCATCTGTGCTATACGCTCGCCAGCCTCAATGGTGAAATCCTCTTGCGACAGGTTGATAAGCAACACGCCCACCTCACCGCGATAGTCGGCATCGATGGTGCCGGGCGAATTCAAGACGGTGATGCCCCGTTTCAATGCCAACCCGCTGCGGGGCCGCACCTGAGCCTCATAGCCTTCGGGCAAGGCAATGAAAAGACCTGTCGGGATGAGCCGGCGTTCCATGGGCCGCAAGACGACGGGCTCGTCGATATTGGCACGAAGGTCCATTCCGGCACTCTGCTTCGTTGCGTATGCCGGCAACGGCTGCCGGCCTTTGTTGATGACCTTTACTTCTATCATGCGCGTACTATATATTATAAAGAAATGCAAAGGTAAGGAAATAACGGTGAAAAACAAAATAAATCCTCCGTTTTTAAGTATCTTTTCACAAAAATATTGTAACTTTGCATCATAAAGCAGAACAATATGAACTGGCAACAACTTATTTCCAACCAACGGCTCGGACAAGAACACCGGCATACCGAACGGCACGACGACCGCACTGAGTTTAAACGCGACTACGACCGACTGATATTCTCGGCACCATTCCGAAGACTACAGAACAAAACGCAGGTGTTTCCTCTTCCCGGCAGTATCTTCGTCCACAATCGGCTGACGCACTCGCTCGAAGTAGCCTCGGTGGGCATGTCGCTGGGCAACGATGTGACGCGCATCCTCACCCAGAAGCATCCCGAACTCAGAGGAACAAACTTTGAGCAAATAGGAACTATCGTTGCCACAGCCTGTCTGGCTCATGACATGGGTAATCCGCCCTTCGGCCACAGCGGCGAGAAAGCCATACAGACATTCTTTTCAGAAGGTCCGGGGCAAGAGCTGAAATCGGCGGTTTCATCGGGATTTTGGGACGACATCACCCACTTCGAAGGAAACGCCTATGCCTTTCGGCTGCTCACCCACAGCTTCAACGGGCGACGCAAGGGCGGCTTCGTCATGACCTACAGCACGTTGGGAAGCATTGTCAAATATCCCTACTCGTCTTCCTGCCCGAGCAAGAAAGGAAAGTTCGGGTTCTTCTATTCCGAGGCCGACACTTTCCGAAAAATTGCCGATGAAATGGGCATTATCGAAACTTCCTCACCCACAGAAGGGGCTTTCCGTTTTGTCCGTCACCCGTTGGTCTACCTCGTAGAGGCTGCCGACGACATCTGCTACGAAATCATGGACATCGAGGATGCTCATAAGCTGAAGCTCATCAGCTACGAGGAGACAAAGGAACTGATGTTAGCCTTCTTCGATGAAATGGACCAAAAACGCATCCTAAAGCGTATAGAAGACGAGGAATTGACGGACGAAAACGAGCGCGTGGTCTACCTCCGTGCCTGCGTCATCGGCAAACTTGAAAACGAATGTGTCCACGTCTTTACCGACCATGAGGAGGAAATCCTGGCAGGAACCTTCGAGGGTACGCTCATCAAGCGCACACCCGAGAACATCCGCAAAGCCTATGAGCGGTGTGCAGAACTCTCCGTGGAACGCATCTACCGGAGCAAGCCCGTGCTGGATGTGGAACTGAGCGGATATAAAATCATCGAGACCCTGCTGACTACTTTCACCGATGCTGCCATCCATCCCGAGCGTTTCCATTCGAAACAGCTGCTCAACCTTGTCAGTCCGCAGTACGACATCCGAAACCCGAACCTCGAGTCCCGCATCATGGCCGTCATCGACTATCTCTGCGGAATGACAGATGTCTTCGCCCTCGACATCTATCAGAAAATCAACGGCATATCCCTTCCCATCGTCTGAAAACAGTCCATCGAAACTCACGATAGAAAGTATCGCCACACACGATACTTTGCTTTGTTATTCGTACCTCATTGACGTATGCCTATTATCAGTGTGAGATAATCCTGTTATCAGTGTGAGATAATCCTGTTACCAGTGTGAGATAATAAGCGTAGCAAACAGGGGCGCCTGTCCTGATACACAGAACCGACGGAAACGAAAGAGCCGCCCCATGTCGTGAAAAGACAGACTTGGGACGGCTGCAGAATCTTATAATGTTATGCTATGGTTCGCCTGACTAAGCGAAGGAGATAAGGCCCTGCACGGGTTCGGCAGTGCTTTCATCGGTGTGCTCGCGCTGCCCGCCGTTGGCGATGCTGCGGATTTCCTCGAGCATGGCTCGCGTGCGTTTATACGTCGGCGTGCCTTCGACAGCCAGGATGATGTCCTCGTTGTCGAGGTCTTCTGGCCGGAAGAGATAGATGTGCGGACGACGCTTATACATGCTGGTCTTTCCGTTGTCGCCATAATAGTGTTCGCGACGCGAGAGTTTCTCAGCACGCTTCTCCTCTTCGCGGGCAATACGGTCGGCTTCCTCTGCCGAGAGTTTCTTGCCCACATGGGCATTCATTCCGTCGACATCCTCGATGCCGAAGCCCGTTGCCAAGATGGTAATCTTCACTTGCTTGCCAAGGCTCGGATCGACACACATGCCCCACTTGTACTCGTAGTCGCTGGAGAACTGGGCGAGGAACTCGTGAACGTCGTTCATTTCTTCCATCATCAGTTCAGACTTGCCGTCATCGCCATTGCTGAAGCTGATGGAAAGGAGGATTTTCTTTGCATTGAAGATATCGTTGTCGTTGAGCAACGGTGAGTGGAGAGCATTCTTGATGGCTTGCTTGACGCGGCCTTCGCCTTCGCCGTAACCCGTCGACATGATGGCGACGCCACCGTCCTTGAGCACCGTCTTGACATCGTTGAAGTCAAGGTTCATGAAGCCTCTGTTGGTGATGATTTCTGCAATGGAACGGGCGGCGATGGAAAGGGTGTCGTCAGCCTTGCTGAAGGCTCCGAGCAACGAGAAGTCGCTGTAGATTTCGCGCAGGCGTTCGTTGTTGATGACCAACAGGGCATCAACGTGCTTGGCCATTTCTTCGACACCGTCGAGGGCCTGGTCTATCTTGCGTTCACCTTCGAAACGGAAGGGAATGGTGACAATACCCACGGTGAGGATGCCCATCTCTTTCGACACGCGGGCAATGACCGGGGCGGCGCCAGTGCCGGTGCCGCCACCCATACCGGCGGTGATGAAGGCCATGCGGGTTCCGTCGTTCAACATGGATTTGATATCGTCCATGCTCTCCTCGGCTGCCATACGAGCCTTTTCCGGTTTGTTGCCGGCACCGAGACCTTCGTGTCCGAGCTGCAGGTGAACAGGCACGGGAGAGTCGTTGAGGGCTTGGTTGTCGGTGTTGCAGAGCACAAAGGAGACATCGTGAATGCCTTCACGATACATGTGGTTCACAGCATTACCGCCGCCACCGCCTACGCCGATGACTTTGATGATGCTCTGCTGTTCTTCGGGGTCGCCGAAGTTCAGTATTTCTGATGAATTGAAGCTATCGTTCATAATGATTGGTTATTTCAAGGGGTTTCTATATTCTTTATTGCAGTGTTTTCGATTATTCGCCATGACGCCGTCACTATTCATCATCGCCGGTGAGCGCATCTATAAACTTTCGGAAACTGCGCATGAGTTTCTTGCCGGTAGTGTTCTGACGACGCTCTTCCTCTTGTCGGCGAGCCTCTTCTTCGGCTTCCCTGCGCAGACGGGCCTCTTCTTCCTCCTTACGCAGGCGGGCCTCTTCCTCTGCCTTTTGCTTTTCGGCTTCGGTCTGAACGACGCCACGGCCAGTGGTCTGCTGACGAGGCTGCTCGTTGACAACGGTAGGCTTCTGCTCGTCGGGAGCAAAGAGGTCTACGCGCAATTCCTCACCGGCACAGTTGAGGTCGCCCTTGGCAAGAATGCTCAAGACAGTGTTCATAGTGCCGTCAGGATGGCTAAGCTCTCCGTGAGACGAAGTAACGGTGGCGATGATAGCCTTGGCAATACGAATCTTATCCATACGGGTATGATTGCGGAAGGCCTGCTCGATGTTCTTCAGATTAGAGCCTCCACCCGTGAGGATGATGCCGCCAAGGAGTTTGTCGACGTATTCATTGGGCACCTGGAACCAGACGTTCTCGACAATTTCCTCCACCCGGCCCTCGACGATGTCGATGAACTTGCGGCTGTCGACAGAACGGTCGCTGTCGATAGGCAGCATGAGCGAATTGTCGATGTCGGCATTGTCGGTATATGCCGAGCCATACTTCAGCTTCATGGCTTCGGCTTCTTTCTCTTCCATCTGCAAGGAAGCAATGTCCTTCGTGATGTTATTCGCACCAAGCGGAATAACAGCCAGATGGCGGAGGATGTTCTTATAATAGACACTGACGGTGGTCGTGTCGGCACCAAGGTCGACGAGCACACTGCCTGCGCGTTTCTCGGCTTCGGTGAGGACGCTGTCAGCCATTGCCAACGGAGCCAGATACATCTCTGCTATGGGCAGATTGGCATTGGCGAAGCACTTGTTGAGGTTGCGATAGAAGGTCTTCCGCCAAAGGATGTTGAGGAAATTGCCTTCCAAGCGAGTGCATTCGATGCCTACAGGGTCTAACTGATACTGCTGGTCAACCTTGTATTCCTGAGTGACAGCATCCAGTATTTCCATTTCCGGATAAGTCATGCTGCGGTTGCCATCCATGAGCTCATTAATCATATCCTGATTGACAATGGTAGCTGCCGGCATGTCTTTCACGATTACATTGCGGACACTGCGGATGCTTTGTCCGCCTACACCCACATAGACCTGGGTGATTTTGGTCTTTAGCTGATTCTCTAACTTCTTGACGATGCTCTGAAGGCATTGCACTGTCTTGTCGATGTTGTAGACAACACCCTTACGGATACAGGAGGTGCTGTCTTCTTTCACCACGGCAAGAACCGACAGGCTGCCGTCAAGATTCTTTCTTCCTGCGACACCGGTCATCTTTGATGAGCCGAGTTCGATAGCAACGATAAATTCTTGTGGCATAACTTATAAGATTTTTAATTTGTATGTACTTTTGTCTGGGGCTGGGGTGTGGGAGTACCCGCTGTTTCCGGAGTTTCCGTTGTTGCCGGAGCAGCGAGGCTGTCTTTCTTTTCTTCCACGACCGGAACGACAGGTTTCTTCTCTGTGTCGCGGCGGGTGCAGACGATTTGATTGTCAAAGGCTACATTGATGCAGCTGTATTTATTCCATCCGGCATCCGACAGACCATAGCGATAGAACTTCATCAGTCGGGTTAGCTTCTTGTCGACAAAGGCCTCGATGACCTTCTTTCGCTCCTTCTTGTCACTGACGACGGGCAGCGGACCGAGTTTCACGACATGACTGCCGACACGCGGTATCATCTCGATGTCAAGGTCATTGAGCACGTTGATTTGTTCTACCAGGTCGCGCCAAAGCTCGTTGGACATGAGCGCCTTGCCCAAGGGTGCAAGATAGTTGGTGGCGTAGCTCCGGCTGATGTGACCGGTGGCGATGATGAGGTCGCTCGTGTATTGCATGTTGGGCATGATGCTGTCTTTGTCGTCGACATAATAGTCATCACCGTTGGCAGCCTTCACGCGGATGATGGGCAACCGCTGGGTGATGCTGATGTTGACGCTGTTGTCCTGCGACTTATAACATTCGGCAGTCTCGACAAACGGACTCGATGCGAGCATCTCTTCCATGTTACGGATATCGACATCTTTCATCTGCTGCCCGATGGGATAGAGATGATTGTTCTTCAGACGTTCTTCTACCTCCGACTTAGTAATGAAGCCATTGGACGACTCGTCAGCAATGTCAATGCGGATTGCCTCACAGACATTATTGCTTCCATCGGGTTTATTGAACACGGTGAAAGCCATCAGCAGATAGGCTGCACAGACGAGTCCGAAGACATAGGTCAATATTCGCTTGATGACACGTTTCATCTTTACTTACTTTCGAGTATCTTTGTTATCTGTGGTACATAATTGTCCAAGTCGCCTGCCCCAAGAACGACAAGAACGTCGAAGTCGCGACTCTTCACCAACGGAAGGACCTCATCGAGATGAATGATGCTGCGGGCGACGCCGGGCTTCAGATGGTCGTAGATGAGTTGGCTGGTGACACCGGGAATGGGTTCTTCCCGGGCAGGATAGATGTCGAGAAGGATGACTTCGTCAAGCACACTCAACGCATCGGCAAACTCGCGGTAGAAGTCGCGGGTGCGGGTGTAGAGGTGGGGTTGGAACATCGCTGTTATTTTCCGGTGGCGATAGAGCTCACGCAGACTGCGGGCACTCTGCAGGATTTCCATCGGATGATGGGCATAGTCGGAAAGGAACACACAGCGGTCGTTCTTGACTTTAAAGTCGAAACGACGGTCTACTCCGTGGAAGGTCTTCATGCCATAGCGCAGTTCTTCGGCATCACAGCCGTTCAGCTGTGCCATTGCCATCGCAGCGACGGCATTCTCAATATTTATCGGTATTGGCTGTCCAAGCTCGATGTTCATCACCGACGCTATGGGCGAGATGAAGTCGAAAGTGATTTCTCCGTTATCTATCTTAATGTTCTCTGCATGAAAGTCGCCTTCGTCGCGACTGTATTCATAGATGCGGACACCCTCCTGCACGTCGGGTTTCATCTCCAGCCCCGTGCGGATAATCAGTGCGCCGCCGGGCTGGATAAGCGTTGTATAGTGGCGGAAGCTCTCGAGATAGGCCTCCTTGGTTCCATAGATATCGAGGTGGTCGGGGTCGGTGGAAGTGATGACCGACATCCACGGGCGGAGCCAATGGAAGGAACGGTCGAACTCATCGGCCTCAATGACGACATAGTCGCTCTTCGACGACAACAGGTAGTTGGTGCCGTAGTTCTTGGTGATACCGCCAAGGAAGGCGTTACACTCCACATGACTCTGATGCATGATATGGGCACACATGGCTGACGTGGTGGTCTTGCCGTGGGTGCCAGCCACACAAAGTCCTTTATGCGAACGGGTCAGCTCCCCCAACACCTGGGCGCGCTTCTCGATGGTGAAGCCATTCTCGCGGAAGAAGACCATCTCTTTGTGATCGGCCGGAACGGCAGGCGTATAGATGACGAGACACGTCTCTTTGTTTCTGCACGCATGAGGAATTGCATCGACGCTCTCCTCATAGTGCACCAACATTCCTTCCTTTTCCAACTGTCGGGTCAGTTCAGAGGGAGTCTTGTCGTAGCCGGCTACGACCATACCGAGATGCATAAAGTAGCGGGCCAGGGCACTCATGCCTATGCCTCCGGCTCCAACGAAGTAAACTGCACGTATATTCTTTATTTCCATTGTTCTTATTATTCTTTGAGGCTCATTCTCCTATTGCCAGCCGAATAACTTCGTCGGCGATGATGTTTGCAGAATCGGGCAATGCCATGAGCTTTGCATTTTGTCCAAGACGAAGATAGTTTTTGTCGGCATTGCCGAGGGTTCTGATGGCCAACGGTATGAGTTTTTCCTGTGCTTCGGCATCCTTGACAATCATGGCAGCATCGCGGTTGACCAGTGCCATGGCATTATGGGTCTGATGGTCTTCGGCTACATTGGGCGAGGGCACAAGGATAGAAGGCTTCCCCAGAAGACAGAGTTCACTGATGCTGCTGGCACCCGCCCGACTGATGACCAAGTCGGCAGCCTTATAAGCGGCGCCCATATCGGTGATGAAGTCCATCATCTTCAGGTTATCGGGACAGCCTTTCTCCTTCAGTTCCTGCTCGATAGAAGCGTAGTAATAGCTTCCCGTCTGCCAGATGAACTGAATATTACTGTTTCCAATTTCACCGAGGTGGGCCAGCACACTCTCGTTCATCGTCCGCGCGCCGAGGCTGCCACCGATGATGAGGACTACGGGACATTCGGGCTTGAGACCGAAGGAACGGACGGCATCCTCTCGAGAGACCTTGCTGTCGAGCAATGCCTGTCGCACGGGGTTGCCGGTAAGCATGAGTTTTTCTTGTGGGAAGAAGCGCTCCATGCCTTCGTAGGCCACACAGATTCTCTTGGTGTTCTTGTCTTTTGCCAGTATCTTATTGGCTTTGCCTGCAAAGGAGTTCTGCTCCTGTATGACACAGGGGATTCCTTTCGAGGCTGCCGCCTTCAACGTCGGGAAACTGACATAGCCGCCGACACCCACAGCTGCCATGGGCTTGAACTGCTTGAGGATTTTTTTCACCATACGGTCGCTCTTCCACATCTTGTAGGGCAGCGTTATATTCTTCAGCAGATTGCTCCGGTTGAAACCGACAATGGGCAGTGCTACGATTTTGTAGCCTGCCTGCGGTACCCGTTTCATTTCCATACGTCCTTCGGCTCCGACAAAGAGTATGTCGGCATCGGGATGTTTCTCCCGAATGGCGTTGGCGATGGATACAGCCGGAAAGATATGTCCGCCGGTACCGCCGCCACTGATGACAATTCTTAATTTCTTATCCATTATTGACTACTTGCATTTCTGGTTTCAGTTCTTCCTCGCCGCCCTTGTCTTTGGCAACCTTTGCCGTCCGGCTGATGCTGAGGAGTACTCCGATATAGATACAGTTGATAATCGACGACGTGCCGCCCTTACTGATCAGCGGCAGCGGCTGGCCCGTGATTGGCGCAAGGTCGACGGCCACATACATATTGAAACAAGCCTGCACCACGAGCAACAGTGCAATCCCGATGGCAAGGAAGGCCGGGAAGTTATTCTCACAGCGCCGGGCGATACGGGCGGTCCTGAATAATAATATAATGTATAGGGCCGCAACGGCAATGCCTCCGATTAGTCCCATTTCCTCAATGATGATGGCATAGATGAAGTCGCAGTGGGCAGCGGGCAGGAAGTCGCGTTCCACAGAGTTGCCGGGCCCTTTTCCCAGGAGGCTTGACGTTCCGATGGCAATGTTTCCATGCACACGCTGGGGTTTGTTCTTCAAGTCGTATTTCTTCTGAGGGTCTTTGTTGGTGAAGTCTTCTATACGCATCTTCCAGGCACCGAGCCGGTGGAACACTTTCTGGGCAAGGCTCTTTTCTTCCTTAGAGTCCTTATCAGTCTTTCCGGTATTGGCTGCCATTTCCGTCTGAGTGCCTTCTTCGTCATTCTTTTGGGAGGTGTCGCCGAAATTCATGATGAGCATCACTGCCAGCACGCCCGCGATAATGACTGCTGAGACCAGTTTTCCAAGCTGTTGCCAAGGCACTCTGCCTATCACCATCATGAGGAAGATGACGAACGAAAGCAAGGCTGCCGTCGAGAAGTTCTCGATGAAGATAAGCGGAATGATGAAGGCACAAATCCAAAGGATATAGGGCATGGCGTTCTTATCGGCTCCTTTCTCTCGTTGCAGGGCACTGAGTATCTGTGCCGTTGCCAGAATGAGTGCTCCCTTGGCAATCTCCGACGGTTGGAATTTTATGCCGAAGATGCCTATCCATCGGGCCGCATCATTCTCCTTATGCCCGATGAAGAATACTGCTATGAGGGTCACAAGCGACAGTATCAGAGCCAATGGTGTTGCTATCTTGAAGAACCTGCACGGGATGTTGAGGGTGACAATGGCGCAGAAGACCCCCACAAGTAGGATCGCCGTGTGGTAGATGACAGGATATAGGTAGTTTCCGCTTTTATACGTCAGCATGGATGAAGCCGAGTAGACTTCAATGACGCTGACGACGCAAAGGAAGAAGAACACCATCCAGATGACTTTGTCGCCTTTGAAAAGGTTGGTAAACTTTTTTTCCATTTCTTTCTTTTCTTTCTTTTGGGGTGATAGCGGTGGCATTGACCGGGTCGCTGCCAACCAGGAAGACTCAGAGCGTACGGGCTATGGCCTTGAACTGTTCTCCCCGATCCTCCATGTTTTTGAAGAGGTCGAACGAGGCGCAGCAGGGTGAGAGCAAGACGGTGTCGCCTTCCTTTGCAAAGCCCACGCAAGCTTTCATACAGTCGGCCATCGACGCCGTATCGGCCACAGGCAGTCCCATCGAGTCGAAGCTCTCATGGAGTTTCCGGTTGTCAACACCCATGTAGACCAACGCACGGCATTTCTCGCTGATGAGGGGTTTCAGCGGCTCATAGTCGTTGCCTTTGTCGAGTCCGCCGAGGATGAGAACGGTGGGTGTCGTCATGCTTTCCAAAGCCCAGTAGCAGGCATCGACATTTGTTGCCTTCGAGTCGTTGACGTAGTGAACGCCGTGAGCCGTGCAGACCTTCTCTAACCTATGCTCTACGCCGGGGAAGTCGCCGAGGCACCGGCGGATGACCTCGTGAGAGATGCCAGCCTGATTAGCTGCCAGCCCGGCTGCCAGCATATTATAAAGATTGTGGCGGCCTGGCAGCGACAGTTCGGCACGCGGCATCTCGAAGGGTGTCGGAGCCGTCAGCACATACTGTCCGTTGCGGATGAAGCCGGCAAGACCTTCTGCCTCATTGATTTCGAAGGGACAGGCCTGCGCCGTCACCGTGCGCCGGGTCAGTTCCTTTTGAATGACCGGGTCGGCAGCCCAATAGATGAAGGCATCGTCATGGGTCTGGTTCTGCAGGATGCGCATCTTTGCAGCCGCATACTTGTCGAAGCAGAAGTCGTAGCGGTCAAGGTGGTCGGGCGTGATATTGAGCAACACGGCGATGTTGGCGCGGAAGTCGAACATATCGTCGAGTTGGAACGAGCTGAGTTCGATGACATACCACTCATGCGGAGTCTCTGCGACCTGCAGGGCCAGCGAGTGTCCGATGTTTCCAGCCAGACCGACGTCGAGGCCTGCCTCGCGGAAGATATGATAGGTGAGCGACGTTGTCGTCGTCTTGCCGTTAGAGCCCGTTATGCAGACCATTTTCGCATCTGTATAACGGCCGGCAAACTCAATCTCGCTCACCACGGGAATACCCCGTTCTACAATCTTGCGCACCATAGGCACCTCCTTCGGAATGCCCGGACTCTTCACCACTTCGTCGGCCATGAGGATGCGCTCCTCGCTGTGCCGGCCCTCTTCCCACTCGATGTGGTGGCTGTCGAGCATGTCCTTATAGTGGGGTTTTATCATCGACTTGTCCGACACGAACACGTCGAAGCCCTGTTTCTGAGCCAGTATGGCTGCTCCTACGCCGCTTTCTGCGGCTCCCAGTATGACGATTTTTCTCATTGTCGTTTCTATCTATCGTTTATCACGATGTTAATTATCTGTATTTCAACTACTTATATATGCCACTATTTCCAAGCACTGTTAATACTGTTATCAAGCACTGTTAATACTGTTATCAAGCACTGTTAATACTGTTATCAAGCACTGTTAATACTGTTATCAAGCACTGTTAATACTTCGGCTTCTTTCTGTCGTCCCTGCCAAGTCTTATCTTACCTTCAGCGTAATGATAGCAATGGCGGCAAGGATAATGCTGACAATCCAGAAGCGCACGGTAATCTTCTGCTCGGAGAACTGTCGTTGGGGCCAGTTACGGAAGATGAAGCGGCTCTCCGGGTCGAGGTCTTTGTCGAGTTTGCGGAAGTTATCGTGGATGGGCGTGGCACGGAATACGCGCACCTTCTGTCCGCGTTTCTTATAGTAGGCGAAGACACGCGTCTGGACGATGACACTGAGACTCTCCACGAGGAAGATGCCGCAGAGGATGGGCAGGAGCAGTTCCTTGTGGATGATGACGGCGCAGACACCGATGATGCCGCCAATCATCAGCGAACCGGTGTCGCCCATGAATACCTGAGCCGGGTTGGCGTTATACCAGAGGAAGCCTATCATCGCTCCGACGAAGGCACAGATGAAGACGACGAGTTCCTGTGAACCCGGGATATACATGATGTTGAAGTAGGACGCATAGCCTATATGACTCGACACATAGGCGAAGATGCCCAACGCCACGCCGACGATGGCAGAGTTGCCGGCACACATGCCGTCCATGCCGTCGTTGAGGTTGGCTCCGTTGGATACGGCTGTCACGATGAACACCGTCACCAAGACAAAAAGTATCCAGCCTGCCATGTTCTTATACTGGCCGAAAAACGACATCACCGACGAATAGTCGAGGTTGTGCTCCTTGACGAAGGGGATGGTGGTCTTCAGCGACTTCACTGGCTCTGACTTATAGGTGACCATGATTTCCTGTCCCTGTTTCTCAGTGATAATGTTCTCATGGATCTTGGCATCGGGGCTGAACCACAACACCAGGCCGACAATCAGGCCGACGAGCATCTGGCCGATGAGCTTATAGGCAGGACGCAGGCCGTCCTTGCTCTTCTTGATGACTTTGATGTAGTCGTCGAGAAATCCCAGCAGGCCCAGCCACAATGTCGTGCCGATCATGAGCAACAGGTAGATGTTGCGCATACGACCCAACAAGAGCACGGGCACGAGGATGGAGACGGCGATGATGATGCCGCCCATGGTAGGCACGCCTTTCTTCTTTTCTCCATACGGGTCGACCGACGCATCGCGCGCCGTTTCGCCGATGTTTCGGCGGCGCATGTTCTTAATGAACTTCTCGCCGAACCATGCCGAGATGATGAGCGACAGGATCAGCGTCAGCAGGGCACGGAAGGAAATATAGCTCCAGACGTGAGCACCAGGTATATCGTATTGTTCTAAGAACCGAAACAGATAGTATAGCATTTTGAATAATGAATTATGCGGTTGAATGTTGTATGATGACGGTTGATTTTATCCAAAGGCTTCGCGCACCACCTCCTTGTCGTCGAAGTGGTGTTTGACGCCCTTTACCTCCTGATAGTCCTCATGGCCTTTGCCGGCGATGAGGATGACATCGCCCTTCTGAGCCATCATGACGGCCGTTCGGATGGCTTCACGACGGTCGACAATGGAGATGACTTTCTTCATCTGCTGCGGTGTCAGGCCTGCCAGCATGTCGTTGATGATTTCCTGCGGTTCTTCAAAACGAGGGTTGTCTGAGGTGATGATGACACGGTCGCTCTGACGTACGGCCTCCTGCGCCATCAGCGGACGCTTGCCCTTGTCGCGGTTGCCGCCGGCACCACAGACCGTGATGACTTGCCCCTTGCCGTTGAGGACTTCGTGAATGGCCTTGAGCACATTCTCCAACGCATCGGGCGTATGGGCATAGTCGACGATGGCGGTCACACCCTCAGCCGAGCGGACGGGTTCCAGTCGGCCACTGACACTCTTCAACGTGCTCATGACGAGAAGGATGTCGTCGGGTTGCTTGCCTAACAGGCGGGCTGCGCCATAGACAGCCAGCAGGTTGGAGACATTGAACTTTCCGATGAACTGAACGCCCACCTCGTGACCGTCCATCTCGAGATACATGCCTTCGAAGTGACACTCCAGGATTTTGGCCCTATAGTCTGCCATACGCTGTGTGCTGTAGGTCTTGACCGTAGCCTTTGTGTTCTGCACCATGAAGAGGCCGTTTTTGTCATCGGCATTTGTGAGGGCAAACGCCCCTTTAGGCAATTTGTCGAAGAAGAGCTTCTTCGCGTCGCGATAATTCTCGAATGTCTTGTGATAGTCCAGATGGTCGCGGGTGAGATTGGTGAAGATGCCGCCGGCAAAACGAAGACCTCCGATGCGACGCTGAGCGATGGCATGGCTCGAACACTCCATGAAGGCATACTCGCAGCCAGCCTCCACCATGCGATGAAGCAGCTGGTTCAACTCGATGGCATCGGGCGTCGTATGAGAGGCCGGTATAGCCTCTTCCTCGATATAATTGCAAACCGTTGAGAGCAGGCCGCACTTGTGACCCAGCTTTCGGAACATATTATAGAGCAGCGTGGCAATGGTCGTCTTGCCATTGGTGCCGGTCACGCCGACCAGCTTGAGCCTTGTTGAGGGACGGCCGTAGAACACCGTTGCTGCCAGACCCACAGCCTCGTCGGCAGAGGTCACCTGAACGTAAGTGACTTGCTCTTCGCACTGCTCGGGAAGGTCTTCACAGACAATGGCACGGGCACCCTGGGCAATGGCCTTGGGAATGAATTGGTGACCGTCGACCTGCGTGCCGCGCTGGGCTACAAAGATGTCGCCTGGCTGAATCTTGCGCGAGTCGATATTGATGCCGGTGACATCAGGATTTTCCGGTCCTACTACGGCTTTCAGCAGACCATTCTCCTTGATTTCGGTGATGATGTCGGATAGCTTCATATTCTTTATATATATAATAATGTGTACGATAAGTAACTTTTCGATGTTTCTCTTCCACGACTCTCCTTATGGCTTCAACTCAAGGATGCAGACATGGCCGCGGCGGAACGGCTGGCCGGGCGACAGACTCTGGGCCACTACCCTACCCCGTCCGCTGAGCGACACCTTGAGGCCGCGCTTCTCCATGAGGTAGACGGCGTCGCGGGCTCCCATGCCGATGACGCTGGGCACAAGGCTGTCAGCGGCGGCACTGTGTGGGCTGAGTGACATCGTACGGTCGCCGACGGCTGTAACGACACCCCACGGAGAGGCTTCGTCGGAGACTCTTTCGGCAGCTGCCCATTGCCGCTTGATACCAATGGAACTTAACACATTGCCTGCCGATTGCAGGTTGCCGTTCTTCACGTCGGGCAGAGGCTGTGAGTCCTTGGTATGGGCTTTCTTGGCATTATAGACAATGCTCTGTGCCATCACGCCCTCTGCCACCTTCTTGAAGACAGGACCGCCGACACCGGCACCGCCGCCCGTTCGCGTCTTGACGACCACGATGCAGCTATACTGTGGGTCGTTGGCGGGGAAGTAGCCGGCAAAACTTGCCGTATAGACAACGCCGCCCGACTTATATCCCTTGGAGCCGTCGGCAATCTGGGCGGTGCCCGTCTTTCCGGCAATGGGAAAGCGCTTCGACTTGGCGGTCTTCTTGGCGGTGCCCTGCTCGACGACAAGTTCCAACATCCGCTGCACTTTCTTCAATGCCTCAGGATGACGGCAGATGCTCTCGCGCATCACCTCCGTAGGATATTCTTTGACGACCTGATCGCCCTTGACGATTGACTTGACGAGACGCGGACGCATCATCTTTCCGTTGTTGGCGATGGCATTGTAGAAGGCCAGCGTAGAGATGGGCGGTATCTGCGTTTCATAGCCGATGCTCATCCAGGGCAATGCCGTCGGGTGCCACTGTGCCTGGTCGAGCTTGCCATTGGGCAGTCGCTTCGGCATACGGATGCGAGGACGCTTCATTTCCTTCAACGGCAGACCGAGGGAGTCGTGGATACCCGTGCGGTAGATGCCTTTCACGAAGTCTTCGGGATGGTTCTTGTAATGTTCGTCGATAAGGCGGCTGATGCCGATGTTCGAACTCTGCTGCATGGCCTTGCTGAGATTGATGGTGCCGAAGCCGAAACCTTTGCTTGCCGACCAGTCGCGCATGGGGCTGCCGTACATCTTCAGCACGCCACCACCGGTATCGACCATACTGGTCGTATCGATGACACCGTCGTCGAGGGCCACCAGCGACGATACGGTCTTGAAGACCGAACCGGGTTCGATGAGGTCGCTCACGGCATGATTGTATCCGTCAATATAGCGTCCGTTCCAATAGTGATGGCCGGCGCCATCAATGTTGAACGTGTCTTTGTCGAGGTTTACAAGGGCCTTGATATCACCGGTTTTCACCTCCATCACGATGCAGCAGCCGTGTTCGGCATGAATGCTGTCTATCATGTGGAGCAGCGCCTGCTCGGCAAGGTCTTGGATGCCTATGTCGATGGTCGTGACAATGTCGCAGCCGTCTTCCTCGTCTTGCAGGTTGATGTCGAGATAGCTGTAAAGCACTTTCTTCCGATTGACGAAACCGTCGCGACCCGCCAACTCTTCATTGAAGTAGCGTTCGAGTCCGTAACGGCCCTGATTGTTGCTGAAGGAACCGATGACGCTGGCAGCCAACGAACCATAGGGCTTCTTGCGGGCACTCAGCAGGGTGTTCTTCTCGATAAGGCCGCCACGATAGGACGGGAAACGGAACAGCGGCAGCTGCTTCACCTCCTGAAACTGCTCGTAGGTGAGTTGGTCGCTATACTTCGGCATCACCTTATACCAGCGGCTCCAGCGTCTCACACCCAACGTGTCTACCCATCCTTCGAAGCCTTTGTCCAGACGCTCGAGGTAGTACTGCTTGGAGTATTTGGGATAGATGCGGTGGAGTCCGTCGGCAATGCTGTCCTTGACAAGCGGATAGAGCGTATCGTTCTTCGCATTATGGATGGCATCGAAATCCACGATGAGCTGATAGACGGGAAGCGACGATGCCAACAGTTCGCCGTTGGCACTGAGTATGTCTCCGCGATGGGCTGCCCTGGGCACGCTGTCGAGTTTGAGCTTCTGGGCGATGCTGTCCCATTCGGCACTCTCGCGCGTCATCATCACACCGGCCTTTCCCACAGCGGCCACAATGGCCAATGCGAGCAATATGGCGATGATGACATATCTCCGCATGATGCCCTTGCTGTTGAAGGGTTCCTTTTTCTCGTTATCTTTGTTTCTTTTCATCTTTGTCAGAGGTGGCTTGGGGTAGGTATGTTTGGGGTGACTATTGCTCAATCTTCTTCGGGGATATAAATCTCGTAGGGAGGACGGTCAGGGATTTGCAGCTCCGAACTCTGGCTCTCCTGAAGCTTTCGGATGACATTGCCCTGTCGGCTTTCCTGAGTCAGCCGGCTTTTGTTTGACAGCGTACGGTATTTCATATCCTGTATATTCTTCTCCAGACGGTCTATCTTGATGAGTCGCTGCTCACATCCGTAGCGGTTGCTGATGTTGACGACAATGAAGAAGGCGATGAGGATGATGACTCCTATCTGCTCGCGAAGGACCGATGTGTTGAACATCTCACCGGCAATGATATTGCTCAGGCGGAAGTTGCCTTTCAAGGCCGACTCGTCTTCGGTGGCACGCTCGTTGAGGAGTTCCGACAAGGGGCGCGGGTCCTTCTCGGGCTTTTCGCCGGATGGTTTCCTCTCGGCAGCATCGGCGCCGGCATTGTTCTCAGCCGCCGACGATGTCACAACCTGTTCGACGACAGGCTCGGTCACCGTCAGTTTGGGTTGCTCTATGGAGTTGTCTTTGTTGCTCATGACTGTTTCTCTGCTATTCTCAGTTTGGCCGAACGGCTGCGCGGATTGCGCTCTTGCTCGTCTGGACCGGGGGTGATGACTTTGTTGTTGACTAAGGCGAAGGGCGACCGGATGCGACCGTAGAAGTCCTGTTCGATGTGCCCCTCGGCGTTGCCGGCTCGCATGACGTTCTTCACGATGCGGTCTTCAAGCGAGTGGTAGGTGATGACCGACAGCCGCCCGCCCGCCTTGAGCAGTGCGGCGGCACCGAGGAGCATTTCCTGAAGGGCCTCCATTTCGTGGTTCACCTCAATGCGAAGGGCTTGGAAGATGCGGGCCTGGTCTTTCTTTTCACGTTCGCGATGCATCAGGGGCTCGAGTACTTTCAGCAGCTGTCCCGTCGTGGTGACGGGTTCCTGTTCGCGGGCTTTACAGATGGCGGCGGCAAGGCGACGGGACTGACGCAGTTCGCCGTAGAGGTAGAAGACATCGGACAGCTGTTCTTCCGTATAGTCGGCGATGACGTCGGCAGCTGTCATTCCGGCTCTCTTGTTCATGCGCATATCCAAAGGGGCGTCGAACCGGAGGGAGAAGCCGCGCTCAGCATCGTCGAAGTGGTGACTCGATACACCCAGGTCGGCCAGCAGACCGTCTATCTGTTCCACACCGTAATAGCGCATCCAGTTGCGGAGATACCTGAAGTTGCTCCTGACGAAGGTAAACCTGTCATCGGCGGTGATATTTTTCTCGGCGTCGGCATCTTGGTCGAAACTATACAGGTGGCCTTTCGTCGACAGGCGTGAAAGTATTTCGCGTGAGTGGCCGCCACCACCGAAAGTAACGTCGACATAGATGCCGTCGGGGCGGATGTTCAGACCGTCGATGCTCTCCTGAAGAAGGACCGGCACATGATAGACGTCTCCACCTGCCTCACTTAAGGTGGGGAACGGGTGGTTGGCTGTTACCGCTGACTCTATATTCCGACGTTCTTTCCTGGCCATCTCTCTTTCTCTCTTTTCAACGTTCTTTCTTACTCTTTGGACTTCCGAATCCCTCTTATTCTCCTACTTGGGAAGCATTGGGAGTGCCCCCCATCACAGCCTCTATCGCAGCGGAGAAAGCTTCTGGCGAAAGCATGACCTTCTCTTCTTCCTCTGGACTCCAAATCTCGATGGTGTCGCCGAGACCCTTGAAGAGGATGTTCTGTTTGATGGCAGCCAAATCCAGATAACGACGCGGCAACAGCAGACGCCCGCTACCGTCGGTCGCCAGCATCTCAACGCCTGTCATAAACTGACGCAGAATCTGCTTGTGCGTGGCATTCCAACTGTTCAGGTTGGCGTTCAGCGCGTCGAGCTGCTTGTTCCAGACGCTCTCGGGGTAGAGCACAAGGCATGCCTGGTGGATGTCCTTGCGCATCACCAGCCGCTCTTCACCTGCCGCCATAAGTTCCTTACGGAACACGGACGGGAGGAAAACGCGCCCCTTCGCGTCGGTCTTAGCTTCTATATTACCAAAAAATCGCATGCGTTCTTATTTAAAAAGTGAATTTGGCGCAAAGTTAAACAATTTTCCCCACTTTCCCCCACTTTTCTCCACAATTTTTTATTCAAAACGCTTATTTTTTTGATTTTTGCTCAAAAAAAATGTTTTGTGCAGCAACCGCTAAAATGTTAAAATCGTGATAATATTTTGACAAAGCATCTTTCATAATCCGGTTCGGCAGAAAGAGATGGAGCCTTGGTCGGAAAATACCGCAAAAATGAAGACTTTCGCCAAGTTGGTGTGTATCACTCAGTTAGGCACAAAGTGCAACTTGTTTTCAACAAAAAAGAAGGGCAATTGGAACGACAAAGGTGCAAAAAGCTGCCATTTCATCGAGTCAAAACTAAGGTTTGGGACTGTCGAAAGGCTGCTTCGGACAAGCCAACCCATTGCTTCGACCTCGCCAAAAAGTAGCTTCGGAACCGCCAACTCATAGTTTCGGCTCCCTAAAGACTGTCTTTTGGCTTTTTTCTCACTTAGAACCGAGCAAACCAAAATGTTAAAAACCGTGACTAAAAATATACATTTCAGCAAATCAAAGCATAAAGGCCTTTTTCCCGTTTAAAAGAGTTCATAATCATACCGCGGCCAATGATGATTCATCCGGCAAACATACACTAAGCCTGTTTCCAAGCTGCATCAAAGACACTTGTGAGAGTCTGTTTCCTTATTATAAGGGAGAAAAATGCGCCCCTCACAACATTTTTTTGAGCAAAAAGGATTGTTTCTTAAAAAAAATAGTTAATTTTGTAGCTTCTTAATATAATAACGTGCACGAAGGATAATGAGCAACGAGAACAAGCCTATTGAGAAAATTATCGACATCGAGGCCATCCTGCGCCAGAAATTGGGAAGCAGGATGAGGTTCGTGCCACGTTTTCTTGTTTCATGGTTGAAGCACATTGCACACGAAGACCTTGTCAACCAATGCCTCACCGAACACAAAGAGAAACGCGGAGTGGAATGGATCGACGGATGCGTTGACTTTCTGGGGATGCAGTTGACGGTGAAAGGGCGCGAAAACCTGCCCGCTGCCGACGATGCGCAACGCTACACCTTCGTATCGAACCATCCGTTGGGCGGCATCGACGGACTTGCTTTAGGCAGTATCATCGGACACCAATACAACGGGCAGTTCCGCTATCTCGTCAACGACCTGCTGCACTTTCTTCCTGGCTTTGCCGACCTTAGCGTGGGCATCAACAAGACGGGCAAGCAGGGGCGCGACTTCCCCAAGCGCGTAGAAGAGGTCTTTTCGAGCCAATACCATGTACTGATGTTCCCAGCCGGACTGTGCTCGCGGCGCATCAACGGCGAAATCCACGACATCCCCTGGACGAAAACCTTCATCACCAAGAGCATCCAACACCAGCGACACATCGTACCAATCCACTTCAGCGGACAGAACTCTACTTTCTTCTATCGGCTGGCTAACGTATGCAAGGCTTTAAAAATCAAATTCAACATTGCCATGCTTTTCCTCGTCGACGAGATGTATAAGAACATGAACAAACCCTTCACCATCACCATCGGCAAACCCATCCCCTGGCAGACCTTCGACCATTCGAAGACTCCGATAGAATGGGCACAATGGGTCGAGGATAAAGTCTACGAACTGAACAAATAAATACACTATAAGAAAAAAATGGAAGAACCCATTATCGCCCCGATTGACAAAGCGCTGCTCAAAAGCGAGCTGACCGCTGACCGGCTGTTACGAATGACCAATAAAAGTAACAACGAAGTCTATATCATTACGGCACACAACGCACCCAATGTGATGCGCGAGATTGGACGACTGCGCGAGATTGCCTTCCGCGCTGCCGGCGGAGGAACAGGAAAGGAGGTTGACATCGATGAGTTCGACACTTGTGAGAACTGCTACAAACAACTCATCGTGTGGAACCCGGAAGCCCAGGAAATCATTGGCGGATACCGCTATCTGTATGGCAACGAGTGGGAGATACTGCCCAACGGACAACCCCACCTCGCCACCAGCCACATGTTTCACTTCTCTGAAAAGTTCCTGCGCGACTACATGCCCTACACCGTTGAACTCGGCCGATCGTTCGTTTCTCTCGAATACCAAAACGTCAGAGCCAACACAAAAAGCATCTTCGCACTCGACAACCTTTGGGACGGACTCGGAGCACTGCCCGTCATCAATCCACAGGTACGCTACTTCTTCGGAAAGGTGACCATGTATCCCTCCTATATCCGACGAGGGCGCGACATGATTCTCTATTTCCTCAACAAACACTTTGGCGACAAAGAAGGACTGGTCATTCCACTCAAGCCCCTCAAGATAGAGGAAGACCCCAAAGAACTGGCAAAACTTTTCTGCGAAGACGACTTCAAGGCCGACTACCGCATTCTCAACCGAGAGGTGCGCAAACTCGGTTATAACATCCCGCCGTTGGTCAATGCCTACATGAGCCTGTCACCCACAATGAAACTCTTCGGAACAGCAATCAACTATGGCTTTGGAGATGTTGAAGAGACAGGCATCCTCATCGCTATGGACGAGATTCTTGAGGAGAAGCGCGTGCGCCACATAGACTCCTTCATCAAAGAGCACCCCGAGGCCCTCAAGATTACTTCCGGCGTCAACAAGGTCATCACCCCCGACCACCCGCTATAAACAGTGTGGCCGACGGTTTTTCCTTCGGTTCCCTTCCCCGTATGTCGCAAGGCTGTCACAACTCCCACCTGAATAAAAGCACCATTAAATAAAATACCAAATATGAAAGCAAAAACCATCCTTACCGCCCTCGCCCTCATCATGGGCTTCGGCACAATGATGGCGCAACCTCGCGCCGAGTATCCACGACCTCAGTTTGAGCGAAACAACTGGGTGAACCTCAACGGAACATGGACCTACACCTTCGACTTCGGCCGCACCGGTGATGCCCGAAAGCTCTACGAAAGCAAAGGTTTCGACGGACATATCACCGTTCCCTTCTGTCCCGAGAGTTCGCTCTCCGGCGTTCAGTATGTTGACTTCATCAACACCATTTGGTATCAGCGCACCCTCAACATCCCGGCTGCATGGAAAGGAAAGAAAATCTTCCTCAATTTCGGAGCCGTCGACTACGAGGCACATATCTATATCGACGGAAAGTTCGTGCAGACACATTATGGTGCCGGCTCGTCGTTCGCCGTCGACCTCACCCGCTTTGTCGAGCCTGGAAAGAGTCACAACCTCGTCGTACGAGTCAATGACGACCTCCGCGCACAACGCCAGCCCGGTGGCAAGCAGAGTCCTGCCTTCTATTCCTCAGGATGCCTCTACACCCGCGTGACCGGCATCTGGCAGACCGTATGGATGGAAGCCGTCGACCGTGAAGGACTCAAGAGTGTCTTTGCCGTTCCCGACATCGACCAGAAGCAACTCGTCGTAACGCCACAGTTCTATACGGAATCGAACACCAACAAGTTCATAGTCACCGTATACGACGGAAAGAAAGTCGTTGCCACCAAGACCGTCCCTGCCACCAACAACAGCATCGTCGTGCTGCCCTTCAAGACTGTCAAGCTCTGGACTCCCGAAGAGCCCAACCTCTATGATGTCACTTATCAGGTCATCGCTCAGGATGGTAAGGTTATCGACGAAGTGAAGTCCTATGCCGGTATGCGCAAAATACACTGCGCCAATGGATACTTCTACCTGAACAACAAACCCTATTATCAGCGCCTCGTACTCGACCAGGGCTACTATCCAGACGGCATCTGGACAGCTCCCTCCGACGAAGCTCTCCGCCACGACATCGAAATGTCAAAAGCAGTCGGTTTCAACGGAGCCCGACTCCACCAGAAGAACTTCGAAGAGCGCTACTTCTACTGGGCCGACAAACTGGGCTATATCACCTGGGCTGAGTTCCCGTCATGGGGACTCAACGTCAACGACGAACTGGCCGCACGCAATTCCATCAGCGAGTGGACAGAACTCGTAGAACGCGACCGCAACCATCCGAGCATCGTCACATGGACCCCGTTCAACGAGACATGGGGAGCACGCGACACAGGTGCCTATCCCCGAATGATGCGCGACATCTACAACATCACCAAGGCTATGGACCCCACACGTCCCATCAACGATGCATCAGGCGACTCTCACGTCATCACCGACATCTGGAGCGTTCATAACTATGCCCGCGGCGAAGAGCTCCAGCGCGCCCTCGTCTTCGAAAATGGCAAGGAACCCTATCGTAACATCAACATCAACGACCGAGGAAAGCAGAACTTCGCCCGCTACGAAGGCCAGCCCTACATGGTCGACGAGTTCGGCGGACTGCCCTGGATCAAGAAGGAAGAACGTGCCTCCTCATGGGGCTACGGCGGAAACATCGACTCCGAAGAAGAATTCTTCAAGATTCTCCGCGACGAAGTCCTTGCCTTGAAAGCCTCGAAGCACGTCGTCGGATTCTGCTACACACAGATTACCGACGTGGAACAGGAGAAGAACGGTGTCTACTACTACAACCGCACACCGAAGTTTGACGCCGAGAAGTGGCGCGAAATCTTCATGCTCATTCCGTCGGTCATCGAAGACCCCGTCGACCTGAGCTATTAAACAATACATCATGGAGGCGCCACGCATCGTGACGCCTCCATCCGATTTTATTTCACCAAACAAACAACACTAATGAGAAAGATTTTTGTCTCCATCCTTTTCCTGCTGTCCCTGACATGTGGAACGCTGAACATCTCGGCACAAACCGACTTCACCGGCCGTGTCTACAGAAATCCGAACATCATGGAAAAGACCTTAAAGGAAGCCACCAAAGACCTCGACTCCAAGATGGGAGAAGCACGAAAACAAGCCATCGGAGAAGCCGAAAAGAAGAAAGGACGCAAGCTCACGACGGAGGAATTGGCCGAGATTGACAAGAAAGTGGAAGAGGCAAAGACCATGGCTAACGCCATGAAGAAAGGGATGAAGGTCGGCATCGCCGTTGAGTTCAAGAGCGACAAAGACCTCGTGATGAAGACCGACATGAAGATTGACGACGAGGCTCTGAAGGCGGCCGGCGTCAGCTGGGTCAAACGTAAGGCTATTAAGGCTGCCTTAGCTATAGCTCCTTCGTCAGAGAAAGACACCTACGTCGTCAAAGGAAACCTCATCATCGTCGGCACAGGCAAGGATATGGACACCCTCTATATCGTCAACAACGGACAACAGCTTCAAGGTAACTTCGACAAGGACACCAAGTTCACACTAAACCGTGTGACTACGTCTGATGCGACAGCCAAGAAAAAATAAACCCGCACACTCAACCTCTATACATATATGAATAAATCAAACCAAAGAACATGGGGCGTAGTGGCAGCTCTGCTGGCACTGCCGTTGGTATTGTCGGCTCAGACCATGACGGAATGGGACGATGTCAAGACGACGAGTATCAACCGGGAAGAGGCACACATGCTGGCACTGCCCGAAACGCAGCAGAGCCTCAACGGCACATGGAAGTTCCGATGGGCAGCAAACCCCTCACAACGCCCTGCCAACTTTTTCACCACCGACTTCAACGACTCACGATGGGAAGAGATTGAAGTCCCGTCGGCCTGGCAGGTCTATGGCTTTCACCATAACAAATCGTGGGACAAACCACTCTACGTCAACACCCGCTATCCCTTCACCTACGACAGCAACTACAGCGTGATGGCCGACCGGCCTTCTGACTGGACTTACAACAACTCGAGGAAGAACCCCGTGGGTTCCTATCGCAGGACTTTTAACATACCGTCCTCTTGGAAAGACAGCGATGTCTTTGTCCGCTTCAACGGTGCCGGTCACGGCTATTACGTCTGGGTCAACGGACAGTTTGTAGGATATGCCGAAGACTCCTATCTGCCTTCGGAATTCAAGATTACCGACTATGTAAAGGCTGGTGAAGAAAACCTCATCGCCGTTCAGGTCTATCGCTTCACGAGCGGGTCGTTCCTGGAATGTCAGGACTATTGGCGACTGACGGGCATCACCCGCGACGTCATCCTGTGGTCTGCCCCAAAGACACATCTGCAGGACTATTTCTTTCGCACCACGGAACTGACTGACAACAACACTTCCGCCAAGGCACAGATAGACATCACGACGAGTGCTCCGGCTGCCGACTTGACCTGCGAAGTAGGCATTTACGACGGCAGCACCCTTCTCTGCAGCAACACCGCTTCGTTGTCGTCCTCTATCACGGCGTCCCTGGCCCTTTCTGTCAGCGGCATCGAGGCATGGAGTGCCGAACAGCCACAACTCTACGATATGGTTGTCGAACTGAAACAGAACGGACTACTTCTCGACCGCCGTCAGCAAAAGATTGGATTCAAAACCGTCGGTGTCCGCGACGATGGTGCGCTGACCATCAACGGCAATGCCATCATCATCCATGGTGTCGACCGGCATGACTTCAGTGAGGAAGGCGGCCGCACTATCACCCGATCAGAGACAGAGAAGGAGATACAGCTGATGAAACGGCTGAACATCAACGCCGTCCGCACATCGCACTATCCCAACAACCCCTATTTCTATGAGCTCTGCGACGAATACGGCCTTTATGTCCTCTCCGAGGCCGACGTCGAATGTCACGGCAATACAGGGCTGTCGTCGGTGGAACTGTTTCGCAAGCCGATGGTCGAACGCAACGAACGAATGGTCAGAACCTTGCGAAACCACACTTGCATCTTCATGTGGTCGGCCGGCAACGAGAGTGGCGGCGGCAATAATTTCCAGACCGTCATGCAGACCATCAAACGCCTCGACCCCACCCGACTGACCCACTATGAGGGCAACAGCACCTGGAGCGATGTAACAAGCACGATGTATGCGTCCTACAACAGTATCCTTTCAACAGGAGAGGAACGTCTGCGACAATACAGAAGCGGACAGAAACCGCGGCCTCACATTCAGTGTGAGAACACTCATGCGATGGGCAACGCCATGGGTAACCAACGGGAATTTTTCAACCTCTACGAAAAGTATCCCGCCTTGGCTGGCGAATTCATCTGGGACTGGAAGGACCAGGGACTGAAGGTGCCCGTCAGCGGTTCATCGACAGAGACATATTGGGCTTATGGCGGCGACTTCGGCGACAATCCCAACGACGGCAACTTCTGCTGCAACGGTGTCGTCTTCCCCGACCTTACCTATTCGGCAAAGGCTTTGAACGTCAAGAAAATCTATCAGCCGATGGATTTCCATGAAGTACCGGGTAAGACCGGCCACTACCGGCTGGTCAGCAAGTTGGCACAGCGTCAGCTTGATGATCTCGACGTCACATGGGAAATATTAGGCGACGGCATCGTCCGCAACAGAGGCAAGATTGACAACGTCAGCATTGCACCCGGCGACAGCATGGAGGTAGACCTCTCGGCACCCATCACGGCACGCGACAAGACGGATGCCGCCGAATGGTTCATCCGCTTCCACGCCACCCTCCGGCAAGCCTCCTTATGGGCAGAAGCCGGATATGAAGTAGCCAACGAACAGTTTGCCTTCATGGAACATCCGAAGGATACCTATATTCCTGCCGGGTCTTCTCCGCTCAGTGTCGCGCAGAACGGATCAACGATTACGGTGACCGGCAGCAATTTCAAAGCTACTTTCTCACAAGGAACACTCTCTCGCTACGAGTTCGACGGAAAGAC
Organism: Prevotella sp.; assembly: GCA_017445845.1. GTDB lineage: Bacteria > Bacteroidota > Bacteroidia > Bacteroidales > Bacteroidaceae > Prevotella. The sequence continues at coordinate 39,321 of JAFSRY010000060.1, forward strand.
ATTGATATCGCTGCCTCTAAAGTTTAATGCCTTCCGTCTGCCCACCGACAACGACAAGACTCAGACGGCAGCCTGGGACGACATGCGGTTGCGGTCGCTGACATTCACGGCCGGCTCCTGGACATCAGACGAGAGCAGTGACCATCAGTCGATAACGCTCAATGTGACCAACACTTATAAAGGCAATGCCCCCACGGCCTTCACCACACAGATGCAGTTTGTCGTAATGGCCGACGGTGCCATCATGGTGTCATCCTTCATCACACCCACACTGACGGGGGTCATCCTGCCACGCATGGGATTCCGTTTGGAAATGCCGCAGGAGATGGAACAGATGGCTTGGCTGGGACGCGGACCTTGGGACAGCTATGCCGACCGGAAAGAGTCGGCACATGTCGGGCTCTACCACACGACGGTCAGCGAACAGGTCGGTAAGTTCGTCCTACCACAAGAATCAAGCAATAAAGAAGAGGTTCGATGGATGGCCGTCCACGACGACAACCGCATGGGAATGCTCTTCGTTGCTCCCGGCAAGATGGCGGCATCAACGGCCCACTGGCGACCCGAAGACAACTATACGAACCGTGGCAACCGGAAGAAGCACCCCCACGAGATGGCGTTTGTCAACCGAACTGTCGTCAACCTCGATGTTGCCATGCGGGCCTTGGGCAATGCAAGCTGTGGGCCCGACGTTCTCGAAAAGTATGAACTGAAGGCACAACCCACTACTTTCTCATTGCTCATGCTTCCCCTCTCAGGCTACACCGACGATCGTGAACTGGCTGCAAAAGCCCGCGTTGGAAGCCCTGTCTGCCAGCCCGTCGACATCCAAAGAGAAGGGAAAGGAATGATTTCCCTATCGACGCTGACTCAGAATGCCACAATATATTATAGTATAGACGGAGGCGATGAGCAAGTCTTTACGGCACCTATCGACATGAAGCAGGGTGGACTGCTGCGCACCTATTGCCAAAGCAACAGACTGATGAAAAGCCTGGTACGCGAAGAACAGATACCGTTGTTCATCGACAAGTCACTGTGGAAAGTAGTGTCTTACGACAGCCAGCAAGGCGGCAATGAACGCGTGGAGAATGCCATCGACGACAACGCCGCCACCATCTGGCACACCCAGTATTCTCCCTCAAAGCCTGCCTGCCCGCATGAGATTGTCGTCGATATGGCCAAGACCTATCGCATCAAGAACTTCATCTATCAAGGTCGGGGCGACGGCAGCAGCAATGGTCGTGTGCTCGACTACGAAGTGTTCTTCAGCAACAGCCCTACCCTCTTCGGTGCACCGGCAGCCAAAGGCACCTTGCAAAACGTGGCAAGCCCGCAGATTGTCAGCGTGCCTTCGAAGCCCGAGGCGCGTTATATGAAGTTCGTCATCTATCGCGTGGCAGACAACCAAGACTATGCCTCCGTCGCCGAACTGGGCATTGAGGCTGAAGCCGAAGTGACAGAGGGAGAGGCACCTGCTGACGACCTCAACCTTCGCAAGAACTATCGGTTGAAGGAACGGCAGTCGGGGCTCTACCTGCAACACAAGGTAGACACCGGTGGCAATCATGAGGGCGACTTCTGTCTGGGCAACCCATCGTCGACCGACGATGCCACCTATCTCTTCCGCTTCACTAAGGTCACAGGCTTTACGTCCTTCTTCCGGGCCCGCATCGACGGTGTCTATATGGGTCAAGGCGAGTCGGGGTGGCGCGTGACAGGGGTCAGCAACTCCACTGACAAAAACGGATGGATCTCTCTGGAACAGCAGGACGACGGCACCTACAAGCTGCGCGCTCCTTGGCAGACCTTCAAATACATGAACTTCGACAGCCGGAACATCGGCTCTTATATCTATGCCGACAAGGCCACGGGAGCCGTCTTCATCCTTGAAGACCCGACGACAGGAATGCCCATTGTCATGGATACCGGCAAAGCAACATCCGACAATTACTATAACCTCCAGGGGCAGCTTGTGCTACAGCAAAGTTCTTCCGATGCACAACACCTTCAAAAGGGCATCTATATCCATCAGGGCAGGAAATCGGTTTTGAAGTGATTCCACTGAATAATAAGAGATAACGTCTATACTTATGAAAATAAAAACATGGATCCGCCGCTATCCGCTGACCGCCGCGCTATCGGTATTGATTTGGATAGCGTGTATGATTCCGGTGCCGGAGACACCGCTGAGTGACGTCAACATGATTGACAAATGGACACACCTGGTGATGTTCGGCACGTTGAGTGCCGTCGTCCTGGCAGAAAGAATAATGAATGAGAAAAAGAAAGCATCAAACCATGGACAGGAGGTTGCTTCCTTTTCATGGCTTCATGCTTTGCTTTGTTCGTTTCTCTTTGCCTGGTGCACGGGCGGTCTGATAGAACTGGCACAGGCCCATCTGACCTGTGGTATACGCAGTGGCGAATGGCTTGACTTCTTCGCCGACGGCATTGGCGCGCTGCTGGGGCTTCCTATCGGTATTCTTCTGGCAAAGTGTGTCGCCAGGTGGAAAAAGGCTCCTTGAGCATGTGCTTGTTATAGAAGCGACGGTCGCCCGTCACCTCTGCCCCGATGAAATCGGGCTTTTTGAACGTTTCGTCGGCTGACGACAGCTCCACTTCGGCCATCACAAGACCGTCGTTGTCACCATGAAACTCATCGACTTCAAAGATGTGCTGACCGTCGGGACTCTTCACTAAGTAGCGATGCTTATCAATGATGCCACCCCGGCAAAGCCTCAACAACTGGAGGGCTTCGTCGAGGGTAATCTCCTTTTCAAACTCATAGCGCGAGAGACCGCCGTCTTGCGACTTTCCCTTGATGGTAAGGAAGGCGTGGTCGTCGCGTCGGCGGATGCGTACGGTGGCGGCATCCGAAGGGATGTAGCCCTGCTGGATGTGGCTACAGGAAAAGGCGGCACGCTTATAGGTGTCGCCTTTCTTCTTCACAAGAAATTTGCGTTCGATTTCGAGTCCGCTCATCAGCTCATAGCATAAATGATTGAACCGATGAAGATGACTGCGATGGAAATCAATCCACAGATAATCCATGTGATGACTTTCTTGGCCTGTGCTTCCTGCTTCTTCTCGTAAGCGGCACGCTTTGCATTCTTTTGTTTACTCATTTTTTGAAACCCCTCCCTACCTCCTCCAAGGGGAGGAGGGCCTGCCGGTTAGTGGAAGGGATGGCAGGCAATGGTATTATAGATTTATGACATTTACTCTTCATCCGCTACTGGGAACTCCATGAGGTAGGCTTTGATGAAACCGTCGATTTTGCCATCCATGACGGCGTCGACATCGGAGGTCTGGTAGTTGGTACGATGGTCTTTCACGCGGCGGTCATCGAAGACGTAGGAGCGTATCTGCGAGCCCCACTCAATCTTCTTCTTTCCTGCCTCGATTTTTGCCTGAGCCTCAAGGCGCTTCTTCATGGCACGATCGTAGAGCTGTGAGCGGAGCAGTGCCATCGCACGCTCCTTGTTCTTCGGCTGGTCACGCGTCTCGGTGTTCTCGATGAGGATTTCTTCTTCCTCACCGGTGTCAGGGTCGGTATACCAATAGCGCAGGCGGACACCCGACTCCACCTTGTTGACATTCTGACCGCCGGCGCCGCTGCTTCGGAAGGTGTCCCACGAGAGCTTGGCGGGGTCTACATAGACTTCAATGGTATCGTCGACCAAGGGTGTGACGAAGACGGAGGCGAAGGACGTCATGCGCTTACCCTGTGCATTGAAGGGACTGACGCGCACCAGCCGATGGACGCCATTCTCACTCTTCAGGTAGCCGTAGGCATATTCGCCGCCTTCAATCTCCATGGTAACACTCTTGATGCCGGCCTCATCGCCTTCCTGCAGGTTAGAAATGGTTACCTTATGACCATTGGCCTCAGCCCAGCGCATATACATACGCATGAGCATCGATGCCCAGTCCTGACTCTCGGTGCCCCCGGCACCCGAATTGATCTTCAGCACACAGTCCATCGGGTCTTCCTTCTGGCGGAGCATGTTCTTCAGTTCCAGGTCTTCAATGGTAGCGATGGCCTTACGGTAGTCATCGTCGACTTCCTGTTCAGTGACAAGTTCATCCCGATAGAAGTCGAAGGCCAGCTGCAGTTCGTCGGCCTGTTGTCGGGCCTCTTTATATCCTTTGAGCCATCTCTCGATGCCCTTTACCTTCTTCATCTGTTCCTGCGCCCGCTTGGGGTCCTCCCAGAAGTCAGGGGCCTGCGTGCGCAGCTGTTCCTCTTCGAACTCCACCTGCTTCTGTTCGATATTCAGGTATTTATAGAGTGCTTCAACGCGTGTCAACACGTCCTTCAATTGCTCTTGCGTAATCATTTGCCTTAATTAGTAATTAGAAATCAGTAATGAGTAATTATGATTACTCAGACTGTTTTCGTTTTACTGTTCCTGTTATGCTCGTTAATAATTTTATTATCTCTTCATTATCACTGACGATAGAATTGAATTCCTTATTAGAAAGATACCCACCGGAATGAAGACGGTTTATCCAAAAAAACGTGTTTCGTTGGCTTCCTTTAGGGCTATTGTGAGTTTCGTTAGAAAGTCCGGTCTGCTCTGCGCATATTGGCTTTCGGCGATGTTGGCACCTATGCTCGTGCCGCTTCTCAGTACCTGCTTAAGTATTTCAACATTGCTGTTTGGCTTTTCCATCAGATATTGGTACATATTGACCACTCTATTACCGAATTCTTCCGTCTTTCCCACAATTATATTTGGCCGCTTCTCCAACATTCCAACAGTACTAACTACTTTTCTTTATTAATAATCATTCTTCACCATCGAAGGTAATCATAATTACTAATTACTCATTACTAATTACTAATTATTTTATTCCTCGTACATCTTGTCAATGACTTCCTTGTAATTCTTGGCGATGGTGGCACGTTTGATTTTCAGAGTGTTCGTCAGTTCACCGTTTTCCATGGTGAAGTGGTGAGGAAGGAGGGTGATGCGCTTCACCTGCTCATAGTAGGCCAGGGGCTGCTGGAGGGTGTTGATGCGCTCCATCACCATGTCGTGAATCTGCTTGTTCTGACACAGTTCCTCTTTGGTGGTATATTTGATGCCGTGTTCCTTGGCATAGTCTTCGAGCAGGGAGAATTCCGGCACGATGAGGGCCGACACGAACTTCCGTTCGTTGGCGATGATGGTAATCTGGTCGATGTACCGGTCGACGAGCAGCATGGCCTCGACCATCTGTGGAGCGATGTATTTGCCGTTCGAGGTCTTGAAGAGGTCCTTGATGCGTTCGGTGAGGAACAGCTCGCCGTTGCGAATGTAACCGGCATCACCTGTATGGAAGAAGCCGTCGGCGTCGAAGGCCTGCTTGTTGGCATCGTCACGCTTGTAGTAGCCTTGGGTGATAGTCGGGCCCTTCAGCAGAATCTCGTTCTCGTCGGAAATCTTAATCTCGATACCTTCCACAGGCCGACCCACCGAACCGATGGTATAGGGCTCGTTCATGTGGTCGCACGACACCGTGGCGAGACTCTCGGTAAGACCGTAGCCCACCATCATGAAGATACCGAGCGAGTGGATGAACTCCTCCACCTCGGGCGACACCGTGGCACCCGCCGTCGGAAAGAAATGGGCGTTCTCCAGTCCGAGTTGCTTACGCACGAGGCTGAGCACCGACGAATTGATCATCTTGTATTCCAATGCCAAGGCCAGCGAGGGACGCTTGCCGTGGGCCAGACAGTCTACATTGTATTTCTTTCCTACTTCCAGTGCGTGGCGGAACAGTTTCTGTTGCATGGCACCCGAGCTTTCTATCTTCTGCTTGACACCCATGTAGACCTTCTCCCAGAAACGCGGCACACTCGACATACACGTCGGATGGGTCTCGCGCATCGACTGCTGTATCTCCTGCGGATAGGTGTTCACGATGAGTTCGGCACCTTCCGTCAGTGCCAGATAACTCCAGCCACGCTCGAAGATATGTGTCACAGGCAGGAACTGCATCACACGGTCTTTCTCACCCACAGGCACACACTTGTCGTTTGCGGTCATGGCTGCATGATACTGGCCGTAAGTCAAGATGACGCCCTTCGACTCGCCAGTCGTACCGCTGGTATAGAGAATGTTGCATACATCTTCCATCCGACGCTCTGCCCACAAGGCCTCCACCTGAGCCTGACGCGGCAGGTTCTCACCCAAGGCGATAAAGTCTTCGAAGAAAAGTGAGTTGGGGTCGTGCTTCGAGACACGCACCGACGGGTCAAAAATGATGATGCGCTCCAGCGTCGGACACAGGCCGATGATACGGTGAGCCTTGTCATACTGCGCCTGCTCGCCAACAAAGAGGAAGCGAATCTGCGCATCGTTCACCATGTATTGAATCTGCTGTTCTGAACTGGTGGCATAGAAAGGGATTGTCACCGCACGGATACCATAGGCTCCGAAATCAACATAATGATACTGCACACAGTTCTGCGCAAACACACCAATGTTCTCCTGAACGCCGACACCCAGATTCAACAGTGCATTCGACACCTGCTTCACGCGCAGCGAAAACTGGTTCCACGACAGCTGCTTCCACTTCAGCGAACCGAACTGGCGGAATGTCATCACCGCTTTCTGTCCGTATTTCTTCGCCTGCTCATGGACGAGCACTGCCAGATGTTGATTGTTTTGCATAGGCTAAGTTCTTTTTCATTTCAAAAGGCAAAGATACGCATTATTATGCGGAATGCAAAACTTTTTCCGAACTTTTTTTCCTTTCGTCCTCTCCGAAAGCACCTTTCGACACACTCGAAAGCACCATTCGTCCATCCCGAAACGTAACTATGACACCCCACGACCCATGATTTTCACCTTTTGATGGCAGGGTACCCTACAGCGGTTTCCACATTCTGCCCTTTTTGTGGCCAAAATGAGGTCGAATTGTTGGTGTATGATTAGGATCATCTTATTACTGAATTTTTGTCTTATTTCAGGCGTTTCTTTAATACATTAATATACGAGGACTGCCAACCCCTGTGAGTGTTAAGCTCGCAGGGGTTATAAATCAATCATAATTACTGATTACTAATTAAGGAACTGAACAAAATTATTATATGACAATTCGTGTTCAATTCGTGATAATTATATGTTTATATAAACACGAATTACCATTAATTGAACACGAATATCTCATTTTTCATTGGCATTCCCTTCGGCCGCCGACCTTCGGTTCCTCATTTCTCATTTAATTGGGGAGTGCTCTACGGGCAGAACTTCTGGTAGTCTAACCAAATCACTCAAAAAATCTATCTTGCTGTCCCGCCTGTTTGTGAATCTTTTTTTATGCTTTTTCCCGATGAAATGGACTATTTTACGACCCATTTACGTCCGCCGCTGATGTAGAGACCTTTGCGGAGCGGGGCTTCGCGTGTGGTACCGACAGGCCGGCCTTGCAGGTCGTAGACGGGTGTCGGTTGGTGGGTGTCAGTTGTCGTCTCTTGGGGCATGAGGATGCCGTTGGTGGTGTCTTCGAATCGGAAGCAGCGCAGTTGTACGCCGGTGCCTTCGAAAGTGAAGAAGATGGGATGGCTGCCGGTGATTGTCTGCTCGATGTTGATGGTGACATCGCTCCATTCGGTGGGTATGTATTCGGCGCTTCGCCCGATGAGTTGGCTGTCGGCGATGGAGTCTGCATAGACGAGGATGCGCGACCGGCTGCTGTTGCCTTTGGCTCGTACGATGATGCGGTCAGCATTGAGGGTGCGTCCGAAGTTGACGTTTCTGAATCCGAGGTATGACTTTGCGGTGGATTCGGTGGTGACGAGGTCGCCTTCCTCGTTGTTGGCTTCCAGTTGCATTTGCTGGATGTCATCGAAGTAGCGTACGGCAGTTTCTTCGTAGGCATCCTTACTGAAGCGCCGGTTAAAGTGTGCATTGAATGCTACGGAGACGGCTGTCGAGGCACTGAAGGGTTCGCATATCTTGGTCTCATCGCCTTCCATTCGTCGCAGGTTGTCGGCAGTCTTGGTGAGCCATGCTGACCAAATGATGCCTTCGTAGCTTCTGTTCTGATAGGCGTGCCATGCGTTCAGTTCCATCCATTTGAATGCATCTTCGTGGTTGAGTTCCTGTGCATATCGTCGTGCGTAGCGCATGTAGATGCCTTTGAATCCGCATAGGTCGCCGGCGATGGTCTGGCATACACTGACGAGGTGTTTGTTGTTGCAGAGGTTTTTGTATGTCCAGTTGTGTATGCGCTCGGCGTCTTGCTTGTAGCTTTCGTCTTTCGTGAGGTTGTAGAGCATGAGTGCCGCTCCGAGCATGGTGCCCTGGTTGTAGGTGGATGCCCAGCCGTTGTTGACCTTTGTTCCTCCGTTTGCGGTCCATTCTCCGCTGTCGTTGACCTTTCCTGTAGAGGCTTCAAAGAGCAGCTTTCGCTGTGCAGCGTAGAGTGAGATGGCCTTGTCGTAGTACGTCTGGTCGCCTGTCATCTCTGCGAGATAGCAGGCGGCGATGGTTGCCGGGCAGTTGATGCATGAGTTGGTGGAGAGCTTGTTGCCCTGGGTTTGACACCAAATCAGTGTGCCGTAGGTCTGCAGAGCACGCCGGTACATCTTATCGAAGTTGTTCTTGGCCTTGCTCAGATAGTCGGTCGTACCGAAATATTTGTAGGCTCTGATGCAGGCGAGTACCATCCATGTGATGTCGTCGTTGAAGTCGTTTCCGCTCCAGTCGGTACCGTTGCGGCTGCAGAAGTTGGTATAGAGTTGCTGGAAGTAGCTCTGGTAGGTGCGGTCGCCGGTGGTCTCGAAGGCGTCGAGGATGGTTTCAAACATCTCTGCATCGCCCCACCATCCGCCGTTTCCGAGGACGTAGCCTGTGCCGGCTTTCTTATAGTATTTCTTGATGAAGCAGTGCATGATGTCGTCGCGCACGTCCTCGCTGAATTCTGTGTAGATGTCGTCGTCTTCAGTCAGTGTCCATTCGATGTTTGTGGTGGTTTCGGCAGGGTCGCCCATGGTGGCCTGTGTTCCTGTCGCCATTGATGTGGCAGTGAGGATTTTGTCTCGGAGGATGAATTTATATGTATTTTCTTTTCCTTCTACGGGCTGCAGTGTCCATGTGCCATAGTTTCGTGCTGTTGCTGCAGGCCGCTGAATGACGTTTTCGTTGGTGATGGCGAGGTATAGTCCTGAGTAGGCATTCATGAACTGGAAGTTGCCGTCGCCAAGGTCAATGGCTTTCCAGCGTTGTGCCGCCACTTCCGTATCTGACCACAGCAGGACTTTGTCTACAGCTGTCAGCCCGGCATTCTCGACGAATAGCGAGCGTGTGCCTATTCCAATTTTGTAATAACGGCCATCGGTCGGCATTGCCTGAGTGGCAGTGCCGACGATGACAGTCATGAGGATGGTCAATAGTCTTTTCATTTTGATGTCTTTTTTCTTACTTTCTTACTTTCTGTCCGTCGATGATGTAGAGGCCCTTGTGCATGGTCGAGACACGCTGACCCTGCAGGTTGAATATCGCCTTTGCTTCCTTGGCTTCGTTGATGTTACGGATGCCCACGGTGCCATTGTCTGCCACGACATAGAGTGTGCTTTCGGCTTCGGCATCGACGTTATTGGCCATGAAGTAGGCACTGAAGGGTGCAACGGTGGGTGTCGGCTGCTGGCTGAAGCGCTGTCCGTCGGTGGTGACGGTGTATGCCTTTTCGACGTTGCCCCCGCCGAGGGTGCCTACGAACTTATGGTCGGAGGCATAGGTGGATGCGTTGGCGGTGACGCCGACCTCGATGTCTTCGCCTCCGAAGACTACTTCTTTACCTGTCAGGTCGAAAGCGGTGCCGTTGAGGGTTCCGCTGTAGGCTACGAGGTATGGGCGGTAGGCTTTGAGTTCGTCGGCGTAGTCGAAGTAGACGCGGTTGCCTTTCTGTGCTGCATATTCCTTGATGACGATTTGTCCGTCGGTGGCTCGCTTGTCGGAGAACTGTTTGATTTCGGTGCCGTCGGCGGTGATGGTTTTCGGTGCGTAGGGCAGCACGAGGGTTCCCCATGGGGTCTCGGGCGTTACCGCTGTCGAGGCTTTCTTGGCGGTGAAGGGTTTGGGAACGTATGCGGGATAGCGGGCATCGAAGGTGATTTCTTCGATTTCATCTCCTATGACGATGTTCTTCACATGGCTCTTCATGACGTTCATGACGCGTGACGGAACATTTGCTCCCTGTTGGTAGTAGACGATGAGGTTGGGGTTGATGTCGTCTTCGAGCAGAATGGTCGGGATGGTCGTCGTTCCGGGAATAGCGACGGCTGCGATGTCGCTGTTGACCCTGAGCTTGTTGTTCTGCGGTGCGATGCCCTCCATGATGCCGTCGGCGGTCCAATAGAGGATGCCGCCTGCGGTGATGGTGGGTCCGTCGAGGTTATACTTGGCAGCGCGAGTGAGCATGGCTTCGTTGCCTTCGAAGTCGAGGCCATAGTGCGACGTGTATTCCAGGTTGCTCATAGTGCAGTAGAAAATGGTGTCTTTTCCTGCAGGGATGTCAACGTCGAAATATTTCGATGAGAGACCATATCCCCATCCGCTGGTGGTCCAACGCCATCCGCTGAGTTTGATCCAGCTGTTGTAGCGTTCTGTTCCGCGGTTGTAGACGCTGACGGCCATGCGCATCTCGTCGCAGTATAGCTTTCCGCTTTCGTGTTTGTTCAGCAGCTGTGCCCGTATGCTGATGGTTGTCTTGGGTGCTTCCTCGAGGGTTCGGGAGGTCTGGTAGAGACGGCCGGTGTTTCCCTTCTGTGTCGAAATGACGAAGGTATGGCGTCCCAGAGTCTCGGGCTTATACTTGAAATAGACGTCCATGGTGCGTCCGGCAGGGATGGCGATGCAATTGCCCGACACCCACTGTCCGTCGACGACGAGGAAGGTGTTACGGTAGTATTCGCCCGTTCCGGTGTTGGTGACGTTGACGCGCACTTTCTGCTCACTGCCTACGGCACTTGCTCCGATGAGTTCAAACTCATTGAACACCAGTTTGTAGTCGCCTGCGATAGGAGTCTCTGCTTCAATATGGAGTTTCGTTCCTCCTTCGGAGATGGTTGCCTTGAGGGCATAGTCGTCGTTGTCGATCATGTCGAACCATTCGTTGGTGCCGTTGATGCGGCAGAGGGCTTTCAGCGAATATTGGCCGTCCTCAAGTCCTGAGAAGCGGGCATATTTATTCTGGCTGACCTTTGAGTTCGGGTTCATGGTGACTTTCTGTGCGGTGGTTTCCTTAACGAGCTGCCCTGAAGCATCGTAGATGCCGAAGGTGGTGTCGAATGTATAGCTGTTGCTGAGTGACGACGACAGCTCGTAGCTGACAGACAGGTTGAAGTCGCTGTCGATGCTGGCGCGGGTGTAGTCGTTCTTGCCAGGTTTCACGTTGGCAATGGCCACTCGGATGTCCTTGTCTTCAGTCTCTCCGGCCATATATGAAGGTTGCAGGCCGACGACGATGGTGTGGCTCATGGAGTAGCCATCGGACGATGTCGAGCCGCCGATGCCCTGATTGTCGGGTTGCATGACGGTGAGGACAAAGTATCCGTCGGACATGCCTCCCCACCCCCAGTTCTGATGGAAACAGCCATTGCCGTCGTAGCCGTCGCACACCCATTCGTGACCGCCGGTGAGGTCGCTGTTGTCGCCCGAGATGAGGACGGGCCGTCCGGCAGCCAGTTCATTGTAGATGAGGTCTTCCCACTCTTGGTAGGTATAGCTGCCATGGTCGGCATGATAGAGATTGCGGTCGTAGTCGTAGTAGTCGCGCAGGGCAATGGCACAGTTGCCTGACCATGCACCCGATGCGGGACCGTAACCCATCTTAATGGAGTGGCCGACGTAGAGCATCAGTTCGGCAACGGCATTCTTCTGTTTCGATGTGGCGCTGGAGGTGTAGACGTCGAGCATGTTGTCCCAATCAAACACTTTAGGTTCGAGTTCGGGCAGGGTGCGCTGCATGTTCCAGTCGGATGAGTAGGAGGGTATGGTCTTGCAGGCTTCCTGCGGCCACTTCCAATAGTACATGACCTGGGCCATGGCTGTGGCGACGCATCCCGTTGCTGAGTGGGGCTGCATGTTGCCATCGTCATCCTTGTATTCGGGAGTCAGCAGGTTGTAGGGGTCGCCCTGGTTCCATCGTGAGCTGACAAGGACGGGAATGGCATTCTTGGTCTTCACTTTCGGAGCCTTGCGGCGGCCGGGAGCCAGGGAACGCTGCTGGGGGATTCCCATTTCCATACTCTTGACGGCGATGGGTAATTCGTTGAACCACTGCTTCAGAGGCTCGGGCATGTGTTTCGGATCGATGCTACCGGTGTCGGAATAGCCGAAGATGGGCTGTGTCTTGTCACTGCCTGAGGCGATAACGAATCCTTGATTGCTACCAACGTTGAAGACGTAATAGTCTTTGTGTTCGATGACAGTCTGCAAAGAGGCCTGGCGGTTGATGCCGGGGGCTTTCTTGGCATTGCCGCTGAGGGTTCCGCCGATGAAAGCACGTGCTTTTTCCATAGCGGCTTCCTTTGACACTGGGCCTGCCCACACCGTTACCGATGCAAGCAGAAAGAGAACGGAGATAAAGGTGTTTCTTCTCATTGTTGTAATTGGATATAATGGTTGTTACTTAATTATTCAAGTTTCTGAACATTAGAATGGGTATACAATACTTTGCAAAGTTACGACTTTTTCTTGTGACTTTGTGTTGTTGGGTGTTAAAAGAGTATAAAATGAGAAATGAAGTCAGAGGAAGAGCGGTGCTTCAGGTCCCATGTTGAATAGGAGGTCGAGGATGCTGAGGTTGGGCTGGAATCCGTTTCGTTGTCGATAGACCTGATAATAGGGCCGCGGCAGAAAGTCAGGGTCGGGCTGTTGGTGCTTGGGGTGGATGACTTGTCGGAAGTCGGCGAAGTCTTCCTTGATGGGCTCAGACAGTAGGGTTGGAGGCTCGATGTCGAGCAAACGGCAGAGCGTCAGGGTGATGTCCATGTTGTAATCGTAGAGGTCTGTCCATCGGCGTTCCTCGAAGAAAGGCCTGATGTCATCGGCATAAAAGAGGAAGAAGGGGCTGTCGCCATAGGCTGTGCAGAGGGCATTCCAATGTTCGCTTCGCCATTTGCCGTGGTTTGAAGTTTTAGGTTTGGGATTTGAGGATTTGGAGGTGTGTTCTACGGGAACGGTGAGGGTTTGCAGTCCGTTGGAAGTGGCGATGGTGCAACGGTTGTGGAAAGACTGTTTACGAAATGGTTCGCCATGATCAATGAATACGTTGTCATAGCGAACCAGTTTCTGATACCACTGAATGGGTCCGAAGTAAGTAGACGAAAGGACAGCTTTCATAAAATGAGTAATGAGTAATGAGTTAGTCGTTTGGTCATTTTGTCGTTTAGTAGATTAGGAAAGTTACCTGCCAGCCAAGGTATTATCCCCAATCTACTAAACCACCAATCTACCAAACCATCAACCTACCTATTTGATTTTGTCCACTATTTTGCCCAAACGGTTCCAGCGGATGCCGGAGAATCCTCGGCGGTCGGGATCTGACGACCACCAGATGAAGATGGGTTTGCCCACTATATGATCTTCGGGTACGAAGCCCCAATAGCGGGAGTCGGCAGAGTTGTGGCGGTTGTCGCCCTGCATCCAGTAGTAGTCGAGTTTGAAGGTATAGCTCGTTGCGAGTTGCCCGTTGATGTATATCTGTTCATTTTTCACCTCGAGTTCGTTGTCTTCGTAGACGCGGATGGGACGTTCGTAGATGGCGATGTTATCGACGGTAAGCTCGATGGAATCGCCTTTTTTGGGTATCCATATAGGTCCGTAGTTGTCGCAGGTCCATCCCGTTATCATGTTTTGCGGATAGAGGTCGCCAACGTGGTAGTCGTCGACGATGGCAAGGGAGTCAACCAGGTCGGTACGTTCCTTCAGTGCCTTGGCGGCACGGGCCGTCAGCGGCATCTGGATGAAGCGGTTGTAGGGTGTGACGGCTCCGTTCTGATGTAGCATTTCCTTTCCTCCACTTGAGAGGTTGAGGTCTTCGGCCGTAATTGCCAGTTCTTTCAGTAGGTCGTCGGTGAGTTGAGCCCCTTCGCGGAAGGTGACGTTATATCGGTACTGCACATTGTCAGGTTCCTTGTTGGGTTGGCCGTCGAGATAGACGATGTGGTCCTTGATCTGCAGTGTCTGGCCGGGCAGTCCCACGCACCGCTTCACATAGTTCTCGCGGCGGTCGGTCGGCCGTGAGTCGATGTCGCCATATTCGTGAGGATTGTTCTTGATATAGTTTCGTCCGACCGCATAGATGAAGGCGAAGTAGTCGTGTTGCTGCTGATGATTGAGGTCGGCAGGGTTGACGGGATTAGGGTAGTTGTTCTCGTATATTTCCCGTCCCAGCTCGTAGCACATGCGGTAGTATTCAGTCTGGTAACGGATATCGGTGCAGATGGTGTCGCCTGCAGGATAGTTGAAGACGACGATGTCATTCAACTGCACGTCGCCCAATCCTTTTACTCGTCGATAGTCCCAGTGTGGCCACTCGATATACGACTTTGTTCCGAAGAGCGGCATCGTGTGCTGAGTGAGCGGCATGGTGAGCGGCGTCTGCGGAATGCGCGGACCGTAGGCCACTTTGGAGACGAAGAGGTAGTCGCCAGTCAACAGAGACTTCTCCAATGATGATGACGGGATGACGTAGTTCTGGAAGAAGAACTGGTTGATGAAATAGACTGCGACGAGGGCAAAGACGATAGCGTCGACCCACGACATGACGGCGCGCACGGGTTTCTCGGCATCCTTCCACCACTGCCAGTTGATTTTCTTTGATATATAGGCGTCGTAGATGAACGGAATGACGATGAGTCCGAGCCACGACTTCACCCAATAGAGGAATGCGAGATAGCAGGCGAGTGCGATGATGAACTTCACCCATTGCAGAGTCTTGTTGACCTCTTTCTTCTCCTTTACACGTTTCTTTGTTGACATACTTTCATAAAATGAGTAATTAGTAATGAGTAATGAGTAATTAGTTAGTCGTTTGGTCATTTAGTCGTTTAGTAGATTAGGAAAGTTACCTGCCAGCCAAGGTAATATCTCCAATCTAACAATCTACCAAACCACCAATCTACCAAGATATAACTAATCAACTAAATTTAACCATGTCGCTGATGGTGAGCAGCCCCGAGTGGTCGAGGGTGTATTCGGCAGCGATGACGGCACCGAGGGCAAACCCCTTGCGGTTGTGGGCATCGTGACTGATAGTGATGAGGTCGGCATCCGAGTCGTAGCGTATGGTGTGGATGCCTGCCACTTCACCCCTTCGGATGTGGTCGATACGCAGCAGAGAGGGGTCGGTAGTATCCTCAGCCCATGCCGTTTTGCGGTCTATCTGGCCGACGATGTCTTCCGCCAGCGTGATGGCAGTGCCGGAGGGGTGGTCGAGTTTGTGCACATGATGGGTTTCTTCCATTTCCACGTCGTACTGTGGAAAACGGTTCATGATGTTGGCCAGATAGCGATTGACGGCAGCGAAGATGGCGACGCCAATGGAAAAGTTAGAAGCCCAGAAGAGCGTATGTCCCTCTTCCGTGCAGAGGCGGCGCACGTCGTCGCCGTGGTCGTTCATCCACCCCGTCGTGCCGCTGACCACCTTCACGCCCTTGCTGAACGCCCTCAGGCAGTTGTCGTAGGCAGCCGTGGGCGATGTGAATTCGATGGCGACGTCAGCCGAGGCAAAGGCCTCGCTGTCAAAGTCCTGCCGGTTGCCGACGTCGATGATGCTGACAATTTCGTGGCCCCGGCTTCGGGCGACATCCTCTATCAGATGCCCCATTTTTCCATAGCCAATCAAAGCAATCTTCATAGTCTTTTATGTAAATCCGTTGCAAAGGTAATGATTTTCGCCCACACTACCATCTTTTTGCCACTTAATTTATTAAAAAGAGTGTGAATTTTGTTTTTTACCGAACAGGACGATGGCCGTGGCACAAGGATGAAGCGTCATCGACTGTGATTTCATGTCCGTTTGTCCGCTTTTCAGCAGGGTGCGGTTGTCTGCAGAATTCTCTGCACAGACATCCGTAGCCGAGACCTTAAAGACCGTCAGAGGTCTGTAGCCGGCAGGAACAGTCAGCTTTATTTTTTGCGCCTTGTCATACGACCTGTTAACCAAGGCAACCGCCAGCCCGTCACTGTTGGTAACGGCAGCCGCATCGATGAAGCAACAGTCGGCCAACCGTCCTTTCTGCGAGTCGTCGGTATCGCCTTCCACCCTCAGCGCACTGAGTTCCAAGTCTTTAACGCCAGGTCCCACGACCTCCACGCCGACCGTTCTTCCCGTCATGAGCTTCCGGTAGAGTTGATAAAGATGATAGCAAGCCGACGGATAGGCGTCTTGCTGACCGACGGTTTTTACGAGTCCGTGGCTGTTGACCGGGAAGATATAGTTGGCCATTCCTACATAAGGACTGGTCCGAATGAAAACATTCAACATTCCCGCCATGATGGCAGCGTCGTAGAGTCGGCGGGCATCTTTCCGGGTGAAATGATATTTGTTCCCGTCGAAGACACTGTGTCGGCAGTTCCATTCGTCGATGCTGAGTCGTATGGGGGTTTCATTTCGTCCAAAGACTGCATTGTATTCCTTCAGACTTCCGATGAAATGGCGCAAATTTGCTTCTACGAGCTCTGGCGCGAACAGTGTCAGTTGAGGCTCTTGCAGCTGACGGTCTTTTATGCGCGCAGTCATATAATAATGCATGGTGAGGAAGTCGAGATAAGGACCGCATTTATCGGTCACCACCTTGTTCCACGAGCCTTTGTGTCCTACGCCCAGCAGCTTCGCCTCGGGCCACTTTTTCTTGATGGCTGTGGCATGGAGGAGCAGTAGTCCGGCATATTCTTCAGCCGATTCCACTTTATGGAACTTGTTACCAAGATAGTTCTCGTTGCCCAGGCAGAAATAGCTGACGCCATAAGGTTCCTCGTGTCCGTTGTGACTCCTGTAGGCCCCCCATGGTGTTTTGGGGTCTCCATTGACATATTCCACCCATTCCATCGAGTTTTCCACGGAATGATTGAAGGCATTGTTGTTGCCGATGGGGATGTTGATATAAGGCTGCGTTCCCACCTTTCGGCACCATTCGACGAACTCATCGGTACCAAAAGTGTAGTATTCATAACCGCCCCAGATAAGCTCTTTCTGTGGTCTCCGTTCGCTGCCGACTCCCTTTTTCCAGTCATAGTCGTAGATGGCGGTCCCTGCTGGCCACCGCATGACAGGAATCTGCAGGTCCTTCAGCATTTTGGTGACGGTATTGTTTTCTGTTCCGTCCTTGTCGACAATGCCGCCATAGACAACACTATCGTTGCAGTCTTCCAGCATTAGTCCATAGATCATCGGGTCTATGGCAGCGGAAAGTTCCAAGTCGGTGATGGTGACAGTCGTTGTAGTCTTACCTGTCACAGTCTGCCGGCAGATAGGATCTTGAGCGTTCAGCGTTGTCATGCCGTTGGCCAAGACTATTGACAGCAGCAAATTATTAAATATGTGATGTTTCATGATTTTTTATGGTTTTGTGTCGGCAAAGTTACGAAAAAAGCTTGTAACAAAGAAGCAATTTTCTAAGATTAACGCAGAATCACCGTAAATAAAAGGCAAGACGGGGATTTAGAGAGGGTGTGTCAAAATGAAATACAGTCGTCCTACGGACGAGAAATCCAACAAATCTATACAAATCAATGTCCTGATACACAAGATGAAAGATTTTGGATAGATTTGTGAGATTTCTGCGCGAAGCGCACTACCTTCGTTTTGACACGCCCTCCTGACTTTTATCCTCCGTCGGTAGAATTAGCAATTCTTATGGGCGTTTTTTTATTTATCCCGAATTTGTGAATTAGAGAAAGCGCAAGAAGAACAGTGCCCTCCGCTCGGAAATATTTACAAAA
>JAFSRY010000004.1 GCA_017445845.1 Prevotella sp.
CTGAGTGAACGCATGACCAAGGCCCTGTCCGATATTGCCAAAAGCACGGACAAGGATTTGGCCACCAAGGCGCGTGAGGCTATGGCCGTCCTGAAAGATACCATCCAGGAGGCCAACGAATCGCTGGGCGATACCCCTGCCGTGATTGAGGGAGCTAAAAAGAAGGTTGAAGACTTGGAAAAGTCTTGCGCCAAGCTTGAAGCCCAACTCGAAAAAACCACCAAGGAGTGCAATGGTACTCCCATATCATCCAAGGAGTTCAAAGAACTTAATGCGGAGATTGATGGGCTGAACAAGCAGCTCGATAATAACCGCGAAGCCCTATCGTCTGCAAAAGAACGCGTTTCAGACCTCGAAGCGACATATTCCACCGCACAGAGCGTTGTTGACCAAATGCAAGCGAAGTATGATAGTTTTTCGCAAAGCATCAAAGAGAACGCCAAAGCGCTGGAAAATGAAGCGTCGGTTGTTGATGATAGTGAAAAATCCGGCAAAGGAAATGCTTCATCCATTGAAGCCGAGACCTCGGCACGAAAAGAGAATACCGAGGCCATTAAAAACGAGACAGAGGCCATCAAAGAACAAAAGGAAGCAAGCCAAACGGCGGGAGGTGAAGGAATTTCCAATATGGGAGATTCGGGACTCTCAAAGATGAAGGAAGATGCCGACAAGGCGGTTTTCTCCCTTGCTGAACTTGCTGCCAAGTCCAAAGAATTTCGGGATGAACTGGCAAACATTGATATGGACAATGTCGATGATGGAGATATTGATGAACTTACTGCAAAGTTTGAAGAATACCAGGCACTAACCCAGCAAACCGCTGATGCAGCTGCGGAAGCATATCAAAAACAAAGTGATTATGTAGGAGAGCTTACAGCACGAGTTGAAGAATTAAGCGAGAAACTCGATTCGGGAGCAGACGCCAAAGGGCTGGATTCTGTTCGCGACGAATACGCTTCATTATGCGTGAAGCTTGGGGATGCTAACGAAATACTCACAGACTTAAACGAGGCGAAAGAAGCGGCTACCGTAAGAGCAAACGATGCTGCAGATGCTATTTCTAAGTGGAAGAAGGAGATAAAGGATATTTGCGAAGACCTCGAAGAAGAGAAAGGAAAGGTTGATGAGACAAAGGAATCCATCAACGGTTTTGGCGATGACGTGAAGCAGAAAAGCCCACGTCAGCAACTCATGGAGCTTCGCAATGAGATTACGAGATTGACCCTCTCATATAGGGAAATGAGCACCGAAGAGCAGAATAGTGCCAAGGGTCAGGCATTGAAAAATAAGATTGAACAATTGCAATCAAAAGCTGCTCAACTCAAAGATGCTTTCGATGATGTTCAAGAAAGCATAAAGAATGAAGCAAATGATGTAGGGGCTTTCAAAGGAATCACTCAGGGCCTTAATCTCGTCATATCAGGATTCGCTACAGCACAAGGTGCTGCCGCTGCATTTGGTGTGAGCGAAGAGGAATTGGTGAGGGTTCAGACTGTTTTGCAAACTTCACTCGCTGCCACGAATTTCCTCACCGAAGCTGGCACCGCTCTGCAAAAGCAAAGCGCATTGATGGTTGGAATAAGGAGCGTACAAGAAAAGTTCGCTGCTTGGGCTATTGGTGTACGAACCGCTGCCGAAGGTAAAGGTATTGTAGCGACAAAAGCGGCTATCGTTGTACAGAAAATTTTCAACGCCGTCGCTAAAGCAAATCCATATGTATTGCTCGCCATGGCAATACTGACCGTAGTTGGCGCGCTGGCCACTTTTATTATTGGAACCAAAGAAGGGACTGAAGCAGAAAAAGAACAACAAAAGGCCATAGAAGAGAATACCGCAGCAATGAAAATGGCAAAAGCAGAACTGAGCGGCTACGGAAATTCTTTAGAAAGCCAATTGCCCACTTATAATAAACTACAAGAGCAGTGGAAACGACTTTCTTCCGACATGGAAAAACGCCAATTTTTGAAGGATGCCAAAACGGATTTCAATAAGCTTGGCGTTGAGATTAACAATATTAAAGATGCGGAAGACTTTCTTATTAGGAAATCGAAAGATGTTGTAACAGCCTTCAATCTGAGGGCAAAAGCTGCAGGTGCCGCCGCAGCAGCAGCAGCGCTATACAAGAATGCACTTTCAGACGTTGAGATAGGCATGGGAATAGGTGCTGTTGAAGCTTATGGCGAAATTGACTATAATGCAGATCCAACTGGAAATACTTGGAAAACAATTGGATTAGTGAATTGGTTAATGGAAAAAGGAATTTCCCGTGAAGAAATCGAGAACCATATAGGACAAAGGCCACATGGAGAATATCGTCAAGAAGATAATGCATTTGAAATAAAAGACAAACAAGCAGCAAAATGGTTACAAGAATATCGTTTAGAACAAGCAGAAGCAGATGCTAAAGATTATGCTAAAATCCAAGTAGAGGCACTGGAAGAAGCAGATAAACTCCTCGCTCAATATAAGCCAACAGGAACCACACCGACTACCGCCCCAGTCCTTAAATCTGCCCAGGAACTTTCAGATGAACTCTTACGCATCCGCAAAGAAACCGTTGACCGCCAGCTGGCCATCGAAAAAGAAGGTTCCGATAGATGGATTGAGTTGGAGAAACGCAGAATCGAGTTGCAGGCTGAAATTGACCGTCGTGCTGTCACCAGTTCAGGCAATAAAGCCCTGAAAAATCTCGATGATTCATATAGAGGTGGCAAAAGCGGGCTTACCGAAGAGCAATACCACGAGCAACGCGTTGCCATTGAGGGACAGGTATCTCAGCAGATTCAAGCCATCAATGTCAAGGCTGCTGATGATTTGAGAGCCATCGATGATGGCCGTGCTCAACGTCTCAATGAGTTGCTGGAGCCATATAAGACCCTCGCACAGCAACGATTGGAGATTGAAAAGAAGTACGACGATGATTTGGAAAAGATTCGTCAGGCTCGCCGTGAGACGGAAGCATCCCTCGCCAATGCTCAAACAGACGATGAGAAAAAGGAACTGCAGAAGCGGCTCGACAATATTATTAGTGCCGAAGCACAGGCCACCACGAATAAGGGGAAAGAACTGGCAGGCTTCGACCTCGATGTATTGAAGCAGAATCCAGCCTATATCCGTGCTTTCGAGGACTTGAACAATACTTCATCGGAAACGCTCACTCAACTAATCGCCCTCTTTGAGAAGGCCAAGACCGGTGCCGCTCAATCCCTCAATCCTGAGGACTTGAAGGAATATACCGAGGCCCTGCAGAGTATGTATGATGTATTGGCCGACCGTAAGCCCTTCGATGCCGTCAGCGATACCAAGAAACAACTCTCTGAGACCACATCATTACTCAATACCGCCAAGATTCGCTTGGAGCAAGTGAAGAATGGTGAAAAGGTGGTCAAGTCCCTGCGAATGGAAGATAATAAGTTGGTGGCTACCTATTGGACTGAGGCCGAAGCGCAGGAAGAGGTCAACCGGCTGTTAGATGAGCAGACCAAAAAGCGGAACCAGTATAACAAGGCCCTGAAAAATGCTCTCTCAAAGGTTGACGAACTGGCACAGGCCATCGCTTCGGTCGGTGATGCTATGGGTGGTACTGCTGGCGAAGCCCTCGGACTGATAAGCAATGTGATGACATTCGTCACTTCGACCATTGACGGCATTACTGCTTGCGCTCAGACGGGCGCACAGGCCCTTTCGGCCATCGAGAAAGCATCTGTCATCCTGACTATCATTTCGGCTGCAATACAACTCTTTCAGAAGATTTCCTCTCTCTATAAGGATGCTCACGCCCAATATGAAGAGTTTGCTGCCAAGCAGAAAGAAATAAACCAGCTCAGGGATGCCGTCAATGACTACAAACTGGCCGTGATAGAAGCGACCAATGCTGAAAAACGGTGGTTTGATAGCACTGGCCTTGCATCCTTGCGCGATATGTACGAATATAGCAATCAGGCCCTCGAAAGCTATATTGCGAAGATGTATGAGGCGCAAGCCATCTATCAGAACGAAAGCGGTGGTGGCTGGCTTACCAGTGCTTTCAAATGGATTGTCGGCGCAATATCTGATATAGTCAGCATTCCAGGTAAACTTATCACAGGTGCTCTTGATAAGATGGGCATTTTGGATAAAGACACCGTTCTCGGACAGATTCTTGATTGGGGAATTACTGGCCTTATGACCGGCGGCGCAGGACTTGACTTCAAAGGGTTAGATGCTTACTTTGATTCCTTGAATTACGAAGAGGGAACCACCGCAGCCTTCAAGAACCTTCGCATCGAGACGCGAAGCAAGTCAAGCGGTTTCCTTGGTACCGGCATCGGTGGTCACTCGCAAAGGACTGAAGATTTGGTAGAATGGGTGAAAGCAAATCTCGGAGAGGATCTATTCGGCAGCGACGGCTTCATCAATGTCGAACTGGCCAACACCGTGCTTGATAAATATGGCGATAAGTTGGTAGGTGAGACAAAGGCCACTCTTGAAGAATTGATACGCCTAAAAGAGGAATACGATAAATTCCGTGAGCAGTTGGAAGATTATGTCTCTCAGATGTTCAGCCCGCTTACGAGCGATATGGTTGATGCTCTTTGGGACTGGCTGAAAGATGGAAAGGATGTCATGGATTCCTTCAAGAAATACGCCAGCGATACGTTTGCAGAAATTGCGCGTGAAATGGTGAAGCAGGCCCTTCTGACGAAGATATTTGACGGATTCCAAGATAAACTCGCCAACCTATATGAGGTATATGCCGCCGGTGGTATTGATGAAAAGATGCTGGCCGATGGTGTGATGCAAGCCACCGATGCTTTGCTTGATAATGCGGAGAAAGGTTTGCCAGCCATTCAGAATCTTTTGACCTATATCGATGAGAAATTCAAAGAACGTGGCTTCGATATTACCGGCAGCGATAGCGAGGTTTATCAGCAGCAAGGCTCCAGCGGGGCATGGCAATCTCTCGGCGAAGATACCGGGCGCGAATTGAACGGACGATTTACGGCCCTGCAGATAACTGGTGAGAGTATCCTCGTACAGGTCATTGAACAAACAAATATCCTCGTAGCCATTCAGCAGGATATCACCACGACGCGCATAGCAGTCGTTGACATCAATGCTAACGTAGGACGCTTGATAGAGGCTCAGAATACGGCCAATGGCCACCTCGAAGCCATATCCAAGAATACCTACCAGCTCTACGAAATGAGAGACGATATAAAGGAAATAGTGAAAAAAGTCAAAAACGTATAATGATATGACAGGACAGGCAAGTATCAATGGTGTGGATATCAATACTTATGGCGCGTCGCTCGCCAAAGGTACTTACGATGCTCTCAATGCCGAAGCACCGGCTAAGGAATATATCTCAAATGAAAGCCGTCTCCAGCATGGCATCCGAATCGTGGCAGAACCTGAGAATGCCAAGTTGGATAAGCGCGAAGTGACCATCAAAGTACTCATTGAGGGCAGAGGTGCGGCATTTCATTCAAACGTGAGATCATTCCTCAGTGCTATCACTCACGGCCTCTTTACTCTCAGCGTACCCGCCCTTGGAACCACTTTCAATATGGTCTATCAGAGTTGTGGTAAACCCGAAGTCGAAGGTAAAACAAGCGATGGTATTACCATGGCCGTCTATCCCGTGAAATTACTCGAACCCAATCCTAACAATAGAACATAAGCATTATGTCAGAGCGCATCAAAGAATATGCTATCATAAGAAGGGCAACCAATCAAGAGGTTTATAGAACTCAGATCAATAAAGGCTCCTTTGTCCGCTATGAGTTGATGAAGTCACACTACATTCAGCTCAATTTCTCAACGGCCAGGGCCATTTACTTCCGTTTGGGTGACTACTGCATTACCGAGTACGGAATATTTGAGTTGACGGAGCAATATCTGCCGACCTATAATAATAGGACTGGCGGTTATGATTACCAACTGACGCTCAATGCCGATTACTGGAAATGGAATAATAAAACGCTCCTTTTCCTGCCGTTGAATAATCGGTTTGAAACCTCATGGACGCTTACCGATACCATCGACAAACATTTGGCCCTGATAACGAATAATATCCGCTATCACGGCTACCTGCATAATAATTCCTTCTATGAGGTGAGCATTCAGCAGGGGGTCGATATTGAAAGTGCCAAGATGATAACCTATGATGGCGTTCATATTATCGAAGCACTCAACAATATCTGCAAGGAGTTTGATTGTGAATGGTGGGTTGAGGGCAATATCATCTACATTGGCCGTTGCGAGCATGGAAGTGCCGTTGACTTCGAGTTGGACGTGAATGTGGAGAAAATGGTTGCATCCGAAGGTGCGGGGAATCATGCCACCCGTATCTATCCCTTTGGCTCCACTCAGAATATGCCGAAAGATTACCGGCAGGGAAATGAGGGCGTGGTGGTGAATGGCATCGCTGAGAGCCGTGTCATGCTGCCGTCAAACTATCCGACCCCATATGTCCAGCATCCCGACGTGGCGACCGAAGAGGAAGCCGTCGAAGCCGTGGTTATCTTTGAAGAGGTGTACCCTCATACCGATGGAATCATGACCACCGTCACCAGCGACATGAAGAATCTCGATGATGGCAATGGAGGTACTGAGCAAGCCCGCATCTATCGTTTCAAGGATAGCGGACTTACCTTCAAATCGGAGTACGAACTGGAGCAACCTCAGATTATCATTCAGTCAGGAACCATGCGAGGTATGACATTCGATGTCATTTTCAATCCTGACCGAAAGGCTGAAATGATAGATGATGGCGAAGGGAATACTATTATGAATCCTGAAGCCCAAGTCTTTGAGATTGTCAGGAATGAGAATTACGGCCCCATGCTGCCCAATGATGACATCAATCCTCAGAAAGATATTCAAGCCGGTAAGACCGTGAAATATCGCCTTATCGGGTGGGATGCTTCCAAGATGTCGGAACTGGGGCTTATCGCCGCAGCAGAGAATGAATTGCTGGCAAAGGCCGAGGCTTATGCCGAAAAGCTGCAAATGGATTCTTCGACCTATACTTGCACCATGCGCTCGGATTGGGCTTACGGCATGGATAGCGAAGAAGTGGCAGATCATAACTTTGCAAAGAAATATGATATAGGCCAGAAAGTCTTGTTGAAGAATGATAATTTCTTCAAGGATGGCCAGCGGCTTTCCCGTATCGTCGGCTTTGAGCTGAAACTTGACTTTGAATATGACCATCCTCAGTATATCGTGGGCGAGGCTCCCGATTACTCGCGCTTTGGTGATATTGAATCGAAAATCAGCGACATCACTTACAAGAGTACCAACTATATGTCCTCGACCAATCTGAGCGGTGGAGGTGCTTCTGTCTATGTGATTGGTACTGGAGATACCACCGAGCCTACGGATAGCAATGTTTTCTCAGCACGCCGTAGTTTGCAGCATTTTGCCCGAAAGGACAAAGATGATACCATCAGCGGACTTCACCGCTATCAGGTGAGCAGCAGCGCAGAGCGAGGCATCCAGTCGTCGGACTTCAATCCTGGAATGTTCGGTACTGGCTTCACGGTCAAGCGCAAGGCCAATGGCCGTGCCGTCGTGGAGACCGACGAACTCATTGTGCGCATCAAGGCTTTCTTTGCCAATCTCGAAATCCGCGAGCTGTCATACGTTGGCGGCAACTATCTTTTCTCATGTGCCGGCAGTAAGTTGCTTCGCGTGGAATGGCTCGATGAAGACGGCGAGATATTGGAGCAGACAGCGGCCAACCGCTTTGTCGTGCATACGTTCAGGTGCTATTTCTATCAGGACAACGGCACGACGGCCACGATGAATTATTGGATGGTGGGCGACCAGGCAAGGTGTCAGAAGTTCAATATCAAGCCCGGTGTCTATCAGAATGTCACCAATAAATACTACTGGCGTTTGGTGACTGGCAAGGGTGATGATTATATCGACCTCTCAGCGGATGATTGCGACTATGATAGCGATTTCCCTGAAGCAGAGGATTCCATCGTGCAACTCGGATTCCGTGGCAGCGACAATGACCGCCGTCAAGGCTGCATCTTCCTTGATGTGGAAAGCGAGAACTCCCCTGCAATATACGAATACTCAGGTATCAATTCCTATGTGTTGCCAGAGCCTACCTTGCAGCTCTCGCCGAAAAAGAATGTCATCTATGGTGAGTTCCATTCCATCACAGATGGTGGCAGCAGCACAGAGAGCATCTACGAGCAGATATTGGCCATCCTTGCCGAGATTCAGGCCATCAAGAATCAGGCAGACAAAAAGTTTGAGATTTGGTTTGGCCATGGTGTGCCGACGGCTTCCAACTACCCTGCTATGGAATGGGTGACGAACGAAATGAAAGCCGTCCATGTTCAGGATATTTACTACGATATGGATAGGTCGCCCGGCAGCAAGGGCGGTCGCGCTTATCGCTGGGTAAGTGAAAGCGTACAATATTTATATCGCGCTGCGTATGCCGCTGAAGATATTGCCTTAACGGTAGTTGAAGCGAAAGAAATGGACAAAGCCGAATTATTGAGTGAAGGATGGAGCGAATCAGTACCTTCCAGCGGCGAAGATAGCATATTCTATATTTACTACAATGAAAATACTGGAGAATGGAGCTACCCCGAAGAGCTGACCGATAATACCCCAATCATTGCGCTGACTTACAGATGGGTGGAAATCACAGACCAAGACACCATCGATGCCTTGGAAAAAATCGCTGACGTGGCCAGTGACGAAGTCCTGACGGGCGGTGCCGAGAAAACGCGCGTCCTCGTGGATTGGTGCAAGGCCGAGCATGAATATTGGAAATATACGGAGCAGGCAGAGGATTATTTCAATGCTCCCGACCCGAATAATGAAGGACAGACCATTATAGATAGCACAGAATATACGGCATATAGAAATGCGTTCCTTGCCCTTGGAAAGTATCTCAACGGAGGTGTTGACCTCACCTTGGCAAGTGCCGGTGTCTATAATACTCCTTCATGGCTGGCAGGTAATAATCTGCAAACCGATACGCAAATAGAAAGCCCCACCACTTATCGTACCAAATGGAATGACTATTATCTTACTTTAGCCGTTCTGCTGAAAGCCATTACGATTCGTGCCAAGGAGTTAGCGGATGCCGCGCAGGCTTCCGCTGATGAAGCGTTGAGCAATCTGCAAAAAATCGCTTCTGACGGCTGGCTCATGCCTGACGAAAAGATTGAGGTGCGCCGTGAGTTTATCGCTGCCTATCAGGAAATGAACGATAATGGCGGCATCCTCGACAAAGCGATGGATGATAGAGGCAGTTATGATTATGTCAACTATAACGCCCATATCAAGCCATATAAGGATGCTTTCGATGCCCTCGGAACCTATCTCAATGGCGGTACGGCTTGGACTTCACCGGCCACAGACCCCGAAGATAGCACGAAATGGATTCTTCCTTTATGGATTGATGATAGCCACATGAATGCTGGAGTGCAGATAAATGGTGATACATTCTGCACCCTTTGGGCTGACTTCTATTCAGCCCGTGCCGTGCTGCTTACCGAACTCAGCAAGAATGCTCAGACAACGGCAGAGGGCGCACATGAGCGCGTCGATGATATTGTTTCGGATGGCATTATCAGCGCAGGTTCGGAGAAATCCCTGCTATATATCGACTGGCTCAAAACGGTGGCCGAATATTGGAAATACATGGAGCAAGCCGGTGACTATACAGACCCCGAAGGAACGGAAAACCGATATGTCGTGAATACGACGGCTTTCACTACGACCTTCACGGAATTGGCTACCATGCTCAATAATGGCGTGACAGCCACCGAGAGGATTCTTGCCGGTACTGACCGTCCTTCATGGCTCGATGCCGACCATATCAATGCTGATACCGTACTCGCAAATACTCCCATTCTTACGGCTGATGCTTACCGTACAAAGTGGAAGAATTATTCCACCGCCCTTACGGCCCTGTTGGAGGTAATCACCAAGCGTGCGAAGGAGTTGGCCGACGCTGCACAGGCAGACGCGACGGCGGCACTCTCGAAGATTAGCGACATGGCCAATGATGGAAAGCTCGTTCCTGACGAAAAACTGACCGTCAAGCGCGAGTTCCTGGCTGCATGGCATGAGCGCGATGATGAGGGTGGCATCCTCGACAAATGTAAGACCCCATCTGCAGCAAATCCTAATGTTCAGGTATATATCAATGATACCATCGAAGCGGCTTATGTCACCCCATATTTGAACGCTTTCAAGGCCGTAGGCTCCTATCTGAATGGAAGGTCGAATAATAGTCCTGTCACATGGAATGGAATCACCATCACCTCCAGTACGACCGACGCTCAGATAGAGGCCGCTATGCCCGCATGGCTGAAAGAAGCCGCTATGAGTACGACGAATGATATTGATGGTGACGACTGGCGCAATGTTTGGGCTACCTTCTATTCTGCTCGCACGGCCCTCCTGACGGCTCTTTCTGAGGATGCAAAAGATAGGGCTGATGATGCCCTCGAAAAGATAGGGGATATAGTAGATGATGGAATCATAAGCGGTGGCTCTGAGAAGAATCTTTTGTATATACAATGGATGAAAGCCGCCTATGAATATGTCCGATATGTTGAGCAAGCCCACGATTACGGAGTTTCTGTCACGGCCTTTGAAACGGCTTACACGAATTTGGTGAAGATGCTGAATGGCAATACCAATCCTACGGATAATATGCTACAAGGCATCACTCCACCTCTTTGGCTCAACTCAGAAGCAAACAATGCAAACAACATCAGCCATGATACTACGCTCTCAGATTTCGGTCTGACAGCGGTAACATATCGCGATAAATGGAACGCATATCATTCCGCTTTAGCTGCCATGCTGGAAGCCATCGACCTTGAAGCAAAACAACGTGCAGATGATGCCCAAAGCGATGCCACTGAAGCATTGGAGGCCATTGATGGAATTGCGGCAGATGGAACGCTATCAGTCACGGAGATTCCCGACCTCAGAAGGGAGTTTGAGGCAGCATATCGCCAACGTGCCGAAATGGTTGATCTCGCAACCAGCGATTCTACATACAAACTGATAGATGCCACTTTGCGCTCTCCGCTCGATGATTATCTTTCCAAGTTCAAGTTGCTGGCGAATTATCTTAACCGTGGTACGGCATGGACTGAACCGAGCGGTGGAACCTATAGTATAAATAATGGTCAAAACGTGGCCGATGCCAATGCGACCTATAATGTGGTAGCAAAATCATTGTTGGTTGTTGCGGATTTTCCATCGTTGTTAAAAATCGAAGCAGATGTGAAATTCGTGGCCGATTGGTCTGCTAATCCTTTGGTAGAAGATAACGGCGCAGCTTTCCGCAATCTTTGGGCATCGCTGACAACGGCGCAAGTGGCATTGGCAAACGCAATGGCCACCCTTGCCAAGAATAATGCGGATAACGCCCAACAGACTGCCGACGATGCTCAGGACGAAATTGACCAGATAACGGCTGATAGCGTCCTCTCACGCATCGAGAAGAAGCAGGTGCGCAAGGAGTTCGAGGCTATTATTAGGAATAAACAATATAATCTCATTCTCGCTACCCAGTTCGATGTGGCTAACTCTGATTATGGTACGGATTCCAATGGAAATAGCATCGTCACCCAATATACTACGGCATATAACAATCTCGGAAAATACCTCAACGGCGATTTTGAATCAGGAAGTTCAAGCAGCTGGACGGCTGATACTGTCCCTGCATGGCTGGCAGATTTGACAAACGACCAGGATATTGTCCCTGCTACTTATCGCTCATATTGGGTTAATTACTATGATAAGGAAAATGCTTTGCTCAATGCCATTTCTTCCATTGCGAAGAAAGCGGGCGATGATGCTTTGGCCAAGCTGCAGGATATAGCCTCAGACGGAAAGATAACCCCATCTGAAAAGAATACCATCCTCATTAGTTGGCGAGAGATAATAAGCGAATTACCGATTATCTGCGGGCAGGCTGATACTTTCTACACCCAAACTGAAAACAGCGATTTAACGCTTTATAAAGGCGATTATTTGGCAGCATTTGGTACGCTTGCCCAAATCCTGAACGATGGAGATACTTACTCATACAATATTTCAACTGGGAATTTCCCGACACCTAAGTGGCTCAGTCAATATCTTACGAGAACCGAAACGCTGACATCGCAGGCAAAGGATGATTTCAATGAGGCTTGGGATAATTATTATGCCGAAAGAACGTATCTCCAAGATTTGTTGCTTGAGGTGGCCAAAAAGCCCGGTGACGATGCGCTGGGAGAGTTGGATAATCTCGCTGCCGATAATATCCTGACCGAGTTTGAGAAGTTGACCACGCTCCGTGAATGGGATGCCGCTCGTACCGAACATACCGATTTGGTGACAAAGGCGCAATATGCCCATGTCTCTTATAGCGCGTATGAAAATGCCTATTACAAGCTGGGTAACTATCTCGTTGATTTGACAACCAACGGTACATCAAACAGACAGGGGAATACGGTTCATAACAAAACTATTGATGGAGAGACTTATAATTTCTCGGTGGACTATGCCAATCCCCTAATGCTGTGTATAATCTCAGGAAATACGAATATCAGCGGCAGCACCTTCAAGGAATATTGGTCGGCATATTACAATGAGCGTTCAAAATTGCTCAGTGCCATCGCTAATCATCATATCAATATCTTCACTGGAGATAGTAACCCGACACCTCCTTATAGCGTTGGTGACTATTGGATAAAGAGCGATAATTCTGAATGGGTATGTGTCTATCCTCGCGGAATCGGTGAATCCTATAATTCAAGCGACTGGAGAGATATGCGCGACATTACCGAGAAGCGCGACCCTCGCGTAGTGCTTGCAGGATTTGCCGAAAAAATATATCCTCTCGTAAGCGGTTATATTTCGGGCAGCTATGTAACGGCATTTTGGAATAACAGCACTCCGCAGAACTACAACAACGGCGATATTTGGTACAACGGCTCCACTGTATATCAAAGAATAAGCGGCAGTTGGGTAGAAAATACAAGTGTCATCGTAAAAGGGGCTTTCGTGGCCGTCGATGGAGTGCTTGACGTGATGAATCGAACTTCCATCAGGCTTTACGGAACGAGACAAAATATCTCGCCCTCAAAGTATGATCTATTCCTGCATACCATCACCTATACCGACCCATATTTGGACAATAACAATCAATATAAGACGCTCGAAAGTGGCGTGGAGATATTGATGTATAACGGCGATAATGATTGGGAAACTCTCAGGGAATCCGTAAGAAGCGTCATTGATAAACTCAATGATTATATCCGTATGCTTGTATTCGGCACAACCAATGGCAACCTCACGGCCAGCGGAGCTGTCGTAAAAAGTGATTTCGTCAGCATGTTTGCGACGGCCACTAATAGCAGCGGACAGACCATTACTCAGGCTTATCTCTCTGCTTATGTGACTAAAGATTCCAATGGCATATTGGAAAGCGGAGTGAAAATCAAGGCCGATAAGATTGATTTTGAAGGCGGCACCTTGAAGATTTCGGCAGATAATATAGCCCTTAGCGGAAACGACCAAATTAGCTTGCTTGTAAATGGCGTAAAGGACGGTTTGGCAAATACGGGCATAAACATTCAAAATGGTACGATAACTCTGAATGCGAGTAATACTATCATCAATGGAAATCTTAACCTATATGATGCAAAGAACAATGGCTTAACGATATACGACGCAGAAAATTTTGCCCGCGTAAACATTCAATCAGATTCCATTGGCAGTATTGCGCAAATGGCAAACGATACATATACATATCATACCGCATCAACGTCAATATCTACCACATCTTTCAATAATCCAGTTACATCGTCGAATATTGGAACACTTTCGGCTGGAAGAGTCATTGAAATTGATAATATTAATATAACAACTTATGGAAGTAATTCGAGCTATCCGTCTACTTATTATGCGACCTTGAAGATTGAAATTCTAAATGCTTCTACCGTTGTTGCGACTAAATCCGTATCACTTACGAGACAAACAAGTTACGGGAATTATAAAGCAACGAGTGGAGTCAGGTTCGTGGCCAAAACTGACGGCACATATTATGTGAGATATACAATAAGTGGAATTTCCAGTACCGCCACTTCTCCTGTTTATCTTATGGTAAATGCGAGAATACAGACAAGTGATACGACGGAGACATTTATTGGCGCAGATGGAATGTATGCTCATTCTGGCGCACACAAAATCTTTTGGATGGGCGAATCTGAATTACAAATCAGATTTGGTTTTGGCGGCATAAGATGGAATGATGCAGATAAATTTGCCAATAAAGGAATGGAAGTAGTCGCCAACATAAAAGGCAGCTCGCCAAATTATAAACCTGTTTGGTTGCCGTTCTATAATTATGTGCCAACCTTTGAAGTAGGCGTAGGCACTACACCATATCTCTTCACTTCTCAAAATATCGGAAACCTTTCTGAAACCAAATATGCTTTCAGAATTGACCCTTATAGAGATAGAGGTATTTGTGTAGTCCATGCTGGTTACATAGATACAAATGGCAATCAACAAGAATCGTGGATAGTTCTTCCACCAAGCACCTTTACGGATGCAGATGGAAATTCCGCCTCATTGCCTATTGGCTATCAGGTAACAATCATAAATTGGACTTCCGTCAATATATATGTAGCACCTTATTCAAACAGCAAGCATGGTGCGGTGATTGTTGATGGAAATAGAAATACGAACTATTATTGCGACCTAAACAGTACACAAAGTAGAGATACGTATATTTATGTAGGAAATTGGGCTGGACTTGGTGAGACATGGCTTTCAATGCACGACACACAATAAATTTCATTGACTATGAAGATAATAAGATGCAGTTGGTTCCCACCGAAGGAATACACAGCAATAATGCTGGTATGGTGGCTTATCGTGAAGGATGGCGCTACAATCACTTCACGACTGATTAACCATGAGGAAATTCATTGCAATCAGCAGAAGGAAATGCTTATATTGTTTTTCTTCCTTTGGTACGGTCTGGAGTTCCTTTTCAGACTGGCCCAATATCGGAACTGGGATAAGGCATACAGAAACATATCATTCGAGCGTGAGGCATACGCCAATCAATACAATATCGCTTATCTGAATAGCAGAAAGCGTTTCGCATGGTTCAAATATCTAAAAACAACGATAGTATGATTACGATTGATTTTACAAAAGTAAAGGTTCAGGTTTCCTTTGACGGAACTGAGCAGGTTTTCGACACCGCCAAGACCATCGGCAATGCCATGATGTACAACGGCTCAGTCCTGCTTGACATCGGCTTCGAGGATTTGGCACGAAAGATTTACTACTCCACCGGCGACGTGGAAGTGCCGGAGCAGTACGCGCAGCCTATCATTCAAGTGGTCACGGAAAGTAACTTCATTGCGGCCATCAAGCGGACTTTGATTCAGAAACTCAATGGCAGCAGATAGGATTGGATTCTTGGTTGAGGGCCGAGAAGTGACCGACGATGGCAATGTCAAGGTCTCGGTGAAGATGCTCAATAGTGACAAATCTCAGATTTCCACGAATGAGTTTCCTATCATCCTCAATGCCCTAAAGAATAGCCAATATACCGACCCTGAATTGCAGATTGGATTCACCTATACCTTCCCCTTTCCCCTTGCGAGGGGCTGGGGATTCCCTTATGTATTCGATTTCGATATTGAAGATGACAGTATTATGACCCTAACATAAGAAGATTATGGCACTAAACATGGTAAAACAGACTGGTGATAAGCTGACCGCCACAGAGTTCAATGCGATGGTTGATGCCATCAATGCGAATGAGCGTCAGGCTAACACCAACAAGAATGATATAAGCACCCAGCGAGACAGAATAACGTCTATGGGTAGGCTCATTGCAGAGCAAGGTCAGTCCATTGAGGATCTGCAGAATGATTCCGCGAGATTCACCAAATCTACCGACGCTGCCATAGAGGCCATGAATCAGAGCGAATCATGGACTCCTGGAATGTTCTATTACACCGTAGAGGAATAGGCTATGATAGCGATAAATGGAAAGAACTTGGCTTCAATGATGATTGAGGGCAAGATGGTGCAGACCATTTGGCAGAACGGCCAGCTGATATGGCAGGCAGTCCGCTCATGCTTCGGCAGCGGCCATTGGGTAGGCTATAAGCCTTGGGTGGGCTATGAGCGTTGGAAAGGCGCGAAGTAAAGAATGAATAATCAATAAAACAGAAATTACTATGGCAAGAAAGACAAAGGCGCAAGCCGTGCAATTCGACATCATCAACGGCAATTTCGATGATTACGACGGCTATGATATTGAGGTTTCGCTTCAAAGGAAACTTCAGGAACTGAACGAGAAGGGCGGTTATAATCGCTGGGTTCAGAAAGAGACGTATTATTACCTGCAGGGCTTCGCTTCCAAGGCTGCTGCCCGAACTTATGACAGCGACCCTGAGACCAATGCGGCGTTGCTTCTCTATGAGGAAATGCTGCCTATCTCTACCACACAGAGCGATTCCTATGTGGCTCGACTGGCCACCAGCCGCAGTTCGTCCACCACTTATACCGTGAAGGATGGCGACGATTTTGAAGTGGCACTCAGATTCTGTGCCGTTCATATCATTGCGGCCCTCAATCAGCAGGAGAATGTAGGAGGCAGCGGAACGCTCATTATCGAAAGAAGCACCGACGGACAGAACTTTACCCGCGTCGGCACGGCGGTCGTGGAATCTCAGGACGCTACGGCAAACAACTATCCTTCCGTGGTGAATGTCGGCCAATATCTGCTCTCAGGAGCGACCAATATCATCCGTTTACGCGCTCAGTTCGACTATACGGACGAACAGGGCAATGCAGGTGTCAGGGCAAGTAGTAACATTGTCCTGACCATTCAGAGCGTGAGCCTTGCCCTCTCATGTACGGCTCAGTGGGAAAGCCCAATCATGGCACAAGGTCGTACCGATTTCCCGTTGACATATAATGTTATCGGAGCCGTGGCGAAAACGCTCCATATCAGCGTATCAGGCTCCAGCAGAGACCTCGAAGACTATACCATACCATTGAGTGCATCGGAGCAAGGCAGTCGCGAAGTGCGCATACCAGAGCAATCCATCTATGGCCTGCTCTCTCATGGCATCCATACCGTCACGGCTTGGCTGACTGCCGACGATGGCCAGGGCGGCACATTGAGGACGGCCAACCTCATAAACCGCTTTATGGTGGTGAATACTTCCACCGAAGGGGCTGATGTGATGGCTCCGCGTTTGCTCATTCAGGAAATGTCGGAAACCGTTCAGAATTTCGTTCAGTCCACCCTTTGCGGATATGCCGTATATAGCCCGTCCATCGATAACGAGAATAATATCGTGAACAATGGCCATGCGCTCAACCTTACCTTCCTGCTCACTGGCAGCAATCAGGATATTATGACCGTTCAGCAGACGGAATATGCTTCGCTTCCTCAGGTGGCATCGCCTGGCACAAAATATGAGTTGGGCGTGACCGTTGAGATTGAGCAGAATGTCGGAGAATCAGCTGCCGACACGCTCGATGCCTTCCTGCATGTGAAGCGTGTCCTCAATGGCGTGGAGAGCGATTTCCTTGCAGCAAGCACGGGAGTGGGCTTCATGTATGTTTCGGTGGATAACACGGGAGGTTTCCAGCCGGTGGCAGGCTCTACGTTCCTGCTCAACCCCAAGACGCGAAACAATGGCGAGGCCAACCCCATGCGAATACTCAATGCTCGAAACAATAATGCGGTCGTAGAAAGCATTTGGACTGGCTTCAAACTCGATAAAGACGGCTGGGTGACGGATGAGCAAGGCAACAAGGTTTTGCGCGTTCCTGCCGGTTGTCTGCTCAATATCAAGTTCAATCCATTCTCTCAGTTCAGGACTTCAAGGGCATCAAGCATGACGCTCGACCTCGATGTGGCCATGAGGAATGTGACCAATGAGGATGATGCCATCATTCAGATTTGCGAGCTGGTGGATGGCCTTGTGCGCGGCCTGAGACTGGCCCCGATGGTAGGTACCATGACCACGGAGAGCAAGAAAGCACTCGCTGAAGCCGATTTTCGCTGGCAGGAAGATGAACGTACCCATATCAGTGTGAACTGCGTGAGCGCGGTCACCCCGAATGTCAATGGCGACGGCCTTCACAATGGCACTCGCGGCAATGCCAATGGCTCCATGCCGCTTGTGAGAATCTTCATCAATGGCGTTATCTGCCGTGAGCTGCAGTTCTCCACGGAGAGCTTCGACGAGTTCTGTACTGGCTCCATGAGCAATGGCGGTATCATTCTCGGTCAGAGCGGAGCCGACCTTGATGTATATGGCATCCGCTGTTGGCAGGATAAGGCCATTACTTCCGCAGAAGTGGTTCAGAACTATGTTTCAACGCTTCCTGATAGCGAGGAAAAGCGAAGGGTGAAGAGAGAGAATGATATCATCGACCCAGCCACCAACCAAGTGAGCGTCGATAAGATCAAGGCCCTTGGAAAGAACGTCCTCATTTGGCACGGCAATGAGCCTTACCATGACAATGTGCTTAAGGATGAAACAGGATGGATTGAGATTTACAGATTCGATGCCAACGGCAACTATCTGCCTGAACTCTCAGGAACCATCTGCAAGGCCACAAGGAGCGTTCCGCAGAAGCGGCAAGGAACGACGGCCAATACTTACTATTACTCAAATATCCAGTTCAAGATTGATAAGATTAAGGCCACCATCACCGTGCTTCTCTCAAGCCTGCATAGCAGCATTAGCGCCACATGGGATGCTTCCTATGTATGGAAGGATGGCGACGGCAACCCGACGGGCGAAACTGGCGCATGGATGCTCAAAGGCGGCAACATGGGCAAGAACTTCCCGCTGCCCTCAGAGAGTGCCGTGGCCTATCATGCCGCAACCATTGACGGACAGCAGGCCGTTATCGTTCCTGACGGCTGGATTGATGGCAATGGCAAATATCGCGGACAGGGCTACAAGGTGGCTGACGGCTGGACTGATGGCAATGGCACTTTCAGGAGTTTGCCGATGGCTCAGAAGCTCGTGAACAAAATCAACTATGCTTCATCCATGCAGTCGCATCTTATCGGCGTGAACTGGCTCTATAACGTGCTTCATACCACTATTTGCGGCAACAGCACGATTCAGAATGCCGTCAATGGTGCCGTGGTGGCCAAGCATACCGAGCCGTTCGTGTTCTTTGTTCAGGGTGAGAATGATGCCAAGCCAGTATTCCGAGGCCCTTGCGCTTTCGGCCCTGGCAAGATGGATAAGCCGACATGGGGATATGTCAAATTAGCACATCCGTTATTCACGATGATTGAAGGCGCGGACAATGATAAGCCGCTCACCGATATGCGCGTACCGTTTGACGATGAAGTACATGGTTCTGACGCAAGGGCAAAGGTCGAATATAGCCCCGATGATGAAGCATGGATTTATCATGCCAAGACTGGTGACGAAAAGAGCATCAACTTCGATGCTGGAGCAACGGATGAAATCGATGGCAAGGAATACCCGAAGGCCAATATCACGGCAAAGATTAAGGCTGCTTGGAATTTCCTGTATCTCCATGCTCCGCGCATCCGATTTTACTCAGGCTCATTTGCGGAGTTCCTGAACTCTTCCGAGGCAGAGCATACCGAGAATAAGTATTGGTGCCGAAGCGCCAGCGGAAACTCCACAGGCGACTACCAGCTGAAACGATATGACTTCGCGGACGGCGAATGGGTTGACGCTGGACTGTGGAACGGCGTTTCCTATGATGTGATAGACCTCCGCACTTATTCCATGACGAAAGCCTCATGGGATGCCATGAGTGCCAGCGAGAGGGCTTCGCTCGATGTGGCCAATAAGAAGTTCATTGATGCTATCATAGCGGATTGTCGCGCCAATATCGGCAACTATTTCAAGGTTGATTCGCTGAAATTCCACTATTGCTTCGAGAATCATTTCATTGCAGGAACGGATAATTGCTCGAAGAATACATATTATGTCCTCGACCCAGAGATGGGACTGTTTGAATTGCATCAGGACGACGTGGACACCGTGCTGGCAACGGATAACTCAGGATTGCAGAGCAAGCCTTATTACCTCGACCGTATGCATCCTTATGGCGGCAATAATGCTTCCGTAGTGGCCATGACGGGCGATGTGGATAATAACAGCATCCTCTATGAGGGCTACTATAATGTATTGTTCGACTTGGTTGAGCTTATGTGGGAGAATACAGGTGAGTTGCAGACCATGATGCGCAGGATACTCGGTGCTATGTCTTCGCTCAACGGCACGAAGCCCGGTTCTGAGGCTTCCAAGAACCTTAGCGGTGTTTGGGGTACTCTCAATAAGTATATCTTCGATATTCAGAGATATTTCCCGCAGATGGTTTACAATGAGGCCGCGCGAATCCGCTATGAGTTCCCGACCTTGCTTGGCTATAAGTCGGATAACCGAGAGGTCGTGCCTATCACCCAGTCAATGGGTGACCAGCTGCAGGCCGAGTTGCAGTTTATGAAGCGCAGATTGGTCTATATGGCCAGCTATGCGGCTTTCGGAGAGTTCCGAAACATGAATGACCGAAGCGCAGGCCTTACCAATGCCCCTGACGCGCTCGATGCTTTCTCTATGATGCACAAGGCTTTGCCCGGTACTGGACAGCCGTCCGTATATCGCTTCAATCTCGTACCTCACCAATGGATATATCCAGTTGGCGGTGTCGATAACGATACGCGTGACCCTCATGTCCGAGTGGCTCCAGGAGAGACTTATCAGCTGACCATTACGCCGAGCAATGCTTCAGATAACGGTGTATCTGTCTATGGCCTTAACTTCTATCGCTCACTTGGCAATGTGGGAGATATGGTGACTAACGATGCTTCTGAGTTCACTTTGAATGGTAAGCGTCTGACGGAGTTTGTCGCGGAGCCTACGCAGTTCTATACAAGCGAGAATCTTCCTGCTTTCAGGGTGAGCGGCTTTGCCATCGGTTCGGCCACGCGCTTGCGCAAGCTGTCCCTCAAAGGCGCTGTGCTTGGTGGCGGTACTATCAATCTTTCAAGTCTCTCACTTGCAAGGGAAATAGACCTCAGACAGACGGATATCGCTGTTCCGAGACTGCCGCAGACATCAACCCTCGAAACCGTTCAGCTACCGGCCACCGTTACATCGCTGACGCTCGAAAATATGCCGTCGCTCGAAACGGTCACCATGGAAGGATATAATGCCATTCAGGAGCTGACCATTGGCGATAATATGACGTTCAATAGCGGTGCCTTGGTCAAGTCGATATTCAATAGCAGCGGAAAAGTCCTGAGACGGCTCACGGCAAAGGGTATCAGCTGGACGAATGTCGCTGCCGCTATGGTGACATGGATGATGACATTGCAGAGCTGTACGCTCACCGGCAATATGGCCCTCGTCTCAACCGATGATTTGCCATATTCCGACGTTATCAAGCTCATTGATAATTTCGGCAATATTCAGAGTCAGAACAATAGCCTCTATGTGGACTATAAGAAGAATAGCATCAACTCCTTTGTCGTGAAAGGTGTCAAATATATCAAAAATGTCGGCACTTGGAGCGGATGGGATATCGTGGTGGCTCCTACCCGAGGTAATGCCGTTGGTATCATCAATGGTCATGAGAATGTGGAATGGACGCTGTCAGGCGATAATATCAGCGAATATGCGGAAGTGGTGGATGCCGTCAAGGGAATAATCAGGGTGAAGCAGGTTCAAGTGACCGAGCATCCTTTGAGATTCACTTTGACCGTCAAGATTACCATGGTGGATGGAACATACCTCACTTATACCAAGGGTGTGGGATTCGCAAACCGCATTCCCCGCGTCGGCGATTTCGCTTATTCTGACGGTACTTTCGATGATGAATACGATTTGTCTAAGAAGCTGGTCGGAACGGTAATCAAGCGCGATGTTAATGCTTGGTATGATTCCGCTCATACCATACCGAGCGACTGCAAGCTATGGATTTATGCCAAGGAGAATGCCGTGGTGAAGAGCACCGATTCTTCCCTCAATACTTCGAGCTTGCCATGGGGTATCTATCCTGATGAATCAGGAGCGAACGGATTCCCTGCCAGCTTCTATAATACGGTGGCCACTAAGGCAGGGCTTGAAAATGCCGTTGATACGAGAATGGCGAACCTGACAAGTTCAGGACTGACCAGCCCGACGGATGCCACAAATAAGGATTATCGATACGTCAGAGATACTTTCCTCGATGCCAATCAGGATGATGGCTACGCAGTACTTACCGGCGGCTCATGCAACGATTTCGATATTGAGAATAAGAATGATATTGTTATCAAGCATGCCAAGGCCATTATCAGCGAATATCTTGAAAATGAATATCCGAAGACAACTGTAGAGCTGGCAGACCAGATGCAGGCCCTTGTCGCTGCCATGACCGCTGACGGCGTTTCGGCACCGGGACGATATAGACAACTGTATTATCCTGCTGCTTACGCCTGCTATCTATATGAGCCTACATTGGATGAAGATGATGAACTGAACGACCAATATAAGCGCAGTAAGTGGATGCTTCCCACTGAAGGTTTCTTGGCACGAATCTATAACTTCTTCTACAATAGCTGTGGTCGCGTGACTTATGAGAATGGCGGTCGCTGTACGGCGGCTAATGCCAATGAGAATCCGCAGAGCGAAGCCTTGCTACCGCTATTTGCGAATCTCCTTGCGCGTATCGCTGCTGCAGAAGCTCCAGGAACACCATTCGCTATTCCAACTAATAGCTACTACTGGTCTGTTACTGAGTCTGGCAGTAGCCTCGCGTGGGGCGTTTACTTCAATAATGGTAACGTCTACATCAACAACAAGTACAACAGTAACGTTGTTCGGCCAGTGGCAGCATTTAACTTCACGCTCTAAGCGTGACACCTTTCACCTCTTTTCGGGCGTGTTCCAACACGCCCGCAGGGGTGCGAGGAAAACAAATATCGAAATGAAGAAGAAAAAGAAATACCGAGATTACGGGGAATACCTCGAAGATGCTTGGGAAGAAACATTAAAAGAACTTGAAAACAAAAACAATTATGAAAGCAAATGAACAAGACAATGGAGAAATGAAGGGTGTTGTGATTCCTGCCGCAACGGTGGAAGATAGCAACGCCAAAAAGAAAAAGGTAAAGAAGACATTGGCTCAACTTCCTGTTTACAGAGCCACGGCGAATCTGAAATTTATCGTGACGGCATTGGTGGCGAAAAGCCCTAATAAGTTACGGAAGTTCTTTGACCAGATGCTCGGCAATGTCTCGGAAATCAGCAAGTCAATCGGCATGGCCGATGTCTCGCGGAATCCTCAGGACAGAGTTTGGTATTTGGAAAGCGCATTGGTTCTCGTGAACGAAGTAAGGAATGATTTTACTATCCTCCGCAAGTTAGAGGTCATTGTTGATAAAGACCTCGACAATAAGGCGAAGGGAATAGTGAAGGGTATTATTGCGCAGCTTGTGGCGTGGCGCGATTATACCAGTGGCGAGGGTGCCAAGGCATAAATCCGATTCTTAGGAAAATATGTCAGGCAGGGTGCTACATAATCCGTTAAATGGGCGATTTGCTATCGTCGGGCTTGGGGCAAAGGATTGTCCGAGTTCGCAAGACGCTTGCCGCTGTTGTATTGCGGATAGCGGAACCGATGATAGTTACGAAGATGCAAAATCGCAGGAAAATAGCAACTACTGGTCTGTTACTGAGTATAACAGTAACAACGCGTGGAACGTTAACTTCAATAATGGTAACGTCAACAACAACAACAAGTACAACAGTAACGTTGTTCGGCCAGTGGCAGCATTTGATGGATTACAATATGTCTTCGACCATCTGCCTTATCATGCAAGGAGCAATGAGGCATTCAAGGTCTTTTTCAAGACCGTGCATGATGCTTATGTTGATTGCCTTCATGGCAAGATGTCGTCGTCTCAGGCGTTGGCATATATGCAGGTGGCTTGGGCTGATTTACCATGTCTTGCTTGGGAGTTGTGGCTGGGCGTTTATAAGCCCACCACCTCCACTTGCTTTCTCGTAAAATATCCGAAGCTCAGAGAGGTTTTTGCGGCCAATTTCAGGGACAGAATAGTCCATCACTGGATATGTCTCAGATTGGAGCCGCTTTTTGAGCATAGATTCGTGGCGCAGGGAAATGTATCATTCAACTGCCGCAAGGGATATGGGACGGAGAAATGTGTTCAGCATTGCGCTGAAGGATTGAAACGCGTATCGGGGAACTATTCAAAGGACGCATGGGTATTCCGTGGCGACTTGGTGGGTTTCTTTATGAGCATTGATAAGCAGATATTATGGTATCTGCTGGGTAGGTTCATTCGCCGCTGGAGGGCGAAGTATGAGCGCAACGGATGGCTGTATTATGGATTGTATGATATGCCTGAAATGTATTGGGAGATACTTATCATGGCTACTTATATCACCGTCATGCACCATCCTGAGAAAGATTGCATACTCAATTCCAATCCCGAAGAATGGGAAGGGCTGGCCCCGAATAAGTCCCTTTTCGGCTGCGGTGAACACAAGGGTGAGCCAATCGGCAATCTTACCACCCAGCTATTCGCCAATTTCCTTATGTCGTTCTTCGATATGTATGTACTCTATTTGTTCAGAAAGCAGAATTTCTCTTATGAGCGATTCGTGGATGATTTCGATATTGCTTGCGATAATTACTTATTCCTGCTTGCTGCCATTCCGAAGCTTGAAGCATTTCTCGTGAAGATGAAACTTGAACTTCATAAGGATAAGCGATATCTGCAGCCGGTGGAGCATGGCATTGCCTTGGTTGGCTCTTATATAAAGCCAGGAAGAATCTATCTGTCAAATCGTACATTGGCAAGATTCGAGGAAAGGGCGGTCGGTTTTTCGCGGCTCATTGACGGGGAAAAGGAGCTGACAATCCTTGATTGTAAGCGGATAGAGCAAGTCATAAACTCTTATCTCGGATTCTGTAAGGGAAAGCGCACTTACAAAAGAAGGAAGGAAATACTCGGAATGATGGGTAAGAACTTTTTCAAATATTTCTGCATCTGCGGCCACCACGAAAGTATCAGGGCAAAGAGGAAATATCGGGAACTGACCTTGCCTTATGAAATGGCGATATAGCTATGAAAGTCGAAAGGTATCTCTATTGTGATAGAATGCTTGAGGTGAAAGAATATAATGGTCAACTAATATTTGAAATTAAGAAGTATGAAACAGACATTGACGGAAAAGCCGCTGAAAGTGGCGGTGACGAAGAGCCTGAGAAAATGGCTGGTGACAATCAACCTCAATATTGAGGAAGTAGAGGATGGCTATTCGTGCGACAGCATCACTACCGAGCTGGAGCATCGGCCTACGCTCGATGATGTGAGGACAATCATCACCGACCACATTGATAGCATGACGGATGAAAAGATCCTGTGGGGCTATCCGTGGACGGTGCAGCATGGCCCCGACGAAGGTAAGGAGGTGAAGGTGTGGCTCTCCAAGGAGAATCAGAGCAATTTCAAGGCCAAGCATGATGCCGCCTTGATCTATCCTGACAAGGTGAAGTTCCCCATGACTTACAAAATCAGCGAAGATACTGAAACCAAAAAAGCCATCTATGAGGTTTTTGAGAATATCACGGAACTTGCCACTTTCTATCTCGGCGGCTTGGCATATATCGAGAGCTGCTATAATGCAGGATGGGCTGAGAAAGATGCCGTTGAGGGCTGGCTGGAAGATGTAGAATTATAAGTTATGGCAATTCTATCGCTTTTTCTTTGCCTGATATTCGTATCGGCAATGACTTGGAAGAATGGCGGCGTGCTGGAGTCAATATCCAGCACCGCCTACATTGTCGGCAATAAAATCATCTTCACACTCATTCTCTTATTCATTGGCGGGTTATTATTGCCGACCATGCTCGATGTAAGCTCCGAAGATACTAAGTTCCTTGCTTTTCTGACCATCGTGGGACTTTCCGCAGTGGCCATGACACCGAACTATAGGAGCGAAGATGGATTGCAGCATAATATTGGGGGTATCGGCTGTTGTGTATGTTCTCAGTTATTGGTGGCTTTCAATCAACCTTTCTTGCTCCTGATGTGGCTCCCATGCTTGGCGTATCTGCTTTTCTTCCGCGATAAGAACTATACTTTTTGGACTGAGATTACCTGTATGGCCATCATATATGTTTATTCAATATGGCCGTCCTTTGAGTAAACACATATATTCAGGCTGAAAGAAAATGATTACTTTTGCAAGAAAATGAATGAAATGAATACGACTGTAGGCACAAAAGGAATAATTTGGGGTTCAATAGGAGCCGAGTTGCAGATGGTGGTCTATGACCTCAGATATATGGTTATATGCTCTATCGCTCTTATCCTGACAGATTTATGGTGGGGCTATTCAGAATCAAAGCTCCGTAAGAGAGAAGCCGAAGAAATCGGCAATGCTACGCTGGTTGAGAAATTCAAATGGCATAAGTCAAGGGCGGGCAGGCGAACCGCCAATAAGATAGTGGACTATCTGACTTATCTCGTGGTTGGCGCATTGGTAGGTCTTGCCATTACGGAGCCAATGGATATTTGCAACCACATATGGAGTGCCGCTATCGGACTTGGAATCGGTTGCGCTTGCGAGATAGCGTCTATTATAGGG
Source organism: Prevotella sp. (assembly GCA_017445845.1). GTDB lineage: Bacteria > Bacteroidota > Bacteroidia > Bacteroidales > Bacteroidaceae > Prevotella. The sequence continues at coordinate 26,676 of JAFSRY010000004.1, forward strand.
CATATCGCATACGTCAAACTTGGAGTGGAAATCAGCCTCATTGACGGATGGAGGGCCTTTGTCCGATTCTTCGGTAAACTAATCAAGGTCAAAAGCCAGGAGATAGGAGATGCCGTCGAAGATTTGGGCAGGGATGGTCGTCATCATCATCACGAACATGGGCCTGAGTTCTATGATAATGAGCAAAATATGGAGGATTAACTATGGCAAGACTTGAAACCTTATGGCCTTTCATTCTTTCATGGGAAGGGGGCTTCGCAAATGTGCAAGGCGACCGTGGCGGTGCTACCAAATACGGCGTGACCATTTCGACATGGAAGGCGCAAGGATATGATAAAGACGGTGACGGAGATATTGATGTCAATGACTTGAAACTCATTACTCCTGAGGATGCCATGAGAATTTGCCGCCTGAACTTTTGGAACCGCTGGAAAGCTGACCAGATAAAGAGCCAGTCGCTTGCCAATATCCTCGTTGACTGGGTATGGGGCAGCGGAAAGTATGGCATCACCATTCCGCAGCAGATATTGGGAGTGAAAGCCGATGGTGTGGTAGGCCCCAAGACCATTGCAGCCCTGAACGCTCAGAATCCTCGCGATTTCTTCTATAAGATTTGGCAGCGCAGGAAGAAATATCTCAATGATATTTGCGTAAGCCGCCCTGCCAACTATAAGTTCCTGAGCGGATGGCTGAATAGGCTGCAGGGCATCCAATATGGCAGTCTGACATGCAATACCCGACCGAAGAAAACCATTACTTTCTGAGTTATGGATAGACTTGAAAAATTCGAGCGCGTTGAGTTTGTTCACACGATGCCATCCAATAAGGAATACGGCGTACTTTATGTGAGCGAGTATTTCGGCTTGGTCATCTGTCTTTGTCCTGACGGATGCGGAGAGGAAGCCGTAATGCCTATCAAGCCGCACAACTCTAACGGATGGGATTATGAAGAGCATGACGGATTGGTGACGCTTTCCCCGTCCATCGCCAACGACTGCCCTTATCAGGCGCATTTCTACATTCGTGAAAACAAAATCATTTGGGTATGAAAAAGACAACTTTGACATATATCGTGCTTGGCCTCTTAATCGTGCTTGGGATATCCTTGTTTTGGAACTACAAGCAATATCGGGATTTGCAGGAGCAGCTGACGAAGATTGAAGAAAAGATTGTGGTGAAGTACGTCGAGAAAAAAGATTCAATGCCGGTTGCAAAAGAGGAAAAAGTTGTAGGCAAGATAAAGATTCCCGTACGTCCTAAAAACATGGAATTTTGTTCCGATTCATTGGATTTTTGTTCCAATAATGCAGGATTTTGTTCCGATTCGCTGCAAAGCTGTCCTGATTCAATAGAAGTGGATAGGGTTCAGAAAGTCTATTCTGATTCTGCTTATATCGCATATGTAAGCGGCTACGACCCGAGGCTTGATAGTATCATTGTCCGTCAGAAAATCATTGAGCATAGCATTGTAGAGACCAGGACTGTGCCAACGAAAAAGTTCCGACGATGGAATATAGGTTTGAATGTTGGCTATGGCTATGGCTTCAAGTCGAAAGAATTTGAGCCTTTTGTCGGAGTTGGCGTTACCATCGGTTTATTCTGATTTCTGCCATTGAAGAAAAAAACAAAGGGGAGCGACAATTGCCATTCCCCTTTATTTATGGTCATTTCACAACGATTGGCGGCACCTTGCCTTTGCCGGTTCTTTCCTTTTATTTCCTGATTTCTTTTTCTTCGCTTTTATTTTCTGTCGTCAGTTCGGAGAAAGAACGCTTCCATACTGGAGCAACCAAATCCATGACTTGCTGACGCTGGGAAGATGTGAGACTGCTCTCGCGAGTAAGGATCTTCAAAAACTCATCTTTCAGCTTCTCGACGCTCAATAACCCTTTTTCTTTGAGCGCATCGATGGGAGAGCGTCTTGACTTGATATTCGCCAGAGCATTTTTCACTTCTGCCCTTAAAAGCTCTTTGAATCGCTCGGATTCCAATATTTCTTTTGTCGTCATAATGTATAAAGTTTGAAATTTGCGCATTTCCTTTGAGCTTCCCGCGATTTTATCGCATTGCTTGATAGTTATTCACCCGAAGCCGAAAAATCGCGGGAAATCGCTCGAAATCGAATTATCCTATAAATCCCTTATCTCATTCTTGATGGCATTGAGGCAACCATTGGCTTTATAGAGCATGTCATAATAGAAACGCGAGTGCGGCAGTTCGGCGCATTGATGGCCGTCCTTGCTCTCGACCACGATTCTGCAATCATTTCTTTTCAACAGCGAAATGGCTGCTTCCATCTGCTTCAGCTCTACATTGAGTTCCGTAGCGCGTTGTAAGTTCTCTATCTTCATAGTCAATGCTTAAAGGGATTCTACTTCTTTTTTAATTTCGGACATACGGTTGAGTATGCTTTGTCGCAATGCTTCTTTCACGGCATGGTCAGGAATTGCTTCCCAAATATCAGCCGAACCGTAGACTTTCACCGTGCCGCCACCTTGTAGGAGGTCGTGGCATCTTTTCATTTTTCTCAGCTTATCGGCCAATTCTTCGGCCTTTTTCAGATTTTCTAATTTCATTGCCAATTATTATTTGTTTGTGAATAAATTATAGTCAGGGCCTACTGATATACAGCCGATGATAGGGTGCTGCAATCTTTCGCGCAAACTTTTCTTGATATAGATATTCGTTCCCATCGTATCATGGAGAGTGGCCAGCTCCTTAATGAGCAAGAGTAAATCTTCATCCTGATAATAATCTTTCTTCACTCCTGACCTCAATCCTACCTTATAGAGGTCGCAGAACTTGACGGTCTGCTTAATCATATCAAGGCTGCTCGGCACGTCGATGATAGGCTCAATGCTCGCAAAAGTCTTGAAGCCCATTTCATGCAGCTCTTTCATGGCCGCGATACGGTCAGCATTGTAAGATGCGAACTGCTCCATTTCATCATGGCCGGTGAGTGTGAATCCGAAAGCCACCAAATCCTTGCGGAAGTCGTGGACTTTGAGCCATGACATGAATACTTCATCATGCACAAAGTCGGCATTCTTGGTGAGCAACTTCACCGGCACGCCGTTCCTATTGGCCGTGACTACACATCGTTTTGTCAAGTCTCGCGTCTCTGAAATGAGCGGGTCTGTGCTGAACGAAAAGAATATACCCACCTTCTGCAAGTATGAAAGGTGCTTTTCCAGTTCTTTGGTGAACACCACTCCGGCATCGATATCATCCTTGAAACATGATTTGAGCTTGATTTCAGTACCTCCCATTGCATGAGATAGAACGCCGCGCTTCAGATAGCAATAGAAGCAGTCATGCTTGCAGCCGGTATAGAGATTGCAGCCAACTGGCGCATATTCACGGGCGGCTCCCTTTGGGGTATAGAGAGCCTTCCCGTTGATTATTATTTCCTTTGTCATAGTCATCCCTTTTTGCATGGTGTATAATATGTTAGCATGGCCTGACAGATGGAAAGAACGCGCTCCACCTTATCCAAGTCGAGCCATTCATCTTCCGTGCGAACCAATGTCTCCATGTCAATCCAAAATACATCGTCGCTCTCATGCTCCAGCAAGGTGCGGAGCTTGGATGCTACATTGTCGGGGGAAATACCACCGGCATAGCCGACATGAACGCCAGGATGGGTGACGATTTCGATGGGAGTATCAATGCCGCGACCTGCAGAAGCATCGAGCAGATAAGATGCGTGCTGTGGCAATTTTTCTTTCAGGAACTGCTTAAATGTGTCGGGGGTATGCATCTGAATGATTACTTCCTCGATATTGAAGCAAGGCTTAACCCTGCGTAAGGTATTAAACATTCCTGAGGCCCTGAGATTGAGCTGGCAACGCTTGAAGATGCTCATGGCATCGTCAACGTTCGGTATTCTCGAAATATCGCCACAAGCGACATCTTTGGCCATCTGTCCGCAGAAATGAGCGGAGAGATTCAGATTGGAACCTCTGAGGGCTGGAAGAATCTGTGTAGGATTCGGGAAACGATGGCCGTTCTGTGACCAGTCATAAGACATGAGCACTCCAAACTCGGCAAAAGGGTATTTCTTACCGATTTCTTTCAGGCGGGCAAGATCCGTTCTTGCATCAATGCCGGTGATTGTTACATACTTTAGTTTCATAACTTCTTTGATTTAGTGGATTAAAAATATTGTTATTTATTCTCTTTTTCTTCAATGATGAAGAATCGCCCCCAGCAGCGGACATAGAGGTAGTTATAGACTTCGTTCAGTTCATAGCGAAGCCGCTTGACTTCATCCCATATATAGCGGAAGCGGTCGCGGACGTGCCACCGCCAAATTTCCCAATTTACCTTTGAACGATGAAGCAGATATTTCCTGGCGGTTTCTTCGTCAGGGGCGAAAGTATTCTCATACATCAGTTTTCCGCTTGTGGTCACATTGGGATAGCCATATTCTTCGCACCGCATCTTGACAATATGGCGATAGTCCTCAATGCAATATGCCGGATAAAGTTGCCCGAATCTATCAGGTTCATCAATGAGCCGTTTCAAAGTGCCATTCTTTTCATCTTCATCCAACCTTGGCTGCAACTCATTCAGCAAGCCATTGACATGGCCGTCGCCATAACGTTTCAGGATTTTGGCATCCGAAATACGAATAACAATAATGTCGCTGATATACGGCGAGCCTATCAAGATACAAGGCGTATTGCCGTATTTCTCATGGGTATCTATCTGCACAATGTGCTTGATACCATAATGCTCTTTTACATTCTTCCAGCTCATGTTCTCAAAATTTGATGGTTCGTAATATATTCAAAAGTCTCTCTAATTCAAAATTCCGATAAGCGGTCATGGCATATGTGCGAGGGTTGCGATGATTATAACCGAATTTCTCGATATATTCCTTGCAAGCGCGTTTCGTAAGGAATGCGCCAGCATCACGGCAAATCTTATCCTTTATCTCTACCCAATAAGGTTTGCCAATAATATTTCTTTCATTCCAATTCTTGTTGACGAAATCCATCACTTCGTCCAAATCATTTTTATCAACGGCATTCCACTCGCTTTTGAGCGACAGACTGAAAAACTCGCTATCATCGTTTATTTCGCCCACCAACTCTTCGAGACTATATGCGCCATCGTCATGTGGTATTCTTGCTTCACCTTCGCCCTCGAAAGTTAACGCTTCGTAATCCTCCAATACTCCCCAGTACACCGGCTGGGCATTGCCATCGGATGGCTGGGTATTCAGTTCATTTTGCAGTTCTTTCAGGAACTCGTAATCTTCCTGAGGGATTTCAATCTGTTTCATACTCTTAAAATTACTTCCTATTCAGATAAATCATTTCGTGAATTTCCAGCGGCCCTCTCCGTGGGTCAAATCCACCGATTTGGCAGATATGACCCTGAGAGAAGCGTTCGTGACATTTATCGCATATCGAGATAAGAGGATTCCGCGGCTGATGGTCGCTCATAACATAAGCATGAGCACAATCAACGCATTTGCCGTTCTTTTGCTTTGGTGTGACCGTCTTTGCCATAATCAAATTGCATCCATGAAGTCAAACAATGTTGGCGAGGTCATTTCCATTTCAGCCTCTTTGAGATAGGTCAGGCCGTCACGCCAATAATCATAGTTCAGTTCCGTACTGAGGCCCTTGCGGCCAAGTTTTACGGCGCAATAAGGAACGGTGCCGATACCGCCGAAGGGGTCAAATACCATATCCCCTTTGTTTGAATATCGGGTAATCAGCCGCTCGACAATATCCAGCTGCAGTGGACAGTTCTTAACGATACATCCTTCTGCTGTATAGCTGGCATCATCGGCTACCTGAATACTCCAAGTTTCAGCTTCGCCGCAATCGATGATGTCCGTTACGGGCTTCCATGCTCCATCGTACAAGATTTCGCCATATTTATGGTGACCTTCTCGCCAAGATAATACCCATAATTGCAACTGATTTACTTCGCGACCAAGAATGGTATGCTTGCCAGCTTTCTTGCTGGCATAGACCGAAGCGACCGCACCACGAGCGCGTTGTGCTACCATTGCCATTCCAAGCATCAATGCTCGAGAAACGGAACATGCCATCGTAGCGTTGCCGACCTTGCAGCCATCGCCCGACAAATATCCGCATAAAAGCGATTCTGAGAGCTTTTCATTTAAGCATAAGCCCTCAATGGGAACCTGCTTATTAACGGCTCCATAACCGCAATTATGCAGCATTTGAGCCAGCCTTTCGGGTAATTTCTTCAATCCAATTTGCGAGCAGCCGTCGTGAGGATGGATTGCTCCAATCCATTCTGTATTTTCGAGCATTTGAGAAAATTCATCAATCTTATGCTCTCCAACGGAAATAAAGAACTGCGAACGCTCTTTATGATAATGGCCGTCGGCAAGGTATCTGCCCACCAACCACCATTCAAGGCTTGAAAGTGAAGATTCTTCGCATTCGGGTAATTTCAGATTCACAAACCCATTTTTCGTATCTTTTGCCTCAATCCATGTCGGCTTTGTAATACGCATATAGTCTTTACGGCGCACCTTATCGCTCTTGCGACACCAAAGCTTATGGTCAGGTGTAGTAATGAGATTGGCTACTCCCTGCGCTTTTGTCTGAACGACGGGATTCATGCCAGTACAACGTTTTCCGATAACTGGCTTCCAGTTTCCTTTATGAGTAAGTACCATATCTCCAAGGGCAATATCCTGAATCTCTTTGAATCCATTTCGGGTGAGAATCAGGCTTCCTTTTGCAAGGCAGATATGATTCTGACGGTTAGCCTGAGACTGGCGCGTGTTGAGCGTCCTCATCCTCGTTATATCATCCCAAATGAAATCCTTGTGACTCACAGGGTCAACGGCCATGAAGGTTTTTGGGAGTTTCCCTCTTACCTCCAGTTCCTCAGCAAAGGCGACATGCTGCTCATAGTTATAGATATGCTCCTTGCTGAAATTGCGGAAATAGTTTCTCACACCATCGATACCGAGGTTTCGGCAATCCTCATAAAGCAAAAGGCGGTCACCGCTGGACTTCCAATCGGCGTGAGCATCAATCTGCCAGCGAGCAAGGCTGTATTCGCTCTTATCCTTTGTCACCGGCTCGTCGGCGTAGGCCCTGCTTGTATCGGTCGGCAGCTTGCGGAACAAAAGAATGTACTCAGGGCATCCAACACCCATCTTGGAGCCGTCTTTACACATTTCGGTATAGCCAAGCCGGTAAGTCTGATTATTCTCACGCACTACATCGGTATCGACCGTTATCATGCCAAAGAGAACAAAACCGTGCTTCATATAATGGAATATGCACATGGCGTGGAATGGGTCAAGACTTGGCATTCCTAACTTGGTGGCATTGCCGAAAAGGATTCTGTCCTTGCAATGTATGGCGCATACGCGGCCAGGCTTCAGGATTCTCAGCAATTCAGGCGTGAGATAGTCCATCTGCCTAAAGAACTCGTCATTATCGGCATTGAAGCCGAAATCATTATAGCTGGCGGTATATTCGTAATGATTGGAGAATGGCACCGACGTAACAATGAGATCAACCGAATTGTCGGCCATATTCTTACACTCCAGCACATTGTCATTATTGATGGCTTGCCACAAGTTCCCTTTTTGTTCCTCTCGCTTGCTGAACATATAGCGCATGAGCTTGCTCTCAACATCAAGACCGAAAAGGCCATTGTCGCGCACTATAGCGGCCATACGCTCCACCATTTCATTATGCTGCTTCCATTTCTGCATGAATGTCTTATATATCTCCTGCTCGCTCTCGGCGTAAATGAGATAGAGGTCAACGGGATATTGCTGCATGAAGCGGTGGATTCGTGCAATAGCCTGAAACTTATCGTTGAAGCGATAGTCGATGAACATAATGGCCTTATGGCAATGATATTGGAAGTTCAGGCCCTCACCGAGCATTTCAGGCTTGGCAGCGAGATATTTCAAACGACCTTCCTTGAAGTCGAGAATTATCTGGTCGGCTTCATCTTCGTCTTGGGAACCGTAAACAGCCTTGCATCCTGGAATAGCCGCACAAATGGCCTTGCGTTCATCTTCGAGGTCATGCCAAATAAGAAAGTGGTCGTCTTTATTCTCAGGGCGATTGATAATCTCCACAATGCGGCTCACCTTGTTAGGCATATTGTCGCGTCTCTCTTTCGCTGCTTGCTGCAATCCCAAAGCGGCTTCGCGGAACATTATCTTTTCGCCATCCTGATTATATCCAGCCGATTCGTTGTCTACTTCAACCACTTCTTCGTGAGTGTAGAGTGGCGGCAGTTCGTAGCCATCATCGGGATAGCCGAGGTCTGACGGCTTGGTAAGGAATAATGCCCATGTGCTGACCCAAAGCCAATACTCGCGCTCTTTTCCTGGATATAAGGTCAGATTGTTGGCCTTGGTGGAATCCCTTTGGAAGAATCGCGTCAGGGCCTGACCAGTATCCATCACACCGAGGTACCCGGCATAATGTATAAGTTCCTTATAGCGGTTTGGCGACGGGGTGGCCGTGGCGACAAAGCGATATTTCACATTGGCAAACAACGGAAGGAACTCTTGATAAGTCTTGGTGCCGAATCCCCTCAGAACCGATGCTTCGTCAAGTGATGTGGCAATGAAGTAGTCAGGATCTATGCGCACGCCATCCTCTCCATCACGAACGCGCTCATAGTTCGTTACCATGATTTTTGTCTCACAGGCCCTCACTTCTTCCATATTCCTGACATATTGAATGGTCATATCAAGATGCTGCTTGGCCTGAGTGACGAACTCCACCACTACGCGTTTCGGGCATACAACGAGAGCGAAAGTGCCGGGATTCTGCTCGGTGATGATTCTCAGGATTTCGAGCTGGGTGCAAGTCTTCTGCATACCGAAACTGCTGAATATGGCACGACACCCCCCCCTGACAGCCCAACGCACGGTGTCCTTTACATGGGGATATAACGTCGGGGTGAGCTGGCCCTCGCTGACATCAAAGCCGGTTTGGCTGCTGATGGCCATCTTTGATTTGAGAAAGTCTATATATTCCATTACTTTTGTATTTTGAAGATTTTACGATATTTCTTTAATTCGGTCAGCCATTCTGCCAACTGGAGGTGCTCGCGCCCACAATCGTCACATTGTTTGCCTCTCTCGCGGCAATGTTTGATTGCTTCGTCAAGCGACATGACTTCCGATTCTTTGGCCTTTGCCCGACGTTCCGCAGTCAGCTTGGCCACACACGGCTTGCACCGATGCTTGTAGGATTTTGAGCGGTTCTGCTCAGTCAGGGTCATTCCACATATTTCGCATTTCTGATTATCCATGTCGATACCCTTTGTTGTTGTCAAACTGCCCTAAAGATACTACCAGCATTATCAGCGAAGCAACCACCAATAGGAATAAACAAAAGAGGGCAAATAAGCTGAATATGATTTCAAATGCTTGCATGGCTACCTCCTTTCAATAATTCAGGATTGTCATATATGTTTCCGATGATTTCGATGGAGTCCGTCACTTTTGAAAGATTGCATAATGGATAGAACGCTGCGCCGTCATATTCCACTGCGTAGATTTCGGCATCATCAACCAAGCGCCCTGATTCTTTCACTAAGCCTTTAACAAAGCGTATAATATCACCTTCGTAGATATCCTTGCCATTCTTATCCTGCAGGCCCGTGAACTGGCCGATAGTCTCAGACTTCACACAATAACGCACCGACATTGCGATATAACCGCCATTGGAGAATATTCTGCAAGCAATCCATTCACGATGAAAACCACCTTTCTTGCGAAGATTCCATCTATCAGTAGCCATGAGCAAACTGCCATATCTCCAATTCCCTTGAAAATCTTTACCTCTAAATTCAACCTCTCTCATATCTTAGTCTTCTTCTTTGATTTCGCCCTTAATGAACTGCTGAAAATAATGGTCAGCTTCGCGCTGTATTCTATCCATGAACTCGCGCATCATTCTGCCCTTAGAGAATCGGTCGTATTCCTCATTCTTCATTGATTCAAAGTGAATGGTGAAGCAAAACGAGCCACCTTCAATCTTATTTGCATGAATCTCTCTGTTTTCAGGATTGCTCCATCCCGATAGGGACGTAGCATTTTCGCTCGTAGCGACACCATAAGTGATAACAGGCATTTCGATTTCTTCAAGAGCATTTTCATCAATGTTATAATATTTCTTCCAATCCTCAGGATTCATAATCTTGGCAGAGAGTTTTTCGCTGAAATATTTCAGGGCTTCTTTCTTCAATCGGTGAGGCCTGCCATAGTTCTTTACTTTTGTCTTAGCCATAATTTCCGTAAATTTCGAGGCACTTCGTGCCTATTTGATATAGTAATTCGCAAAGGCTGGGTGTTGGAACACCCAGCCAATAAGGTGAAAGGTTAAAGGATAAATTCTGCCACTGGCCGAACAACGCCACTGCCGTACTTGTAGTTGCCGTAGACGAGACCATTAACGAAGTGAACGTTCCACGCGCTGCCACTGTCATACTCAGTAACAGACCAGTAGTAGCTATCCATATCAAGAGGCTCGCCGCCGACGGCTTCCAATGCTTCGTTCAGGCCTCTTTCAGCCCAATAGCACATAGCGGTCACCATCGGCAAGGCTGGGATATATTCACCTTCTTTCAAAGGAATATCGGTGCCGAGTTCCTGAATATGCGCGGTGCGTTTGATGCACTCCCAGTCATTGAGAGCATCACATTCGCGGCGCACATAGAAATTGCTCTTTTCGGGGCATTTTACACCGTCTTTGAGCAGCTGGAACTCACCGAGGTCTTTCAGGGCGACGGCGAAAGCATGGCCATCGTGGATAATGCCGATATACTTCACGTTCTTAGTGTCGGCATCCTTTGTGTAAAGGATATAGCTATTATCTTCATAAATGAGATAAACGCCGTTATTCTCACACTGAGCGCGTCGAGGTTCGACAAAGCTGATAGGAGCCTTGGGGATTCCCTGGTTTTCGCCCTCGGTTAAAAACTTGAACGCTTCGCGGCAGAAATCAACCGTCTTAGGTTCTTCGCTGATTGCGAACTCCTTCAAGAGTTCCATCTTCAATTCTTGATTCTGTGTCATAATTAAATTGGTTTTTATAAAGTGATATTTTTGCCTGCTATTTCCTGGAGTGTATCACCATCGAACTTGCGGCCATCTTTGGTGACGATATTGTCATCATCGTCATATTCCCAGCAATCTTCGCAATAATGGCGGTCGCCTAATTTCTTCCATCCGCATTCTTCAAGAAGGCTCTCTGTGGCTTCTTTATCATCCCACCATTCTTCACCGAGCATGCTTTCGCAATGGTCGCACTCAATGTTAAAAAATTCCTTCTGTCGTATCATGTTTGTAGAATTTAATCGGCCAGCTCAAAAGTATAACCCAGCACCCAAGGATTGGTATTCCATGTGCCTGTGCCGCTCACCTTGTCGATGAGATAGGCGAAGGCAAAGCGGGCGGTGCAGCGGTATTTCAGATTGTCGTTGTCGTGCTTGTAGGGCTTCACGTAGGGAGGCCACGGGGCAAAACGGTCGCACTTGTGATGGAGCGGTGGCTGCTCGTAATGGAAGATGCCCTCGCGCAAAGCGTCGTCTTCGCTGATGTCCTGAAGCCGTTCAACCTTGATGCCGGTGGTGTGGATATGGTGAGGCATAAGGTCAGCGTTGACAAACATTTTATTCCGATAACCGCCACATTCGCAAAGTTCAACAGGAATAAGACCATGTTCATTCCTGAAATATCCTTGCTCTATCAGCTCTCTATACGATTGTGCAACAGCCACAATTTCGCCCTCCTGATACCGGGCATATTTCTTGATAATTGCCAGCTTGTTAGCTTCCAGATTCTCATCATCGTTCAGCGCGCAATTGACAGCATTGTATTCCGTGATAGGCACCTTCAATATTCGTCGCGTCATGGTCTTGGTGCCATTCAGGACGGCGCTCGTTAGCCCGAACTTATCGTTGAACATTATCTTCTTCATTGCTTTCTTTGTTATTCAAAAGATTAACAGTTTAATATTTCATATTTGCCGTTATGCAACTTCTGATATGCCTCATGTACCTGTTCTTTATATTGGGCTGGGGCAATAGCTTCCATCACATCTATGATACATGTGATAAGTGATATGTCTTGTACTGGCACCTTTACGTATTCCATATATTTCTCGACTAAATGATAAATTCCAGTTCTACACCCTTTTCCGCAGCGATAACGTGCTTGCCGGTATTGCGCTTCACACGAGCGATAAAATTATCTCTATTGCTATTGTCGTGTGAGAGGTGCAAGAGCATGATTCCCTTGACCTTGCTCAGATCATTATCTTTGAGAATCTTCACACACCGGGCAATCGACATATGAGAGTTTTTAATGCGGTCACCCACATTGTAATTCAGACGGCCAGCCTTGATATTCTCATTGAGCAGCCTATCATCATAGTTACACTCCAGCATGATATAGTCCATATCCTTGAAAGTATAGCCAATATCACGCGTATCAGTAGCGAACATCAATACTCCCATTTCGGGATGCTGGATGATGTAGCCGCATGGCTCTTTGGCATCGTGAATCGTGGCAAACGGCAGGATTTTGAAGTTCCCGACCTGAAACTGCTTTTTGCGCTCGACCACATGGACGTTGAAGTTTCCTTTCATCCTCAGGGAATCAGCCGTGCCAGCCGTCATATAGACGGGCATCAACTGAGCGTATTTCGCCACATATCGGGCATGGTCTCCATGTTCATGCGTCACGAATACCCCTGCTACCTTGGCGGTATTGAAATCGAGGGCCTTTTGCGCTTCGGTGAGGGAGCAGCCGCACTCAAGTACGACTGCTTCCTGCTCGTTCTGAATAACGTAGCCGTTCGCGGAGCTTCCACTATTTAACACCGTTATTCTCATTGCGCTCAATCATTAAAGATGCTTGGTGTCGGCTGCTTGCCCAACGGGGTCTTGGCGGGAGTTGGGGCTGGCTCTGGCGCATGACCTTCGTTATTCGCGCCGTTTCCTTGGCCCTGCTGCGATTGTTCGCCCTCGCCTTGACCGTTGGAAGGGGCGGCAGTTCCTTCGCTTCCTGCGGCGTTTTTGCCATCAATGCCGAGTGATTCCTTATCATCGGCAGGAATAGCACCGTTATCATCGGTTGCCGGGGCAGACTGGATGCCTTCCTCAATGATTACGCCATCGTCGAACTCCTCACGGGTGATAAGGCCCATGCTGATTTCAGGAGCATAGACGCGCTGGAAGAAAGCGGCGGCGCGATACTGGAGCATCAGTTCGGGCATGGTCTTCCACTTGGAGCCATTCTTGGCAAACCATCCTTCATCCTTGGCCATCTTGATAGAAACCCAAGCGCCGTAAAGGATTTCGCCCTGCTTGTCGACTGCCGAAGCGCGGCATGACCAATCGTCGGCACCCTCAGTACCCTTGAACTCATAGCGGATGGGGGAGAACTTGCCGCAGTTATTCAGACAGGCGATAAGGAACTTACTGCTGAATGAGGGCATCCCGTGAACCACGTAGAGGTTCTGCATAATCATCAGGGGATTGCTGTTAAGCCGGTTGGCAATATCGAGGGCGATAATGCAGTTGGCCAAATTGTTCGTACCCTGATAAGCGGTGGGAACGATGGTTGATGAACACAAGGCTTTCGCCATTCTCTGTGCAGTGTCAAAATTTGAACTGCTGCCGAATACCGACATCTGCGAATCTTCGGCTCTTACAATCGAAACATTATTGTCCATTGTGTAAGTAATTAAAGGGTTAAAATGTTGTTAATTGTAGTTCGGCACCAGGCACGAACTTTAATTCTATTGTCTGAACACCCTCTGGGCGGTCGATGGTCTCAACGCTCTCGCCTTCATCAATGAAGAGCGGCACATTGATTCCGTAGGCTTCCATGAGACCACGCACGATGTCGATACCGGCATTGATGGTTCCCTCTTTATTCAGGCCGTCGAACTCAATGCCATCGAGCAAAGGTGTGCATATATCCTTGATTCCGTCATTGGTCATATTGATGTCGAAGAACTTCCATGTGACCACTTTGAAGAATCGGCCTAATCTCTGACCGATAACGGCGGTGTATGCCTTGGTGAACTCCTTAATCTGATACAGGGCCATATCACAATCGCTGATGATTTGCGACAACTCCTTGGAGCGGGCTTCAAGTTTGGCCTTCTCGGCATCGATGCGCTTGTTTGCTTCCTCGCCGGCAAGTTTCCTCACCAGTTCGTCGCGCTGGCCCTGTAGATCCTTTTTCTCTGCCATCTTGGCCTGCTTGGCTTCTTCGGCATTCTTTTCTTCCTCGCTCATTTCGGGCTTGGTATTGGCATCGTTCAGCTTCTTCTGCAATTCGGTGATATTGGCATCGTTCTCCATCTTTTCGCCATTGCACTTGATTTGCTCCTTACGGGCTTCATCCAGCTTGGCTTTCAAGTCGGCAATATGCTTATCGTACTCAGGCTTCTTGATGTCGTTATACTCATTCACCAAGCGCATGACGGCAGTATATTGGTCGCGCAAGGTCTCATATTCGGTCAACAGCTTGGCAAGGCCAGCCGACTTCTCGCTATTGAATTTCTCGATGGCACCATCCTTATGCTCGGCCAGCATCTGAGCGGTGTAGGGCCTGCCGCAATGAGGGCAAACAGTCTCGGCATCATAGGAGAAATCTTTGTCATTGAGCTGGAGCCATTCGTTTTTCTTATCGTCACGCTGCTTTTTGAGATTGTTGGCCTTGGTGATATTCTCAGCGTTGGTCGCTGCATCTTTCTTGGCATTGCGCTCCACTTCGTCGAGATTGCGCTGAATATCCATGACGGCCTTATTCGCATCACCCATTTTCTTGAAATGCTCCGTGCTCCATTTCGAGCGGGCAGCATTGAGCTTGCGCTCCAGTTCTGCAATGATACTACGCTCATTGGCCTTGGCAACGATTTCATCCGTGCTGGCCGTCAGAAAGCGGTCACAATCTGTTATCTTGACATCAATGGCCGCTATATCGGTGCGAATCTGAGCGAAATCATCCTGAGAATATAACTTATCCTGCTGGTCGATTCGGGCTGGGATGGCCACCAGCTCAGTCTCGGACTTTTTCTTCGTGGCGTTCACTTGCTTGCGGAACTCTTCAAGCGTTTTCTTCTCATTGAATGCTTTCACCAACAATGGGAACGGCTTCAGCATTTCGTTCATGTCGATTTCCCCTGCAACGCTGGCCAGGATTCGGCGGCGATCTTCTGTCTTCAAAGTCATAAAGACCTTGATATTTGAACAAATGAGCCATGCTTCGAGCGGGGCGAGGGTGGCGACCTTGGCATCAAATTCTTTCTTCGTGAGCGGAACATCATTATAGAATCGCTCCATTTCGGTGCCTTTTATCTTTTCCTCAGGAGTGCCGGCCTTTTCTATCTTCTCATAGAGTCGGCGGGCGAGCTTCACCTCGTAGGAATCATCGATAACGAGTGTCAGCGTGACCTTCGTATCAATCTTGTGGATAACCTGATTGTCGCTGCCCTTCATCTGGACGGTATCATTCTTTCGGGTGGTGGTCTCGAAGATGCACCATAGGTAGGCATCGAAAATCGTTGTCTTGCCTTGACGGTTACGCCCCGTGACGAGGTTGTTGTAAGGCTCGAAATTCAGAGATAGAGACTTTATTTTCTTGAAGTTCTCAATCTCCATTGACTTGATTTTGATATTCATATAACTTATGATAAAATGTTATTTACGTAGGCTTTCGCCTGAGAACTTTATGATTCTGCAGCAACTGAAAAAGCGGTCGATGGTCTTGACCCCGTATTTGTCACTCAGTTCGTCGGAAGATAGATTGGTGGTGACAATGAGCAGTTTTCCGCGCTTTTCCGCTTGGTCGATAAGGTCAGCGAAGACAATCTTCTTTTCTCCGTATTCAACCGTGCTTTCCGTGCCGAGGTCATCAATGACTATGATGTGCTTCTCGAAGATGTCCCTGGTCTTGGTGTTCAGGTCGGGAGCGTCGTAGATATTGACCACTCTGTTCAGCCTTTGAAGCAAGATGGGGAGAATCATCGTGGTAATGAGCGTTTTTCCTCGCCCGCAGTCGCCAATGAGCAAAAGCCCCTTTCCTTTGTTGTCGGTAAGCCATTCAGACACTTCCTCGTATTCAGGGAGCCATTTGGCATCTTGACCGCAGAAGTATTGCAGGGCCTTGCCGAGCCTCGCGCGCGCGTTATCTATACTTATGTACACGCGATGGGGTAGCCTATATCCAAAATCGGATAGTCTCAGCTTCTCTATTACATCACCTATCTTTTCCATTCGCCATAGTCTTTTACACCGCCGGTGGATGATACGTTATCATTTGCTTTTTCATTCAGCACATAGAGACCAGCCCAATTATTGGCAATGGCTTGGTCAACTACTTTCTGAGCCTGAGAGGGTACAGAGCCGCTAAGATTGAGCATCCTCTTGTATGCTTTTTCGAGCGAGGTCTGTGTCTTGTATTTCTCGCGGCGTGACCTCTTATGTTCCAGCCATGTGTAGAACGGAACCTTGAAATCATCACTCACGAAATCGAAATTGAAGTGTTCGTAGCTGGCGGGCTTCTTTTCGATTACCAATGCTTCCAAATCGTCGTCGCCCTCTAACTTGGGAATCTTCCTCGCTGGCACATCGCTCATTTCGAGATCAATGTGGCCGTCATGCCAAAGGCCGTAACGCTCCAGCATCTTTATGACAGAAGCGTGAACCCTGTTCTTTGGATTCAGCGCACCGTACTGAAACTCTATGAAGCCTACGACGAACCACTTTTCGCCATCATCGATGGGGATAACATGCTTCTCGTCTTTATTGAATGCTTCAAGGGCTTGCTTTTCGAGTACTCGAATATCCTTGCCGAGATACATTCTTGCTGCTTCAAAGTCCACTATCCATATACCGGCGTGATTGCAATCGCAAAGAATGTATTCCCACAGCAGTTTATAAGGGGCTTTGAGCGAACGAACGAACTTCGATTTGAATTTCTCGGTGTCCGTCAATCTCTTTGCCATATCATCATTGTTTAATGCGTCGTGGACGCTGAAAATATTATAAATTCCAGTCATAGCGTTATCTCATATATTCAGCTCCCCAAAATCTTATAAGTTCGCTGCCGAGGATGAACCGTCTGCTATTGTACTTGTGTACTCCGAACTTTATAAGCTTCTGCTCCATGTATCGGTATATGGTCGTCCTGTCAATGCCAAGGGCCTTGGCCGATTCGGTGATGCTATACCGCCCGTCTCTATGAACATCAGGAGCCACACACGTCATTTACTTGGCCCTCCATTCTCTAATTGCCCAACACGCCGTCGGATATTGAAAACGGTGGACGGGGTGAGGATTCCGAACTCTTCCATCACTTTCCTGGTGGATTGAGTGATGTTCAGGCCATTCTCTCGGTGTCGATTGAACCGATTGGCGACCGCGATGTAATAATCTCTTTTCGTCTCAATCATATTCGTAACTATTTTTAATATAAAATTATATATGAAATTAAATTTTTATTTGTATCTTTGCAGCCGAATTGAGGGCTGTTTTAGAAATCCGCCCCAAAATTACTAACAAAAACTCTAAATGAGTAAATTTAACTATAAAGTAATATAGTAAATTAAATATTATTAAGCAAATTAAATAGGTTTTACATGGAAATTAAGGACAGAATTAAAAAATTAGCCGATGCCAAGGGAATGTCCGTGGCAGAGCTTCAGGCGGCGATTGGGAAGTCCAATGCGTATTTCCAAAATACGGCAAGGCCGTCGGCGAAAGTCTTGCAGGCCATCAAGGCCAAGTTCCCCGATGTGAATACCGACTGGATTCTGACCGGCAACGGCTCTATGCTCACCAGCGGACGCGAATCTGAGCGTACCGAGGTGAATCAGATACCGCTGCTTCCTATATCAGCGCAGGGTGGCCGTCTGACGGACTTCGAGGAGCAGGTGCGCGATTATGATTGTGAAATGATTATATCGCCCATCCGTGATGCCCAGCTGGCGCTTTCGGTCACCGGCGACAGCATGTCCCCTGAATACCCGAGCGGATGCAGGGTACTTGTCCGCAAGATCAATGAGCGCGCTTTCATCGAATGGGGCAGGACATATGTTCTCGACACCGTCAATGGAACGGTGATAAAGAATATATATCCCTGTAAAGAGAATGACGATAGGATTATATGCCGTTCTGTCAACCCGAACTATACGGATTTCGAGGTCGACAAAACAGACATTCGCGGATGGTACCGCGTACTCATGGAAATATCGCTCAAATGAGCAAAATGTTGCAAAAAAGTTGCAATGAAATTATTGGAGTTCTGTAATTTATTGATAATTAACGCAGTCAAGCGGAGAGTTGCCACGCCTGGTCGGCGGTCTTCTTGATGGTTCCCAACAGTCGGTACAGGGAGAAGGCCGCCCTGACGACGAGGATGAGGAACAGAAGGGACAGTATCTTTATCATGAGTAATTATGAGTTTGGTAGATTGGTGGTTTGGTAGATTGGGGAGATTACCTTTTCTGGTTGGTATCTTTCCTAAACGACGAAGTTACTTTCCTAATCTACTAAACGACCAATCACTTGTATTCCTGCCGAGACGATGACGTAGGCTCCGATGATGAGCCACCACGCATTGATCCATCCGAAGATGATGAGCATCAGGGCCGAGAAGATGGTGAAGTAGAGTTTGATGTGGTTGTCTTTGAGCCGGAGGTGCTTGAATTTCAGCGAGAACATCGGCAGCTCGCACACCAACAGCCAGCATGTGGCGACGATGAGCAAGATGATGACGATAGGTGCATAGCGGTTGTTCTCTATCCATGCGTTCTGTCCGACAATGAACGACCCCCAGAAGAGGGCATTGGCGGGTGTGGGCATTCCGATGAACGAGGTGGCCTGCCGGGTGTCGATGTTGAACTTGGCGAGCCGGAGTGCCGAGAAGGCCGCAATGAGGAAGGCTACGAAAGGCAGGTAGTGAAGGACTGCTTCCCCAAGAGGGGGTAGCGAGGCGGGGTGTCTGACGATGGCGCAGAGTTCGCTGAAGACGATGGTGGCGGGTGCCACGCCGAATGTGACGACGTCGGCCAGCGAGTCGAGTTCCTTGCCGATGGGCGAGGATACGCCCAGGAGGCGGGCTGTCATGCCGTCGAAGAAGTCGAAGACGGCACCGATGATGATCCACAGCAGGGCGAACTTGGCAATGCCGGAGAAGGCCCAGTAGATGGCGATGCAACCGGAGAGGAGGTTGCAGCAGGTGATGATATTAGGAATGTGTTTCTTCATTCATTTTTTAGTTGACGAGTTGACGAGTAAACAAGTTATTACTCATTTCTCATTCCTCATTTTTGCTATCACGGTCTGGTCGCCAGTAGTCTTCTGTCCCATTTTCACACATACCTCGGTGCCGATGGGCAGATAGACGTCGACGCGCGAACCGAACTTGATGAACCCCATGTGCTCGTCAATGTAACATTCTTCGCCTGCCTTGGCATAGGTGACGATGCGGCGGGCCATTGCGCCGGCTATCTGTCGGCAGAGTATGTCGTGGCCTTCGGGGGTCTTGATAAGCACGTCGGCATGTTCGTTTTCTTCGCTGGCCTTTGGCAGCCATGCTCTGTGGTAGTTGCCGTTGAAATGTTCCACGAGTTTCACCGTTCCGTCTACGGGGAACCAGTTGGCGTGGACGTTGAGGGGGCTCATGAAGATGCTCACCATGAGGCGGCGGTCGTTGAAGTATTTGTGTTCGTCTACTTCCTCAATGACCACGATTCTGCCGTCGGCAGGGGCTACGACGATGCCTTCGGTGTCTTCACTGGGGAAATAGCGCACGGGACAGCGGAAGAAGTTGACGACGAGGGCATAGAGGGTACCGAAGACGATGACGAAGAGCCAGAAAGGCCAAGGGGTGTCAAAGCTTCTGAAGAGAAGTATGGCGATGGCTGCGATGGTGATGAAGGCCCAGATGAGGGTGTTGGTTCCTTCGCGGTGTAGCCGTATCTTTTTAAGTTTGTTTATTTTCTTTCCCATTGTTATTTCTGTTAACAGCCCTATGACAGGGTGGACTATAGGGTATATTCCGGCAGCAAAGGTAGTACTTTTTTTTCTTAATCAGCCATTTTTCGTGCACTTTTTCTTCCCTTTGGTTATTTTTTCTTTATTTGATGGTTTTCTCTTTGTCATTTCAGAAAATCTGAGTACCTTTGTCGGGAAAATGGTAAGCCCACCCCTACAAATATAATATAAGATGGAAGACTTCATACACCTGCATGTACATACATATTATTCTATTCTCGACGGACAGTCGAGTATCAAGCGTCTTGTCGACAAGGCTGTTGCCGACGGCATGAAGGGCATGGCCATCACCGATCATGGCAATATGTTCGGTATCAAGGAGTTCCACGACTATTGCATCGGTGTAAATAAACAACGCAAGAAGCAGGGTCTCGAACCTTTCAAGCCTATCTTCGGTTGTGAGATGTATGTGGCACGGAACGGTCGGAAGGAGCAGAAGAACGGTAAGGAAGACATGAGCGGCTACCACCTGATAGTGCTGGCCAAGAACTATCATGGCTATAAGAACCTTATCAAGCTGGTCTCGCGTGCATGGGTCGACGGCTACTATATGCGTCCGCGTACCGACCGTGCCGACCTGGAACGCTACCATGAAGACCTCATCGTCTGCTCGGCATGTCTGGCAGGCGAGGTGCCCCGAAAGATTCTCAAAGACGACATTGCCGGTGCCCGCGAGGCCATCGAATGGTATCAGCGTGTCTTCGGCGACGACTACTATCTGGAGTTGCAGCGTCACGAGGTGAAAGATCCCATGATACGTGCCAACCGCCAGACATTCCCTGAGCAGCAGAAGGTGAACCGTGTGCTCATCGAGTTGGCCAAGGAGTATGGCATCAAACTCGTCTGTTCGAACGACTGCCATTTCGTTGACAAGGAGAATGCGGAAGCCCACGACCACCTGCTGTGTCTGTCGACAGGCAAGGACCTCGATGACCCTGAGCGTATGTTGTATTCGAAGCAGGAATGGTTCAAGACGCGAGAGGAGATGAACGAAGTCTTCGGCGACGTGCCCGAATCGCTCAGCAACACGCTCGAGATACTCGACAAGGTGGAGATCTACAGTATCGACCACGACCCCATCATGCCTAACTTCCCCATTCCCGAGGAGTTTGGAACAGAGGAACAGTGGCGGCAGAAATTTACAAAGGAAGACCTCTTCCGCGAGTTTACGACCGACGAAAACGGTGAGAATCCTCTGTCGCAGGAGGAAGGAGAGAAGAAAATCGCCCACCTCGGCGGCTACGACAAGCTGTACCGCATAAAGTTTGAGGCTGACTATCTGGCCAAACTTGCTTACGAAGGAGCCTACCAACGGTACCAGCCAACCCCCGACGGTAGGCTGCCTCAGGAGGTCGAGGAGCGCATCAGGTTCGAACTTCACATCATGAAGACGATGGGTTTTCCCGGGTACTTCCTCATCGTGCAGGACTTTATCAACTCTGCCCGCAAGGAACTCGGCGTGATGGTAGGGCCCGGGCGTGGCTCTGCAGCCGGCAGTGTGGTGGCCTACTGTCTGGGCATCACAAAGATAGACCCCTTGAAGTATGACTTGCTGTTTGAGCGTTTCCTCAATCCCGACCGTATCTCACTGCCTGATATTGACACCGACTTCGATGACGACGGCAGGGGAAAGGTGCTGAAATGGGTTGAGGATAAGTATGGTCACGAGAACTGTGCACATATCATCACCTATGCCACGATGGCCACGAAGAACTCCATTAAGGATGTGGCGCGCATCGAAAAGGTGCCCCTCGACCAGTCGAATGCCCTCTGCAAGGCCATCCCTGACCGGTTGCCCGACGGTGCGAAGATGAACCTTCCCAACGCCATCAAATATACCCGGGAGCTGCAGGACGCTGAGGCAAGTCCCGACGAACGCCTGCGCAACACCATCAAATATGCGAAGATGCTCGAGGGAACCGTGCGCGGAACGGGTATCCATGCCTGCGGCTTCATCATCTGCCGCGACCCCATCAGTGACTGGGTGCCCGTGTCGACAGCCGACGACCCCGACTTCAAAGACCAGAAGACCAATTGCACGCAGTATGACGGCCACGTCATCGAGTCGACAGGACTCATCAAGATGGACTTCCTCGGACTGAAGACCCTCTCGGAGTTGAAAGAGGCCTGCGCCAATATCAAGATAACCCGAGGCATTGACATCGACCTCGACCACATACCTATCGACGACGCAAAAACCTACGAACTCTACCAGCAGGGGCGCACCGTCGGCACCTTCCAGTTTGAGTCGGCCGGTATGCAGAAATACCTGCGGGAGCTGAAGCCGACGGTTTTCGAAGACCTCATCGCCATGAACGCCCTCTACCGTCCGGGGCCTATGGGGTATATCCCGCAGTTCATTGCCCGTAAGCAAGGACAGGAGCCCATCACCTACGACATCCCCATTATGGAGAAATATCTGAAGGACACCTATGGCATCACCGTCTATCAGGAGCAGGTGATGTTGCTGTCGCGCCTGCTTGCCGACTTTACGCGGGGTGAGAGCGACGCCCTTCGTAAAGCAATGGGCAAGAAGAAGAAAGACATCGTCGACGCCATGAAGCCGAAATTCATCGAGGGCGGCAAGAAGAACGGCCACGACCCGAAGGTGCTCGAGAAGATTTGGGCCGACTGGGAAGCCTTCGCCTCCTACGCCTTCAACAAGTCACATGCAGCCTGCTATTCGTGGGTGGCCTATCAGACCGCTTACCTCAAGGCTAACTATCCGGCAGAGTTCATGGCAGCCATCATGACGCGCCGCCGCGACCAGATTTCGGAAGTGACGAAGCTGATGGACGAATGCCGGGCGATGGGCATCGCCACCCTCGGACCCGATGTCAACGAGTCGTACCTGAAGTTCGGCGTGAACCATCATGGAGAAATCCGTTTCGGACTGGCCGCCATCAAGGGCATGGGCGACGCGGCAGCCGAAGCCATCATCAACGAACGTGAGAAGAACGGGGAGTATAAGGACATCTTCGACTTTGCCCAGCGCGTCAGCCTCACCGCCGTCAACCGTAAGGCCTTCGAAAGCCTGGCACTCAGCGGAGGCTTCGACAGCTTCGGCATCCCCCGTGAGAGCTTCTTTGCTGCTGACAACAAGGGCAATGTATTCCTCGACACCCTCATGCGCTACGCCCAGCTCTATCAGGCTGAGAAGCAGCAGGCAATGAATTCACTCTTCGGCGGAAACAACGAAGTGGCCATCGCCACGCCACCCATTCCTGCGGCAAAGCCCTGGGGAACGATAGAACGGCTCAACCGTGAGCGCGACCTCGTGGGAATCTATCTGTCGGCCCATCCGCTCGACGACTACCGTCTGGTGATTGAGTCGATGTGTAACACCCACTGCACGGACTTGGACAATACGGCAGAACTGGCAAAGAAAGAGGAAATGACCATCGGCGGCATCGTCACATCCGTACGGTCCGCATTCACCAAGACGGGAAGCCCGTGCGGATTTGTCGTCCTCGAAGATTACTCAGGCACAGGCGAACTGGCCCTCTTCGGCGAGACATGGGGCCGTTGGCGCGGCATGTTCACAGAGGGCAGCCCCGTTTATGTCCGTGCACGCTTCGTGCAGAGGTTTAAGAACAGTACGTCGTATTCACTGGATATTCTCGACATCGAATACCTCCAGACTGTCAAGGAAAAGAAAATAGAACGCTTCACCATCATCCTCGACGAACAGAACATCGACGAGCGCTTCGTATTGGACTTGGCATCGCTGGTCAATGACAATCCCGGCAACACACCCCTCTTCCTGCAAGTCCACGACAAGGAACACGGCACAACGCTCACCCTGCGGTCACGAAAAGGCGACATCGCCGTAACCAACGCCTTCACCACCTTCGTGACAAGCCGTCACGATATAGACTATAAAATCAATTAAGTAAAAAAAACTATGGAAGTAACAATCACAAGTGAGAACTTTGAGAGTCTGAAGACTGGAGCCCAGCCAATGGTCGTCGACCTGTGGGCACCCTGGTGCGGTCCCTGCCGAATGTTAGGACCCGTCATCAGCGAACTGGCCAACGAATACGACGGACGCATCGTCGTAGGTAAATGCAATGTAGACGAAGAGGAAGACCTCGCCGTTGAGTTCGGTGTGCGCAGCATTCCCACCATCCTCTTCTTCAAGGATGGCCAACTCGTAGATAAATTCGTGGGGGCAGCGCCGAAGGCAGTCCTCGACGAAAAATTCAAAGCCCTGCTTTAGGTGGGTTCTAAAGACGAACAATTCATGCGGCGGGCCCTCGACGAGGCCCGGCAGGCATTGAAGGCTGGCGAGGTGCCCATAGGGGCCGTCGTCGTCAGTCAGGACCGCATCATTGCCAGGGCCCACAACCTCACGGAGACGTTGCATGATGTGACGGCCCACGCCGAAATGCAGGCCCTCACAGCCGCCGCCAGTCAGCTGGGCGGTAAGTACCTGCAGGAATGCACGCTCTATGTCACCGTAGAGCCTTGTGTGATGTGTGCCGGAGCATTAGGTTGGGCGCAGGTATCGCGGGTGGTCTATGGCACCGCCGACCCCAAGCGGGGCTACAAACTCTATGCACCCCGAGCCCTTCATCCAAAGGCCACGGTAACAGCTGGCATCCTTGAAGACGAATGCCGCCAACTCATGCAAGAGTTCTTTTCCTCCCTGCGAAAGTAGGATGGAATGAGAAATGAGGAACCTTTGGCCGACGACCTTCCGTTTCCTCATTTCTCATTTATATACGACGTGATTTTGCAGATTACTGCCTGATAGGGTTACAGTCTTTCCGTTTGTATATTGGATTGTGACGGATGAAAGATGGAACGTGTCAGCAGTTCTTGAGTAGAATGTCAGGTTGTCGAAGTCATAGCTTGCTCTACATTCATCAAACTTTTCAGAAAAGTCATCTGTTGTGGTCGGTCTGGGACCGATAGGACCCACTCCTCTGGCCTTCCATACTGAGCCTCCGCCAATTTCATTGTAGCAGCGGTCTCCGACAGCATTGTTGAAATAGCCTTGGAAGGAAATGTATTTTATGGTCTGGGTGGAACAGTTCGTTACACTCAGTTCCACTTCTATGCCCCCTGCAGAGTCTGAACTCCACGAGTCGACGGTTACAATGACAGGGCTCTTCTTTTTGTATATTTCAATTAGGTCGTTGGCGGTCTTTTTGAAGTCTTCAATCAGAAGAGAGTCTTGGACTGCTTTTAATGAGTCGGCAATGATTTGTTGCTTGTTAAGAACCTGCTGAACTTCCGGGTCGTTGACGGGTGGGAGCTTCGCAAATTGAATTTTTCCTGCATCCTTAAAAGTCATCTCGATAGACGAAGTTGTCTGGAAAACACCGGCCCCTTTTGTTGAGAACAGGGCATAGTAGTGTGTATAATACTTTTCTGTATGGCCGACAATAGACACCGTATCACCATAGGCAAAGGGACTTTTTTTATAATCTTCAGTCTTTAAGTCGGCAAGGTATAGTTTACCTTTAATATTTCCTTTGAGGACATCTTTGCGAAATTGAGCCGCTTTTTCGTCTTGAATTTGCTTAAGTTCCTTTTTCTTTTGGTCGATGAAGGTCTTTACATCAGCATCGCCAATCGACGGCAAATAGTCTAAGTCGATATCATTTTTAAAGGCACTAAGTCTTATGGTCTTAAATATGCCGGCAGCTTTGTCGGAATATAAGGCAAAGTGATAATATGAGTCGGACGGTTTCTTACTAAACCCGACGACATAAATGGTGTCTCCGCTGTTTACTTTTCCGATGGCATCGTCTTCTGAATAAAAAGCATAGAGGTTGGAAACTACAGCTCGTATACTTCCATTCAAGGCATTTTGTTTTCTTTGAATCTTCTTTCTCTTTACAATGTCCTGCTGCTTTTGTTTGAGAGCCTCCTCCATTTCATTGCTCAGGGCATTTGGAAGTTTCTTCAGTGCTTTTTCATCTGTGGCAAAAGGAATGTAAGTCATATTGAAGTGATTGGCATAATCTTTTGTTTCGACCATGAAGTAGTATCTGCTCCCTTTCTTTTTGTAGGCAAATACTGTTACGGCATCTCCTTCCTTGAAAGAGTGTTGGTCTTTGGTGGTGCCATTCACACTGAATGCTTTTTGGACAGTAGTCGTTAGAGTCTGTCCCATCGCTGATGCTGCAATAAAGATGCAGAACATCATGAATAATCTTTTCCGGTTCATAATTAAAAATCGAAAAGGGCGGAACTATTCGAAGCTTATCTGGAGTATGGTTACCGCCAAGTGACCAATCGTAAACACAAGCACGAACAGTTCACGCCTTTCTACGTGAACTTTTGACTGCTTGTTCTTTTTACGATTGAATGGTTTGGCGGTATTCTACTCCAAAGAACAAGAGCTAAAAGCTCATATATATATAAGTACGAACAGAAACGCAATTCTGTAAGTTTATATGGTTCTTCATTCAATTGTGTACGAGGGTCCCGATGGGTTCGCCGTCGATGACTTTGCGCAGGTTGCCATTCTTGTCCATATTGAAGACATAGATGGGCAGGTTGTTGTCTTGGCACATGCAGATGGCGGTGAGGTCCATCACTTTCAGACCGCGGCTGAGCACTTCTTTGTAAGTGATTTCGTCGAACTTCACGGCGGTCGGGTCTTTCTCCGGGTCTGCTGTGTAGACACCGTCGACGCGAGTACCCTTCAGCATGACGTCGGCTTCAATCTCAATACCTCGCAATGACGATCCCGTGTCGGTGGTGAAATAAGGAGAGCCCGTGCCTGCAGAGAAGATGCATACTTTTCCGTCTTTCATGGCATCGATGGCCCGCCATTTGGTATAGAACTCGCCGACAGGTTCCATGCGGATAGCGGTGAGCACCTTGTTGGGCACACCTTCAGCATCGAGGGCCGACGAGAGGGCCAAGGAGTTGATGACCGTTGCCATCATTCCCATTTGGTCGCCTTTCACACGGTCGAAGCCCTTCTTCGCACCGCTGAGTCCACGGAAGATGTTGCCACCGCCAATGACGATACCAATCTCCACACCCATGTCATGGATTTCCTTAATCTGTTGTGCATACTGGCCAAGGCGTTCGGGATCGATGCCGTGACCTTGCTGTCCCATGAGGCTTTCGCCCGACAGTTTGAGTAGAATTCGTTTAAATCTTGGCATAATTTTTACTTGTCTACTTGTTTACTAATCATAATTTCTCATTTCTCACTTCCTTGAAGGCATAGATGCGTTCGTGGCCGTCGGTGTCGCGAAGGATAATGCGTCCGTCGGGCTTGACGCCTGCTATTTCAGCCTCGAAGTCACCGTCCTTGTCGCTGTAGTGGTGAAACCCCGTGCGGCGATAGAGTGCCAGCTGGTACTCTTCCGACAGGTCGTCGACGGCATTGAGCCGCCGTTCCATCTCATCGATGATGTCAGCCAGCAAAGCCTCGCGGTCGAACTCGTGGCCGGCTATCTGGCACATTGAAACTGGATTGGGTGCATCGCTCAGAAACTCCCGTTGGTTGATATTCAGACCAATGCCGATGATGGAGCTGTCGATGAGAGCCCCTTTCAGTCTGTTCTCGATGAGAATGCCGGCCATCTTCCGGTCTTGCCAGTAGATGTCGTTCGGCCATTTCACAGTGATGACCGTCTGGAGCCATCGTGTCAGTACGTCGCGCAGGGCAAGGGCTACGGCCATTGAGATGCGGAACTGTCGCCTGGCCGGCAGGTCGTGGGGATGATGGCGCATAGAGAACAGCAGGTTCTTGCCCCGTTCCGACTCCCAGGAGTTCGAACCGCAGCCGCGACCAGCCGATTGGAAATCGGTCCAGACCACCATGTCATGCGGACCGTCGTGGTCGCGCAGCCATTGGTTGGTAGAGACTGTCTCGTCAAGTTTCAATCGTTGGATTTCATCCTTCGATTTCTCGCCATGACAGGCATCAAGCAAGCTTGGTCTGCTCATTTGGCTTAACGAAATAGTTGGATTTCATCCTTCGATTTCTCGCCATGACAGGCATCAAGCAAGCTTGGTCCGCTCATTTGGCTTAACGAAATCGTTGGATTTTCATCCTTCGATTTCTCGCCATGACAGACATCAAGCAAGCTTGGTCTGCTCATTTGGCTTAACGAAATCGTTCTGCTACCATCGCTCTCTACATTCATATATACGCGCATGGCATCGTCGGGCAACAGCGTTTCGATGAGCTCCGGCCATTCGATGAGGCACAGCCGGCCTGAAAAGAAGTAGTCCTCGTAGCCCATGTCGTAGACCTCCTCCAGTCGCTTGATACGGTAGAAGTCAAAGTGGCAGATGCCGCCCGTCACCCCACTTGCCTCATACTCGTTGACGATGGCGAAGGTTGGCGACGTGATGACATCATGCACACCCAGCTGCTCGCACAATGCCTTGATGAACGTCGTCTTGCCAACCCCCATCTTTCCGTAGAAGGCGATGACGCGCGCCGGGCCCATTGCGGCAATGAACTGCCGGGCAGCCTCGTCAATCTGTCCGAGCTCTCTGATTGTTATTTTCATGACTATACTGAATTTATGTGCAAAACTAAAAACATTTTTCCAAACGGCCAAACTTTTTGGGTGAAAAATATATTAGTAGACAAGTTGACGAGTAAACAAGTTGTT
This sequence comes from Prevotella sp., assembly GCA_017445845.1. Classification (GTDB taxonomy): domain Bacteria; phylum Bacteroidota; class Bacteroidia; order Bacteroidales; family Bacteroidaceae; genus Prevotella. The sequence continues at coordinate 55,331 of JAFSRY010000004.1, forward strand.
ACTCATTTCTCATTACTTTCTTACCGTTTGCAATGGTGATGCCGCGGTAGTTTCCATTGACGCGTTGTCCCTGCAGGTTGTAAAGAGGCTGCTCACGGGCAGGGCTGTCAGTGGGAGACACCGTCAGTCCCGTCAGGTCGGTGACAGTGTGATCGTATTTGCCTTCGATGTAGTAGCCGTGATTGACATATTGCAGGTCGGATGACTGGTTTTGCCCTGTCGGTACGAAAATGAGGCCGGTGGGAGGGTTCTGATAAGTTGGTCCGTCATAGGTCCATTTAAGGATGCGACGCTGACCGTCGGCAGTTTTTCCCATGACCTGCATCGATGGCTTGGAATTCCAACTGCCTCCCGTGAAGTTTTCCTTTGCGTTCCATACCCAGATGGTAGCCCCCTTGTATTGTGTTTCAAGGAATACAGAGAGTTCGCTGTCGGCAACAGTAGGCGTATAGACTTCCAGCTGATCGAGCCCGGTGTCTGTCCATTCAGGGTCGCCATTATTCTCAGAGTCCTCTTCCTCCGTTCCGTCCCAATGGGGTGTTGCTGCTTCGGCAGGTGTGGTGTCGTAGAGATAGTGTCCGCTGTCACCCACTTTGCCTGGAGCCTTAGTCTTGTCGGTAGTGAGCACATAGACGCGCATATTTCCTTTACCTTTACATGCAGCCTTGAGGGTTCCGTCGCTAACTGTCTTTACGTCACCCGTCACGCAGTCTGTATAGGTTCCGTTGAGAATGTCCGTAAAGGTGGCATCGCCACTGATGGTGACGAGGACATAGCTGTCGGTGTCGTCGTCGGTGTAGCGTCGCTTAAAGGCATAGGCTCCCGAACATCCGTCGGTGCTATATTGTCCCTTTCTCAAGGCGGGCACTGCAGCCCGGATGAGGTTCAGCCGTCGGATGTGCTGGGCCAAAGGGTGGGAGAGTGTCTGCGCCATGTTGCCTGTAGCATTGGCATACTGGCCGAAGTCTGTTGTCTCGATACTTCCCTTGATATATCCGCCATAGTAGGCGCGACCCGTGTTGCGAAGCGCTTCGCTGGTTCCTCGGTCGATATCCTTTCCCTTGCGGAACTCTATCTCACTGCCGTAGAAAACGCAAGGGATGCCGCGGAAGGTGAACATCAAGTCGAGGTTTTCGGCCCATGTGACCTGTGGCTGTGCAAAACGCTGACTCTCCGGGGCACCATTGGGGGCGTAGTCGTGAGAGTCTACATAAACAACATTCATGGTGGCATCGTTGTAATATTGGTCACCTTTGCGGATACCCCATGCTGATGCAATGTCTTTGAAACAGTGGTGCATGGGGAAGTCGATGACACTCAGTCCTGAGAATTGTGAGTAGTCGGGCTGATGATAGTCGTTGCCGCTGAGGAATGCATTCTCTGAGGTCGGCTGCCGAGACTCCGTTCCTTCTGCATTGTCGTGGTATTGTTCCTCACAGCTTTTCATGTTGACGTGTTCGAAATCAGTGCTCTCGTTGGAAGGCACCTTCAGTCCATCCCATGACGCTCCGTCGTAGCTCCATGCATAGTCCTTCTGCTCTTTCCAAGTATAGAAAGGGCAAGAGAGGGCTGGCTGCTGCCGATACCACCAATGGGTAAATCGAGCGCAGATCTCGGCATACATAAAGAAGGGTGTACCGCCTCGCTTTTCCTTTGCTGCTTCTGCTGCTGCCTGGAATTGGGGGAGAAAGTTGTTGTTGAAGGTCAGCCGGGCAATATGTCCACCAGTATCTATTCGAAAGCCGTCGACGCCCATATTAATAAAAGATGTATAGCAGCGTACAAGGTAGTCGCTGACCTGTGGGTTCTCTGTGTTCAGGTCGACGCAGTCGCCGGCGATTTGAGCCCACCATCGTGTTTCGTTGTCCCAGTTGAAGTTTCCGAAGTGGTGCCAGTAGTTATGGATGTCGTTCTGTGTATTGTTGTGATGGTCCTTCATCTGAACAAGCCGGGCGTCATACTGTTCGCCTCCGCTCAAGTCGGCATAGTTGTCGGGTAGCCGGCCGCCTTTTGTCTTTGTCAGCGGAACCATGCATTCCGACATGTGACTCTGTGGCTTGGTGAAGTCTCGTTCAAAGAGTTTGCAGAGGTTTTCCTCTCCATAATTACCGGTATGGTTGATGACAATATCGACAATCAGTTTCATGTCTCGCTTGTGTACTTCGTCGACGAGTGTTTGCAGCGTTACGTCGTCGCTTTCAAGCCTTCTGTCCACTTTCGAGAAGTTAAGGGCATGGTAGCCATGATAGTCGTAGCCCGATGCGTTCTGCACAACGGGGGTTATCCAGATGGCGGTAAATCCGAGGGCCTTGATATAGTCGAGTTTCTCGATGAGTCCCTTGAAGTCGCCACGCCATGCAGGGTCGCCGGCATTTCGCTCGCGGTTGTCCCAGCATTGGGTGTTGTTCGACGGGTCGCCGTCATAGAAGCGTGTGGGCAACAGAAAATAGATGGTTTCGTCGCGGAAGTCGGAGCGGTTGCCATGAAAAGTCTGTGCCATCAAGGTATTGCAGGCTAATATCAAGAGCCATGCTCCCAGAAGTCTGCTATGGTTGGTTTTCATCTTTTTTTAGGTGTGAGTGTGATGAGTGGTATGAGCATTTCTTCCATTGAGATGCCTCCGTGTTGGAAGGTGTCCCGGTAGTAGGATACATAGTAGTTGTAGTTGTTGGGATAGGCGAAGAAGCTGTCGCCTGTTGCGAAGACGTAGCTGGTGGAGAGGTTTGGCGACGGCAGGTGGCCCTCGTGGGGGTTGCGGATGGTGAATACTTCTTTTGCGTTGTAGCTGAGGTTTCTTCCGAGTTTGTAGCGAAGGTTGGTATTGGTGTTTCTGTCGCCGATGATTTTGACGGGTTTGCCGACGCGTATGGAGCCGTGGTCGGTGGTGAGGATGATGTGGGAGCCTGTGTCGGCGAGTCTGCGGAAGAGTTCTGCGATGCCTGAGTGTCGGAACCAGGAGTGTGTGATGCTGCGGTAGGCTGACTCGTTGTTGGCGAGTTCGCGCACCATTTTGGACTCTGTTCGGGCGTGTGAGAGCATGTCGATGAAGTTGACGACGATGACGTTGAGGTCGTTGCCGGTGAGGGTGTTGAGTCGTTCGAGATAGCGTTCGGTGCCTGTGGAGTCGTTGATTTTGGTGTAGGAGAAGGTGTCGTGTCGTCGGTAGCGGTCGAGCTGTGTCTGTATGAGGGGTTCTTCGTTGAGGTTTTTCCCTTCTTCTTCGTCTTCGTCGACCCAGAGGTCCGGGAACATGCGTGCGATGTCTTCGGGCATGAGTCCGCTGAAGATGGCGTTGCGTGCGTACTGTGTGGCTGTTGGCAGGATGCTCATGTAGATGTCTTCGTCAATGTCGAAGAGAGCTGAGAGTTCGGCTTCGAGCACTCGCCACTGGTCGTAGCGGAAGTTGTCGATGACGATGAGGAATACTTTTTCTTTCCGGTCGAGCAGTGGGAAGAGTTTTTGTTTGAAGAGATGGGGTGAGAGAAGGGGCTGTGAGGAGTTCTGTGGCTGTTGTTGTTTCACCCACTGCATGTAGTTTTGCTTGACGAACTTGGCGAAGCCGATGTTGGCTTCTTCTTTCTGCCCGTGGAGGAGGTCGGTCATTGCGGAGTCGGTGGCGGAGAGGTCGAGTTCCCAACGGACGAGGCGTCGGTAGACTTCGCGCCAGTCGTCGAAGGTCTGGCATTGGCTGATTTGCATGGCGATGTCGAGATAGCTCTGCTGGTAGCCTGTCTGTGCGGCCTGTGTCTCGATGTCGCGCCGATGGATATTCTTTTTCAGTGTCAGTATGATCTGGTTGGGGTTGACGGGCTTGATGAGATAGTCGGCTATTTTCGAACCGATGGCTTGGTTCATGATGTCTTCCTCTTCGCTCTTGGTGACCATGACGACGGGGGTGGCGGGCGTGATGTCCTTGATGCGGCGGAGGGTTTCAAGACCGGTGAGTCCTGGCATCATCTCGTCGAGGAGGATGAGGTCGAAGCTCTGTCTGCGGCATTGGTCGATGGCATCGGTGCCGTTAGTGACGGTAACGACCTGATAGCCTTTTTTCTCGAGAAACAGTATGTGGGCCTTGAGAAGTTCTATCTCGTCGTCGACCCAGAGAAGTTTGTTGTTCATAATTATTCTTTTAGTTGACAAGTGGACAAGTAAACAAGTTATTCCTCATTCCTCTTTCCTCATTTCTCATTACGACCAATCACTTGTCTACTTCTGATTTTTAGAATCCGTCGAAGTCGTAGTATTCATCGTCAATCTCGTTGGGGATGACGGGTTTCTTTGTCTTGTCATCAACGGGGATGATGATGTCGTCGTCGGTCTTGTCGGGCGTCAGCTTCTTTTCTTCTTCGACGATGATGATGTCGTCGTCGGTCTTGTTGGGCGTCAGCTTCTTTTCTTCTTCGATGATGATGATGTTGTCGTCGGTCTTGTCGGGCGTCAGCTTCTTTTCTTCTTCGACGATGATGATGTCGTCGTCGGTCTTGTCGGGCGTCAGTTTCTTTTCTTCTTCGACGATGATGATGTCGTCGTCGGTCTTGTCGGGCGTCAGCTTCTTTTCTTCTTCGATGATGATGATGTCGTCGTCGGTCTTGTCAGGCGTCAGTTTCTTTTCTTCTTCGATGATGATGTCGTCGGTCTTGTCGGTCTTGTCGATGTTATCAACATTATCGAAGTATTCTGATTGATCGGAGTCCTCGGTGAAATCTGAGTTCTCGGTCTCTTCGGTGCCCTCTGATTCTTCTGGCTGGGGTTGGGCTTCCTCTTCTTCCTCCTCTTCAAGGATGGGTTCGAGTAGCAGGGGCAGGTCGCTGACGGGCAGGGGTGCAAAGTGCTCGTTGTAGAAGGCATCGTAGTCGTCGTAGCTGTAACGGGTTCCGAGCAACTGCAGGTTTTCTTGGCTGATGACGATGCTACGTCCGCCTCTGAGACTTCTGACGATGGGTGCATCTTTATGGAGGGCACGGGCATATTGCAGTGCTTCGTCGTAGTTGCGGAATCCGCGCAGCGTCATTCGGTGGAGTCCTCCGTCATCTTCTATCTCGATGTCGAAGTTGCGCACGAGGTAGGAGGTGAAGTTGTAGCGTGCCACCTCATAGAGCAGCTGGTTTTCGTTGACGGAGTCGGGCATGTAGGCTATCATGTAGACGAAGTCGGTGTTGCGCTCTTCTGAGAACTGTCGGGCCTGCAGGGAGTCTTCGTCGCTCATGACGGCAGTGCGTCGTTGCCATACGTCACCGATGTCGAATTTACCGCCTCGCAGCCGTCGTCCTTGTTTGACACCGTTGATAATCATTCCTGCCAGTTCGCTGATTTTACCCGACGGGAACTGTTCGACGACGGCCGTCATCGACTCGAGGCAGCCTTCGGCATCGCCGTCGTTGAGCTTGCTCAGTCCTTCGATGAAGATAAACTTGTCGCGGTTGGCCCCCAGTGGGAAGCGTGTTGCAGAGAACTTCGTGTTGGCGGTCACTTCTTCGGTGCGGTCGGCTTTGAAGGCTTCGTAGGTGGCGGCATAGAGGGAGTCTTCGAGATGGAGTCCGAAGCGCGAGTTCTCTTCGAAGTTGGGGTCGGTGAGGAGTGTCGTCCACTGGCTTTCGGGATAGTGGTCTTGCAGTCGCTGGACGTAGGTTTGTGCAATGTCGTGCCCACCTTTTCGCGAATAGAGCAGGAAGAGGTGATAGAAGGCATTGTCGAGTCCTTCGTATTGGGGATAGTCGACGAGGAGGCGGGTGAATGCTTTCTCGCTGAGGCGCAGGTTGTCGAGTTTGTCCTTGAAGATGACGGCGGCATTGTAGAGTCCGTCTTGGATAATCTGGTGGCATTCTGCCTTCTGTTCGTCGCTGAAGGGTATCTGTGCCAAGTAGTATTCGCGTTTGTGGGGGTCGGTGGCAGCACTGTCGGTGACTTGCGATAGTGAGTCTTGGATGGCTTCAGCGACGCGGATGGAGTCGAGTTGTTCCTCGGTGAATCCGTTTTCGTCGCCAGCTTCCGCAACAACGCTCTTGTTGACGCGCTGCCAGTTGTCGACGTTCTCACGCTTGCCCCATAGCTTCTGGAACTGCGACTTGCCTTGGTTGACAGCCATCTGGTTGTAGAAATACCAAAGGCCGTTCTCCTGGGTGTTGGGGGTGGTGGGCTGGTTGTCGGGCCGGTTGTTGCCCGTCATGCCGCCGTTGCGCTGCTGCGTCTTCTCAGCCTCTTGCTCTGCCAGCCGGTCGCGCTCCTCCTTCTCCTTACGTTTGAGTTCATCGATGACGCGGTCGATGGCGGCATTGCGGTCGGCCTCGCTCATGGTGGAGAGTGCGAGCAGAGAGTCCTGCAGGTGGATGGCATCGGTGAAGGGTACCAGCTGGTCGAGCACCTGCGAGCGGTGGGAGAGTTGTTCGTAGTCGTCGCGTTCCTTGTCTAATAGTCCGATGGCTTCACCGTAACAGCGTTGCGCATCGTTATATTTCTCCAGGGTCCAGTAGATGTCGCCGAGTCGCAGCAGGAGCACACCCTTTTCGATGCCGTTGCGTGTCGACTTGACGTTGCCCTTTTCATAAGCCGTGATGGCATTCAGCGTGTCGCGTTCCGACATGTAGATGTTTCCGATGGCATAGTAGACTTGGTCGAGATAGTCTTTGTTCTTGTCTGAGTAGGCCATGCGCTTCAAGCGGCTGATCATTTTCTTGCCCTGCGTGTCGGCATAGACCTCTGTCATGGCGATGCGGGCATTGAATTCCACTTCATAGGGCGGATTGAGCCGGATGACATGCTTGTAGGCTTTGTAGGCTTCTTCTTTCTGTCCGAGTGCGGCTTGCATCTGTCCCGTGAGGAACCATTCGCGTGCCTTCTGCTTTTTGCGCATCTCGTGGCGGATGACGTTGCGCAGTGCGGGGATGGCTTTTTCGTAGTCGTGCAGGTGGATGTAGTAGTCGGCCATGGTGTAGTCCCACTCTTTCTGTGCCCCAGGGTGAATGCTGTCGCGACTCATGTTTCTGATGACATCCTCGGCATCGTAGAGCCAGTCGAGTTCGACATAGCTCTTGGCAAGCCAGGCACGGGCACGGCCATAGATGGCAGGCTGCGTCTGGTAGAGGCGGCTCATGTAGGAGAAGGTGGCGGCAGCCTCGTCGAAGTCACCCTTGAAGAACTGTGAGCGTCCCATCATCATCCATGCCTTCCACAGGAAAGGGTTATACTCCTTACGGTTGAGCCATTCGATGTCACGGTCGGTCTTGCGGCGTTTCTTGTTCCACTCGGGTTTACGCTTGATGCTGTGCAGCTTGATGACCTTCTGGCTTTTCTCGATGGCTTTCTCGTAGTTGCCCTTGCCGAGTTGTCGGCTCTGTTTGTTGGTGACGGTGTAGAGGGGAATGGGTTCGGTGAAGTTGTCCTTGTTGCCGTTTTCCTTTTCAGTGGAAGCATCGATATAGGCCAGCTTACCATTGTAGAAAGCGTTGTATTTCGCTTTGAACGAATGCCATGCGCGACTCTTCGCAGTGTTCTTCTGCGTGGAGCAACCTGCCGCCAGCATCAACAGGGCCAGCAGCAGAAAGGGGGCGATATGTCGCGTATGACGTAGTTTCACCTTATTTTAATATATAATATAACTCAAAACCTTCTCGTTTATTGTGCCAGCCCCACCCTTTTTTTATTTCTATGTTTTGAGTGTGAAGGTGAAGGAGAGTCCCCCCGTCGCGGGCGAGTCGACCGTGATGTTTCCTCCATGCAGGACGACGGCGTTCTTCACGATGGAGAGTCCAAGTCCGGTTCCGCCCATATTCCGGCTGCGTCCCTTGTCGATACGGTAGAAGCGTTCGAAAATGCGCGGCAGGTGTTCGGCAGGGATGCCGATGCCATCGTCTTTGAACGTGAACTGCCATTGACCTGGCAGCCGCTTGGCCGATAATTCGATGACGGCCCCCTCGCCGGCATGGTTGATGGCATTGTCGGTAAGGTTGCGGAAAATACTGTAGAGCAGTGAGGGGTTGCCGTGAATGATGATGTCCTCTGGCAGGTAGTTACGCAATTCCATCTTGCGTTGTCTGACGGCAAGAGCTGTCTCCTCCACGATGTCGGCAAAGAGGTCAGCCACGTCGACCCGCTCCATCTTCAGCATTTCCGGGGCATAGTCCATTTTGTTAAGTGTCGAGATGTCCTGCAAGAGTGCTGTGAGCCGCTGCGCCTGTGAATGGGTGCGCACGATGAACTGTCGGCAGGTGTCGTCGTTGATGGATGGGTTGTCGAGTATGGTTTCCGTGTAGCCGAGGATGCTGGCAACGGGTGTCTTCAGTTCGTGGGCGATGTTTTGTGTCAGTTCACGGCGCATCTGGTTTTCCTTTTCTGCCTGTTCGCGGCTGATGCGCTTGTCCATGTGCTTGGCATAATGGAAGAGCAAATACCCCAGTCCTGCCATCACAGCCAGTGAGAACAGCAGCAGGTGCCAGTCGCTGGCTTCGTCGAAAGGCAACAGAAACTTGCGGTCGTAGTCTTCAAAGAGAATGAATATAGTGGCATAGACAAGGAACACAGCCATCACGCTGAGCCACATCTTGCGTCCCTCGCTGAGTTTCTTTTTCATTTTCCAATAGATTCATTCGTTGTCTCAAAACAATAGCCGAATCCGGTTCTGGAAACCAGACAGGAGGCATAGCGGCGCAGTTTCTTTCTCAGTCTGGCAATGTTGACATCCACCGTCCGTTCGGTAACGATGACATCCTGCGGCCATACGTTTTCGAGCAGTTCGCGTCGGTTGAAGAGCTGTCCGCGATGTTCAAGCAACAGTCGCAGCAGGTCAAACTCCGTGCGTGTAAGGGCGATGGCTTCTCCGTCGATTGTCACCGTCTTGCTGTCGGCGTCTATCGACAGACCTTCGTAATGCAGGCCTTTCTGTTCCTGTCGAGGGTTGGGAGTTGTTCTCTTCAGCACTGCTTTCACCCTTGCCAGCAGTTCACGGAGCGAGAACGGTTTCGTCACATAGTCGTCGGCCCCCAGCGAGAAGCCTTCAAGGGCATCGTCTTCCGTGTCCTTGGCCGTCAGGAAGATGATGGGGATATGTTTTGTCAGGGTGTCGGCTTTCAACTGTTTGGCAAATTCAAAGCCTGACACCCCTGGCATCATCACGTCGAGGATTACCAGATCGTAAGCCTGCGTCTTCATCCTTCCTGCCGCATCTTCGGCTGAGCCGACGGCTTCGGCCTGGTAGCCGGCAGCATGGAGGTTGAATTGCAGAATGTCGCCAATGTCTCGCTCGTCGTCGACAATCAGAATATTTTTCCCTTCCATAATTGTCTGCAAAGATACAATAAAGTCAGCGAAAAACCAAACGAAAGGCAGGCATTTTTTTTTAAAAGGCAAAGCTATTGTTTACCGAAACGTGCCTCAACGACGTTGACGACGTAGTCTCCCAGTTTTTCCAATTCGTTGACCAAGTCGATGTAGAGCGTGCCTACGGTATAGTCGTATTCATGGTTGTTCACCGACTTGATGTTTTCCGTCTTCAGCCTGTTGCGCAGGGCATTGATGTCGTTCTCAATGCGCAGGGTTTCGTTGAAGTCGTGTTCGTGGCGGTGACCGCCCATCACATTGTTCATCTGTGCGAGGGCACTGTCGACAAGATTTGCCAGAGCCTGTAGTTGTTGTGTCTGGTTCTGTGTGAACTCCTTACCGGTTTCGCGCTTGCGGTCGAGTGTCCGTGACAGTTTATAGCAGGCATCGCCGATAGACTCCAGTTCGCTGATTTCGCGCATCATCTGGCGAATCTTCTGCTTCGTCTCGTCGCTCAGGTGGTCGTCGCTGACTTCTTCCAGATAGCGGGCGATGGTGATTTCAATCTTGTCGGTTGTGTCCTCTTCGCGTTCTATTTTATTATATAGTTCTTCAAAAGTCTTCTCGTCAGTCTCGGTGAACAGTTTGCCCACCATGCCATACATCTTGTGAACGCGCTGTCCGAAGGCTGCCGTCTCCTTCTGAGCCTGCAGTACCGCGATTTCCGGCGTCTGCACCAGGCCTGTCTGAATATATTGCAGGCGGATGGGTTCGTCGGCCGAATCTCCCTTGTCGCGAATCACGAAGCAGACGATACGCTCTATCTGCGGGATGAACCATATCAGGATAAATGTGTTCGTCAGGTTGAAACAGGTGTGGAACATGGCGAGCACGATGCTGAGGTTCTCAACGCCGCCGCCCACCATCCGACAGACGGCATCGACGAAGGGATGGAAGACCATGAGCATCCAGAAGACGCCGAAGAGGTTGAAGAACATGTGGGCGAAGGCAGCGCGTCGGGCTTGTGTGGAGGCTGACAGGGCTGCAACGTTCGACGTGACGGTGGTGCCGATATTCTCACCCATCACCAGGGCAATACCTTGATAGATGGGCAGGGCACCGCTTGAGCATAGTATCATCGTGATGGCCATCACCGCTGCCGACGACTGCACGCACATCGTCAGTACGCCGCCCATGAGCAGGAACAGAAGGGTTGTCGTGAAGCTGTTCGGGTCGAACGATGAGAAGAACTTCAGCACGGCTTCGTTCTCACCCAGGTGCATGTCCATGCCCGTCTGTCGCAATGTGCCGAGGCCGAGGAACAGGAAGGCTACGCCAAAGAGGAAGTCGCCCGTTGTCTGATGTCGTTTCCTGTAGATGAGGAACATGGCGATGATGAAGGCAGGGAAAACAAAGTCGGTGACATTGAACGAGAAACCTGCCGACATAATCCATGCCGTCAGCGTCGTTCCGATGTTGGCACCCATAATGATGGAGATGGCTTGCGCCAGCGTCAGCAGACCGGCGTTGACAAACGACACGGTCATCACCGTCGTTGCCGTCGATGACTGAACGGCTGCCGTCACCAAGATACCCGTCAACATACCTGTCACACGGTTGGTCGTCATCTTTGCGAGAACGTGGCGAAGACCGGGACCGGCCAGCTTCTGCAAAGCCTCACTCATCATTCTCATACCGTAAATCAGCAGTCCCAGCGAACCCAGCAGCTGAAGGATAGCCATCACATAGTTCTGATCCATATATTATTTGTCTTTTTGTATTTTTCCTGCAAAGTTACTTCCATCGCCCCACTCAGCCAAGTCTTTCAGGTTACGATTTTGTTACAATTATTATTACCCACTTAAGTTTCGGATGCATCTTAGAACCGCGAATTACTCGAATTTCACGAACTGTCCTTTCTTCATATATACTAATATCACGTTGAAATGCCTTTTCCATTGGCGCTTTTTTCGTAGCTATGCATAAATTACTCCATCCTGGCATATTTAGAGCCCCCTTGACAAGGGGCTGCTGTAATGGTGGATAAAAAATATTTATTTTTATTTTGTCCTGCCCTCATTTTTTTTGTAACTTTGGAAGAATTCGCAGGATTTCTTTGTATAAAGGCGATGCAGAGGATTGAGAAATTTGGGGGTTACGATATAGAGACCGTTCTCAATTCAATGTTCTGCTATAAATTGCCTGAAAGAGCACCCGACTCAGAGCCACCGCCTGTTTCGTGGCTCGTTGTCGGGTACAAAGGTACAACTTTATTTTGAAACAGCCAAGAACTATTCACAAATAGTAACGGGTACGTTTTCATTGGTTTTACTCCCAAATTACCAAGTCGTGTGGCAATGCTATCTTCTTAACCTCTCCACGTAGCCCATCTATATAATAGCTTTTAGCCATATAGTCATCAAACTGTCCTACGAAGGCGGCTCTTATGCGGGCACACTTCTCATTGATAGAGTTGAGCATGGGATTTGTTACATCCTCTATACTCTGTATTGCTCTGTCTGTCAATCCTGATGGCTTTAACAGATTATAGATTCCTGTTAGTTCTTCCCTATAATCTGGTAACTGTTTAAATGCGATGCCCTCTGGGTGACGAAGGAACAACAGATAAACAGCCTTTACCAGCGGTTCCATCTTAATTTCCATATTATTGTAGTCAGGCAG
>JAFSRY010000061.1 GCA_017445845.1 Prevotella sp.
GTGCTTCAAGAAGGTGGCGGGTGTAGAGATTGGCAATGCCAATGAACACCACTCAAGACACACCCCCTGCATGAAACTGCGTGTTTCGACAGGTAATGTCAGTCCCCGCTTTAATATCGGCGAGATGTTCTACAATCGGGATATCATCATCGCCCGTGACTACCTGGTGGTGAAGAAAGACCATAACCACTCCTACCATATCAGTGGCTACCTCAACGACAGTATCATTGTGGAAAGCGAAGACCGAAACGGATACATGCAGATCATGCCCGACGGTAAGAAGGGGCAACGATATAAGAGCCTGCCGAAAGAGGTGTCGAAAACCATCAACCATAGCCACTACGAACTGAGGAGGATGAAAGCCTAATGGAATGAGAAATGAGGAACCGAAGGTCGGCCAAGCCAATGAGAAATGAGGAATGAGGATAAAGCGTAACGGAGGGAAGCCAGATGGTTTCCCTCCGTTGCTTTTGGGTGGTGAAGAACATTGGTATCATTCTAAAGAAAACATAATTTATCGGCAGGAGTAGCAGGATATTCATTGTTTTTGTGTAATTTTGCATGTAGAACGGAATGATAACGGAAGTTTGACCGATTTTATGCGCACTCTCGAACTCTTAGCTCCTGCCAAGGATCTGGCTTGCGGCATGGCTGCCATCAGTCATGGTGCCGATGCCGTCTATATCGGTGCCCAGCGCTTTGGGGCTCGTGTGGCGGCAGGTAATACGACCGACGACATTGCGAAGCTGTGCCAGTATGCCCACCAGTTCGATGCGAAGGTCTATGTGACCGTCAACACCCTTGTCTTCGACGACGAACTGGAAGCGACACGTTCGCTGCTGAAGGAGTTGAAGGCAGTGGGTGTCGATGCCATTCTGGTTCAAGACATGTCGGTGCTGACGATGTGCAAGGAGCTGGGCATCACCGCCCACGCTAGTACTCAGACAGACAACCGCACGAAAGAGAAGGTAGCCTGGCTGCACGCCCTTGGATTTGAAAGGGTGGTGTTAGCACGAGAGCTGTCGTTAGAGGAAATAAAGGCCATTCATGCGGCGGAACCCGAGGTAGAACTGGAGGTATTCGTCCACGGTGCCCTCTGCGTGAGCTATAGCGGTCAGTGTTATGCCTCGGAACATTGTTTCGGTCGGAGTGCCAACCGCGGAGCCTGCGCGCAGTTCTGCCGAATGAAGTTCGACCTGATCGATGCCGATGGTAAAGAGATTGAGCACCAGCGGCATCTGCTCTCGTTGAAGGACCTCTGCCAGATTGACCATCTGGAGGCATTGGCTGAGGCAGGTGCCGTCTCGTTCAAGATTGAAGGCCGACTGAAGGATGCCGACTATGTAAAGAATGTCGTCGCCGCCTACAGCCAACGCCTCAACCAACTGATTGCCAAACACCCCGACCGCTACGAGCGCAGTTCACACGGAACGGTGACGTATGCGTTCGAGCCAAACCTGAAAAAAACCTTCAACCGAGGCTTCACCAATTACTTCCTCAACGGCCGGAAGCCCGACATCGCCTCCTTCGACACACCGAAGGCCTTGGGCGAATATGTAGGGAAGGTAAAGGAGTTGCGCAGCCATTCGTTCAATGTATCCTCGACGGCAGCCTTTGCCAATGGCGACGGGCTCTGCTTCTTCAATGAGGCCCACGAGTTGGAGGGTTTCCGCGTCAACCGTGCCGAAGGCAACCGACTATATCCTCTGCGGATGCCCGTGGGTCTGAAGCCTGGAACAGCCCTTTACCGCAATCATGATGTCGTCTTCGAACGGCTGCTCAACGGTGACACCGCCCAACGGAAAATTGCCGTAACGATGCGCCTGACGGCCACCGCCGACGGTTTTTCTTTAGAGATGTCCGACGGCCGGCAGACGGTCAACACTGCTATTGCCTGCGAGCACCAGCCGGCACAGAAGCCACAACGGGAGAACATCATCCGCCAGCTGACGAAGTTAGGCAACACGCCGTATTTGTGTGACGACATCACGATTGATGCCGAAGCCGAACGACTCTTCATCCCCAGCAGTCTGTTGGCCGACCTACGACGGGAGACCGTTCAGCTGTTGGACAACCGAGACAGCCTTTCGGGACTGCCGAAGCAGCCTTCCGGGACTGCCGAAGCAGCCTTTCGGGACTGCCGAAGCTATGTTTCGACGATGCCGAAAGGCTTCTTCGCCAACATCGCCAACAAGGAAGCCCGTGCGTTCTATGAAAGACTGGGTGCCAAGGACCTCGATGAGGCCTTCGAGCTGACGCATCCTCATTACGGAATGCTCATGCAATGCCGTCACTGCATCCGCTATTCGCTGGGCTTCTGCGTGAGACACAGCGGACGGCGACCGACCTGGAAAGAACCGCTGATGCTGCGACTGGGCGACGGCAGGAAGTTCCGGCTGGAGTTTGATTGTAAGAATTGTCAGATGAACGTCTATGCGACCGATTAACCGATGGGTTCCCCTGCTCCTGGTGTGCCTCATGGCACTGACCGCCTGCTACCACCGACGGCCCGACACGCCTGATGCCTTCATGCAGACGGGGGCCTTCCCGTCGATGACCGAACGGCAGATAGACTCGCTCTCCTTCCAAAGCGTCCACCACTATACCAACGGCTATAACTTCATCGTTGCCAAAGACTCACTCTGCCTGTTGAAGCAACAGCCTGAAGAACTGCTCAGCAACATGCCTACCGACTCGTTCTATGTCTACAAGAACGAACCGTTGGTCGTAGCCGACATCCGCTTCCTCTCTACCGACACCATCGACTCCGTATGGGTACAGGTGGCGCGCGACCAGGTGAGTTTCGGTTGGGTTCGCGAAAAGGAACTGCTGAAACAAGTGTCGCCCGACGACCCCATCTCGGAGTTCATCACCATCTTCTCCGACATCCATCTCATCATCTTCCTGGCGGTCATCGTGCTCATTGGCATGAGCTACTGGGCAAGACTCTACATGAAGAAACAAGTGCCGCTGGTGCACTTCCGCGACATCGACTCCTTCTACCCTACCCTTCTGGCCCTCATCGTGGCAGCCTCAGCCACCTTCTATGCGAGCATTCAGATGTATGCCCCCGAACTGTGGCGCCACTTCTACTACCACCCCACCCTCAACCCCTTCTCCGTACCGCCCATCCTGAGTATCTTCCTCATTTCCGTCTGGGCGATGTTGCTGGCAGCCATTGCCGCCGTCGACGATGCCCGCCGACAGCTGCCCACTGCCGAAGCGCTGCTCTACCTGAGCGGACTTGTGGCGGTATGTGCCTTCAACTACCTCCTCTTCAGTATTTCCACATTATATTATATAGGGTATCTTCTTCTCGTCATCTATGCCGTCTATGCCGTCTGGCACTACTTCCGCTACCATCGTGCCCGATACGAATGCGGGCAATGCGGACACAAGCTCCATGCCAAAGGACGCTGTCCAAACTGCGGTGCAATGAACGAATAAAAAAGACAGATGACGACCTTCGGAGAAGACAGAGAGGGGGAGCCTACTGAGAAGGCTGAAAAAAAATCCTCATAAATAAGGATTGCAAAAGAAGGGAAAAAGCAGTACCTTTGCACCGCAAAACAATAATCGCAATGAATAATATCATCAAGACAGGGCTTTCGACCCTCTTCTTTCTGTGGACTGTCCAGGCACAGGCCACGCTTCCTAACGGCATCAACGACGAAACGCTGTCCAACGACACCTCGCGTGTCTACGACATCGACCAAGTCATCATTGTCTCACAACCCAAAGACCTGCACCTGCTTCGCCATCAGGCACTGAGCAGCAGCGTCTTCGCCAGTTCCGACCTTCGACAACTGAACGTTCGCGACCTGCGGGAGTTGTCCGACTTCGTCCCTTCTTTCTCGATGCCCGTCTACGGCTCACGCTACACCTCGTCGATGTATGTCAGGGGTATCGGTTCGCGCATCAACAGTCCCTCCGTGGGCCTTTATATCGACAACATCCCCGTGATGAGCAAGTCGATGCTGAACTTCCACACCTACGACATCGACCGCATCGACATCCTGCGCGGTGCACAAGGCACCCTCTACGGACAGAACACCGAGGGCGGCCTTATCAGAATGTATATCCGTCAGCCCCTCTACTATCAGGGTACCGATGTGAACCTGAGCTTCGGCACCGGCCTCTATCGTAAAGCTGAAGTGGCTCACTATAACAAGGTAAACGAACAGTTAGGGTTCTCTGTGGCAGGGTTCTATCAGGGTCAGCAGGGCTTCTTCGACAACGCCACGACAGGCGACCATGCCGACAAGATGGACGAAGGCGGTGGTCGGGCCCGCCTGCAATGGAAGCCTACCGACCGTTTCCTGCTTGACTTCACCGCCGACTACCAGTATACTACACAAAACGGCTTCCCTTACGGAGAGATGAGTCTGACCGGTGGCGACACCCAAGACCCTTATAGCAACCGCCAGGGAAACTACAAGCGCCACATGCTCACGACAGGCCTGGCCCTGAACTATCAGGCCGACTGGACAGATGTCAACTATACCGCCTCCTATCAGTATCTGAACGACGACATGCTGATGGACATCGACTACCGTCCGCTCGACTATATGCACATGGAACAGGCACAGCTGCAGAATGCCGTGACGCAAGAACTCACCCTCAAGGGTCGCACGACAGGACCGTGGCATTGGACGACAGGTGCCTTCTTCTCCTACCAGGCACTGAAGACCAATGCGCCCGTATACTTCGACTCCGCCATGAACGACTACCTCTCGCAGACCATTCAAGACTATGCCTACTACGGTATGCTCAACGCGATGGCTGCCCGCATGGGTCGTGAGGCCGCAGCTGCAATGATTGAACGTGCCGGCGGCTGCCACATCCGTATGGACATGGAAACGGTGCCAGGCCTTTTCCGAACCCCCACCCATAACTACGGACTGTTCCATCAGTCGGACTTCGACCTGACCTCACGCCTCACCGCTACACTGGGTCTGCGCTATGATGTGTCGCAGGTGGCCATCGACTACAGCACCCTCGGTTCCGTTCATCTCGACGAGAACGTGATGGGAGTGAACGTGAAAGCCAACATCCGGTCGTTGCTTGAACATAAGGAACAGAACAGTTTCGAGCAGCTTTTGCCGAAATTCGGCCTCACCTATCGTCTCGACAACAGCGGCAGCAATGTCTATGCCCTCGTTGCCAAAGGCTATCGTGCCGGCGGCTTCAACATCCAGATGTTCAGCGACATCCTTCAGACGGAACTGCAGGACAAGGCACAGAGTGCTCGTGGGGACATGGAAATCCTTCATGACCAGAAGGCCTATCAGAACATCCGCGAGACTATCGCCTTCAAGCCCGAAGAGAGTTGGAACTATGAATTTGGAACCCACCTGAACCTTTTCGGTTCGAAGGTGCAACTCGATCTGGCAGGTTTCTACATGCAAATCCGCAACCAGCAGCTCTCGGTGATGGCCGGCAACTACAGCTTCGGCCGTATGATGGTCAATGCCGGTAAGAGCTACAGCTGCGGTGTCGAAGCATCGCTGCGCGGACAGGCTTTCGAGAACCACCTGAACTGGTCGGTTAACTACGGCTATACTCATGCCGCCTTCAAAGAATACACCGACAGCATCAAGGGTTCCAACGGTATGGAAGCCCTCAGCTATAAGGACAAGCGCGTGCCGTTCGTACCCGAGCACACCCTGTCAGCCAATGCCGACTACCGCATCGATCTGGGCAAGACGATCCGTTCGCTCACCATCGGTGCCAACGCCACGCTACGCGGCAAGACCTACTGGGATAATGACAACCTCTACTCGCAGAAGCCTTACACCCTTTTCGGCACCCATGCCGAGGCTGACTTTGGTCTGTTCACCTTGAACCTATGGGGTCACAACCTACTCGACACGAAGTATAACACCTTCGCTACAGACAGCCCGATGGCTGGCGAAACACTTTACTTCGCACAAAAAGGCAACCCACGACAGATGGGAGTGGACCTGAGGTTCCACTTTTAAAACCCCTACCCCTCTCCAAAAGTCGAGGGAAACCATAATACAACATTCAACCGTTAACGGTCAACGGTCAAAAAAAAACTCCCCCGATTTCTCAAGTGAGGAATCGGGGGATTTCTTTTTGGATAACTTGTTCAGCTTATTTCAGCTCGGCAAGATACTTAATGGTGCGAACCATCTGAGAAGTGTAAGAGTTCTCATTGTCGTACCAGCTGACAACCTGTACCTGATAGGTATCGTCGTCAATCTTGCTGACCATGGTCTGAGTAGCATCGAAGAGCGAACCGAACTTCATGCCGATGATGTCGCTGCTGACAATCTGATCCTCGGTGTAACCGAAGCTCTCTGTGCAGGCAGCCTTCATGGCAGCGTTGATGCCTTCAACGGTAACGTTCTTAGCCTTCACAACGGCAACGAGGATGGTGGTAGAACCAGTGGGCGTGGGAACGCGCTGAGCAGAACCGATGAGCTTACCGTTGAGTTCGGGGATTACGAGACCGATAGCCTTGGCAGCACCTGTTGAGTTAGGAACGATGTTGCAAGCACCGGCGCGGCTACGACGGAGGTCACCCTTGCGCTGAGGACCGTCGAGAATCATCTGGTCACCCGTGTAAGCGTGGATGGTCGACATGATACCGCTGGCGATGGGAGCGTAGTTGTTCAGGGCAGCAGCCATAGGAGCCAGACAGTTAGTTGTGCAAGAAGCAGCGGAGATGATGGTATCTTCGGGCTTCAGGGTCTTGTGGTTCACGTTGTAGACGATGGTGGGGAGGTCGTTACCTGCAGGAGCAGAGATGACTACCTTCTTGGCACCAGCCTGTACGTGAGCGGCAGCCTTAGCCTTTGAGGTATAGAAGCCTGTGCACTCGAGGACAACGTCAACACCGAGCTCTCCCCAAGGCAGTTCAGCAGCGTTGGGCTTAGCATAGATGGTGATTTCCTTGCCGTCGACAGTGATAGAACCGGGAGTAACCACGGTCTTACCGTCTTCTGCGACAACAGCGTCCTTGAAGTCGACAGTGTGCTTACCTTCACCGAATTTTCCGGCGAAGCCACCCTGTGCAGTGTCATACTTCAGCAGGTGAGCAAGCATTTTGGGACTTGTCAGGTCGTTGATGGCGACCACTTCATAACCTTCAGCCTCGAACATCTGACGGAATGCGAGGCGACCGATACGGCCAAAGCCGTTAATAGCAACTTTTGTCATTTTATTACTTTTGTTATTTTTAAAAAGGTTGATAATGTTATTCACTTTTTTGACTTTTGACTTTTGATTGTTGCCATTTGTTTGCGGCAACATCATTTTTTGGGGTGTCAGAAGACATTTTTTTTCTTTTTCGTGCACAAAGTTACAAAATATTTTCTATATTTGCAGTGGAAAACAATTTTTATTAACATAAAAAGTTGGGAAGAAAGAGTTTGCTTTGGTATTTTTTGTCCGCTGAAGGGCAAATTGCAAAATGAACATGACAAAATAAGCGTTAAATAATTATTTATTAACAATCTAAAAAAAGAGAAAAGACTATGGGATTTATCAAAGAGTTCAAAGAGTTTGCCATGCGTGGCAATGTGCTTGACATGGCAGTCGGTGTCATCATCGGCGGTGCTTTCGGTAAGATTGTCAGCTCGATGGTTGACGACATTCTGATGCCCCTCATCGGTATGATTACCGGTAACATTGACTTCACGAAGCTGGTCTTCAAGTTTGGCGAAGGTGATGATGCCGCCACCCTTGCCTATGGCAATTTCATCCAGAACACAGTTGACTTTATCATCGTTGCCTTCTGTATCTTCCTGCTGCTGAAGGGTGTGAACAAGCTGAACCGAAAGAAGGAAGAGCCTGCTCCCGAACCCGCAGCTCCTGCCGGACCTACTCAGGAAGAGTTACTCGCTGAAATCCGCGACCTGCTGAAGGAAAAGTAAAATCACGCTTCGCTTGAAGTGAAAAAGAAAGAAAAGAGAAAAGTCCTGCCGGATAGATCATCAAACGGCAGGACTTTTTACTTTTCACTCATCGCTTTTACTCGTCACTTATCGTTCTCACTTCAAGTGCTATATGTTCAGGGTGGCGGCACGGACACGGGAGAGAGTCTCCGGTGTCATCTGCAAATAGTTGGCGATGTAAACGAGGGGTGCACGGAGGATGACCTGGGGTGCCAGTTTACACATCTTCAGATAGCGGCTTTGTGCCGACTCGAAGCGCACGAGGTCGGCATGGACCTGGGAGATGATCAGGCTCTCCTCCAGGATTTTCCTATAGAGCATCTGTATGTTGACATGATGCAGTGCCACGCGTTCGAGTTCATCCTTTGGGATGGCATAGACGATGGACGGCTCAAGTGTTTCCACCTGCAGCCGCGTGGGTTCTTCGCGGAAGAGACTCTCAATACACATGAAGATGGAGTGGTCTTCACCCAGATGTTCAGTAACTTCCTTTCCGTTCTTATAGTAGAACTGGCGGATAAGTCCTTTGTCTAAGTAGTAGATGTTCCGACACACTTCCCCCTCACTGAGAATTTTCTTGCCTTTGGCAAATTTCATGGGCACGAGGATGGCTTCGAGTTCATCGAGTTCTTCGTGAGTCATCGTACTGTAGCGACGTGCCAGTTCGCGAGCGATGTCGCGACGAGTTTTGGGAGGTTCTTTCGTTTTCATCATCGTATATTTAAATAGGGATAGGTTTATTAATCTCAATCGAGTTTCAGCACGGCAAGGAATGCTTTCTGCGGCACTTCCACGTTTCCGATCTGCTTCATGCGCTTTTTGCCTCGTTTCTGCTTCTCAAGCAGCTTACGCTTACGGCTGACGTCACCGCCATAGCATTTTGCCGTCACGTCTTTTCTCACCTGCTTGATGGTTTCCCGTGCGATGATCTTTGCGCCGATGGCAGCCTGTATGGCGATGTCGAACTGCTGTCGGGGTATGAGGTCTTTCAGTTTTTCACACATGCGGCGTCCCAATCCCACGGCATTGTCCTGATGGGTGAGCGTCGAGAGGGCATCGACGGGTTCGCCGTTGAGCAGGATGTCGAGTTTGGCAAGTTTCGAAGGACGGAAGCCGTCGAAGTGATAGTCGAAGGAGGCATATCCTTTCGAAATGCTCTTCAGCTTGTCGTAGAAGTCGATAACGATTTCGCCGAGCGGCAGGAGGAAATGGATTTCCACACGGTTGCCGCTGACAAACTCCTGCTTGACGAGTTCACCCCGTTTGTCGAGACAGAGTGTCATGATGGGACCGATGAAGGTCGTCGTCGTGATGATAGACGCGCGGATGTAGGGTTCCTCAATGTGCTCGATGAGTGTTTGCTCGGGCAGTCCCGATGGGTTGTGGACTTCCTTGGCACCGCCCTGCTTATCGTAAACCATGTAGGACACATTGGGCACGGTGGTGATGACATCCATATTGAATTCGCGGTCGAGGCGTTCCTGAATGATTTCCATGTGGAGCAGCCCGAGGAAACCGCAGCGGAACCCGAAGCCGAGGGCTACCGACGACTCTGGCTGGAAGGACAGCGAGGCGTCGTTGAGCTGGAGTTTCTCCAGTGACGCACGAAGGTTCTCGTAGTCGGTGGGGTCGATGGGATAGACGCCAGCGAAGACCATCGGCTTTACTTCCTGGAAACCTTCGATAGCCTTGTCGCAAGGACGCATCACATGGGTGATGGTGTCGCCTACCTTGACCTCCTTTGCTTCCTTGATGCCACTGATGATGTATCCGACCTCGCCGGTGTTCATCTGCTGCCGCGGAACCATGTCCATCTTCAGCACGCCCACTTCGTCAGCTACATATTCCATGCCGGTATTGAAGAACTTCACCTTGTCGCCCTTGCGGATGCTGCCGTTTTCAATCTTGAAGTAGGCGATGATGCCTCGGAAGGAGTTGAACACCGAGTCGAAGATCAAAGCCTGCAGCGGACCGTCGGGGTTGCCCGTTGGAGCGGGAATGCGCTCGATGACTGCCCTCAGGATGTCTTCCACACCCTCGCCGGTCTTGCCCGATGCGCGGATGATGTCCTCACGCTTGCAGCCGAGTAACTCTACTATCTCGTCCTCCACCTCGTCGGGCATGGCACTGGGCATGTCAATCTTATTGATGACAGGAATGATTTCCAGGTCGTGGTCGATGGCCATATAGAGGTTCGAGATGGTCTGTGCCTGTACGCCCTGCGTAGCATCCACCACAAGCAGTGCACCCTCGCAGGCTGCAATAGACCGTGACACCTCGTAAGAGAAGTCGACATGTCCCGGAGTGTCAATGAGGTTCAATATATATTTCTGCCCGTCGAGTTCATGCTCCATCTGTATGGCGTGGCTCTTAATAGTGATGCCACGCTCGCGCTCAAGGTCCATGTCATCGAGCATCTGGCCGGCTGTCACCTGGATGGTCTTTGTATATTCCAACAGTCGGTCGGCCAGGGTTGACTTGCCATGGTCTATATGTGCAATGATGCAGAAGTTTCTGATAAGCTTCATCGTCTGATTAATACCTTTTGAGGGACAAAGTTACGAAGAAAAAGTGAAAAAGTGAAAAGTTTAAAAAGGAAAATGCAGAATTTTAGTTATCTTTGCAAAAATAATTGTAAAATGATGAGGAAAAATCTGTTTATAGCCAGTCTGCTCTGCCTTTTTTGCAGTTGCCATGAGAGTCTTGAAGAACGTGCCGAACGCGAGGCACGAGAGTTCACCGAGAAGCACTGCCCCACGCCAGTCGTCAATTTCACCCGTACGGACAGCGTGCACTTCGACCGCACAACGCGCACCTATACTTATTTTGAGACTTTCTTCGACGACATCGACGACAGCACCGTTGTGGCAGCCATCCATGACGAACTGCATGAAAAACTGACCACCGCCCTGCGCAACAACCCGAAGGCGAAGACCGAACGAGAGGCGGGCTTCAGCTTCGCCTATGTCGCCCGTTCGGCCAGTCATCCTGATGTCATCCTGTTCAACGACACCATCAGAATAAAATGAGAAATGAGGAACCGAAGGTCGGCCAAGCCAATGGGAAATGAGGAATGAGCGAAACGGGAAACCCGATAGAAAGCATCGAAATGGGCGATGGAAAATATCGGTAGTATTAACAAGCACAGGTAAGCCTGTTATCAATGGTTGATATGACGATTACATGTCATTGATAACACGATTACCAATGGCTGATAAGGATTGGGGGTCTAAGACATCGATTGGACATCTCATTTTTCCGATAGGATTTCCAACTGCAGACCTTAAGAAGAAAAGAGTGAGAAAGCTGTCTTGGCTGCCTTCTCACTCTTTACTTTTCATTTAACAA
>JAFSRY010000062.1 GCA_017445845.1 Prevotella sp.
AGACCGAGGAATGGGCATGGTAGGCCGGGGCTATGGCCGCGAGGCATACACCCGTGCGTTAGCCTACATTGCACAATCGGCAAAGAAATATGGCATCTTCACGTCGTTGGTCATGCCCCACCTGAATAACGACGCTGAGGTGGAGGCCCGCTATGGGAATATGGTGCGCATCGTTGCCGACACGGGCAATGGCGGATGGCGTCACACCTCCACGCATGACCACGGGCGCAGCTATACGTCGTGGCCGAACTGCATGAACCAGTTTGACGGCTTTAACCATTGGGCGCATATCACGGGACGGGACAAAGTCATTCTTGACGGTGATTTCCTGAGGCTGAACAAATATGACACCGATGCCGAGCGACAGACGGCCGTCACCCTGCAACTCATGGCAGGCGGCCCTGTGGCCGTTGCCGACCAGCCGCAGACCATTGGTGACAACCTGCCGTTCTACACCAACAGCGAACTGCTTGCCCTCCGACGCGACGGATTCGTAGGTCAGCCCTTGAATGACCAGTTAGGCCAACAGCATGAGACCTGGTATGGTGCCATGAGCGACGGTAGCTATGTCGTAGCGTTGTTCAACCGCTCCGACTCGCCAGCAACGCTCACCGCCGACTTTGCCCAGCTGGGAATCAATGGCCGGTGGCAAGTCCGCGACCTCTGGAGCCACACCGACGAGGGTACGGCGCACACCTCGGTCAAGGCCCATGTAGCTGCCCACGGCTGTAAGGTCGTCAAGTTATCAAGAATTAGATAATTTGTTCTTGTCGCAATGAATTAATAAGGATTGAAAGAAGATTTCTGCACGCAGCGCATTGATATAAACAGGATTGCCTAACGGCAAGAAATCTTTAGAAAAACTTTTTATGTCAGATTATATAACATCGAAAGAAACGAAAAAGGGGGACTTCCGAAACTTAATTCGTTAATATTACGATGCTCATGGGAGGAATTCAGCCATTAACATTTATTATGTTTTCCTGCTGTAACTTTTTTTGTTTTTGTTCGTCTTCGTTATAGATATGGACTACAAGTACATTGATCAACTCCTGGAACGTTACTGGCAAGGCCAGACGACGCTTGAAGAAGAAACCATCCTAAGGACCTTCTTCAGTCAAGCCGACGTACCTGCAGAGCTCTCGCGCTATAGGGATTTATTTTCCTACCAGCAGCAACAAGTCCTGAAGGACGTGCTGGATGCGGACTTCGACGAGCGCATTCTTACTGCTATCGGCAGTGAGTCTGCTGGTGAATCTCCGAAGGTGAAAGCCCGCGTCATCCCGATGAGCACCCGTCTGGCTCCACTCTTCAAGGCAGCAGCCGTAGTGGCCATCATCCTCACGTTGGGTAATGCCCTTCAGATGACATCCCAGGAAAATGGTTACTATCCTCCCACCGCCTACGACCAACCCGAGCAAGGTGCATCGATGGCCATGAGGACAGATACCAGCGGCATCCTCGTCGAGCGTCTCGACACGCTCAGCAAGGCTGTCATCAAAGAATAGATTTTTTCTATGCTTTCTCTCTATAAAAATCATGTTTAATTAAAACACCGAAATGTCCCTGCTGCGAAGCCCTGACATTTTCACTCAAGTTTAATAACGATAAATGGTAATACATTTTTCAGAAAGGGTTGCCGCTCGAAGAGAGTGACAACCCATTTTTTATGAGGGATGAGGAATGAAAGAATGAAGAAATGAAAAAAAATGAAAAGATTTGCAACACGAGGCTTTTCATTCTTTCATTTCTTCATTCTTTCATTTTTTTTGCTTACCTTTGCAACCAAATTAAAGACAACATGAGTAGAATGCAACAGACGCCAACCGGACTAAGTGCCCAGCAAGTGGAAGAAAGCCGTCGGGTTCACGGTCGCAACCTGCTGACACCTCCCGAGCGCCCCTCACTCTTACGACTGTATCTTGAAAAGTATCGCGATCCCATCATCCAGATCCTTCTCGTGGCGGCAGCCATCTCGTTGTTGCTGGCTTTTGTCGAGAACGACTATGTAGAGACCATCGGTATCATTCTTGCTGTTTTCTTTGCGACAACCGTCGGCTTTTATTTTGAACGCGATGCAGCCCGCAAGTTCGATGTACTCAATGCTCTTGGCGAAGAGGAACCGGTGAAGGTATGGCGCGAAGGTTGTCTCGTTGCTATTCCTATGCAGGACATTGTTGTAGGTGACATTGTGATGATAGAAACCGGCGACGAGGTACCTGCCGACGGTGAGCTCCTGGAGTGTGTGGACATGCAGGTTGACGAATCGTCGTTGACGGGTGAACCTGTTACCGACAAATCGCTCGACAGAGAGTCGGCGGGAGCTTATCCTGCCAATGTCGTCCTTCGTTCGTCGATGGTGATGAGTGGTCGCGGCTTGTTCCGGGTGACGGCAGTCGGCGACCATACGGAGATTGGCCGTGTCGCCAGAAAGGCCACCGAGATCACTTCGGTGAAGACACCACTCAACCAGCAACTCGACCGCCTGGCTGCATTGATATCCAAGATTGGCTCTGCCGTATCCATCGCAGCTTTCTTCTTGTTCCTTATCCACGACATTCTTGTCAACCCGACCGTCTGGCAACAGTTGGAATGGCTGACTATGGTGCGAGAAGTCCTGAAATACTTCATGATGGCAGTGACGCTGATTGTAATGGCTGTGCCTGAAGGGTTGCCGATGGCGGTGACGCTGGCATTGGCCCTCAACATGCGGCGTATGCTGAAGAACAACAACCTTGTCAGAAAACTTCATTCCTGCGAGACCATGGGAGCCGTTACCGTCATCTGCACTGACAAGACGGGAACGCTGACAGAAAACCGGATGACCGTCGTCGATGTCTTTCCTGCCGAAGCACCGTTGCTTTCCGAGGCTATTGCCGTCAATACCACTGCCGAACTGCGTTCACCGAAGGACGCTGACGAAGGTGTAGTACCGTCGGAGGGCATCGGCAATCCTACAGAAGTGGCTCTGCTGTCATGGCTAAGGGCTCGTGGCGAGGACTACCGTTCGCTTCGCGAGGGTACCGAGGTGGTGAGCCAACAGCCGTTTTCTACAGAGCGGAAGTTCATGCAGACCGTCACCCCGACACATACTTTCACAAAGGGAGCACCCGAAATCATCATGAGCCAATGCGACATGAGTGCTGACGAACGGGCGGAGGTGGAGCGTCGCCTTGCCGACTGGCAACACCATGCGATGCGAACGTTAGCCTTTGCCTGCGACGGACGCTTTCAGGCTGTCTGTGCCATCAGCGACCCTGTCCGTCGTGATGTTCCGCCAGCCGTTGCTGCCTGTCGTCAGGCTGGCATCGAAGTGAAGATTGTCACGGGCGATGTCTCAGCCACAGCCGTCGAGGTAGCCCGCCAGATAGGAATCGTCACTCAGGAGCAGCAAGACGACCCTATCAACCCCAAAGCCTCAAACTTCTTTATAACAGGTGCCGACTTTGCCGCCCTGAGCGACGACGAGGCAGAGCGATGTGCACATAGCATTGCCGTGATGAGCCGTGCCCGGCCTGCCGACAAGCAACGACTTGTTGAAATGCTTCAGCGCAGCGGCGAGATAGTAGCGGTGACCGGCGATGGCACCAACGATGCGCCCGCCCTTCATCATGCCCATGTGGGGCTCTCGTTAGGTTCAGGCACGAGTGTCGCCAAGGAAGCCTCCGACATGACCTTGCTCGACGACTCTTTCGCTTCCATTGCCCATGCCGTGATGTGGGGTCGGTCACTCTATCGCAACATTCAGCGCTTCCTCTACTACCAGCTGGTCGTCAACGTCACCGCTCTCCTGCTTGTTCTCTTCGGGTCGGTCATCGGAACGGAACTGCCGCTGACGGTGACGCAGATCCTCTGGGTCAACCTGATTATGGACACCTTTGCCGCCATGGCATTGGCGTCGTTGCCGCCGTCGGCAGAAGTCATGAACGAGGCGCCGCGCAACCGCAACGATTTCATCATCAGTCGAAAGATGGGCACAGCCATTCTTCTGACGGGTGTTCTGTTCTTTGTCTTGATGTCCGCGTTCCTGGTCTATTGTGAACGCAACGGGACTGATGGCATCAACATTCACGAACTCACCCTGTTCTTCACAACATTCGTGATGGTGCAGTGGTGGAATCTCTTTAATGCCAAGGCACTCGGCAGCAACCGTTCAGCCTTCAGCGGTCTCACCCGCGACCATGGCATGTTACTGGTATTATCACTCATCCTGTTGGGTCAGTGGGTCATCGTCACCTTTGGCGGCCGTATGTTCCGAACCGAACCGCTGTCGCTGACGGAGTGGGGCTTCATCATCCTTTCCACCTCCCTCGTCCTGTGGATCGGTGAAGGAATTAGGAGATGGGGAGTTTGGAACCAACCCTTTTTAAAACATTTCACCTTTTAAACTTTTCTATTTTAAATAGCTGTGCAGGTCATTCATTTTTCCCTATCACAAGAAGCAATGCCCGCTGTCACGGCAGAGGCAGTGGCCACGGTAGGCACCTTCGACGGAGTCCATCGCGGTCATCGTTTCCTGGTGGAACGAGTGATGGAGGAGGCTCACCGACGACAGTCGCTGTCGATGGTCGTCACCTTCGACCGTCCTCCGTCGTCACTCTTCGGAAGAGAAAAGCCCCGTCTGACCACTCTCGACGACAAGCTGCGGTTGCTGCAGTCAACCGGCATCGACATCGTCGTTGTCCTTCAGTTCGACCAGACAATGGCCCGGCTGTCGGCCTATCAGTTTATGGAGCTGTTGCGCGACAAGTTTCATGTCAGCTGCATGATCATCGGGTTCAACAATCGGTTTGGCCGTCGGAACGACATTCCAGAGACCCTCTTCGATTACGTCGGCTATGGCCGGCAGCTTGGAGTCGACGTCATGGAAGCACCGCCCTACGGTGCGTTACCTTCCGACGGTCTCTCATCCTCACTCATCCGCAATCATCTTCTTGCCGGTCACATTGCTGAAGCCAACCGTCTTCTCGGCTATCCCTATACCCTCAGTGGCACCATTGCCCACGGCTACCATGTGGGCACACTGTTAGGGTTCCCCACCGCCAACCTCATTGTCGATGCCCACCGCCTGGTGCCGATGGCTGGCGTCTATGCCGTACGCTGCCGCCTGTCGGATGCCGACACGACAATCGACGGAATGATGAACATCGGCACGCGACCCACCTTTGGCACTCACGAGCAGACCCTTGAAGTCAACCTCTTCGCAACCCTTGGCGACCTCTATGGCCAGCATCTCGAAGTCAGCTTCGTCGACCGCCTGCGAGCCGAGCAGACTTTCTCCTCCCCTGAGGCCCTCGCCCACCAGTTGGCGCTGGATAAGGAAGAAAGCCTGATGAAACTAAGGAGCACACACACCCAACCCCCTTCAGAAGGGCGTGGGAGCTGATATCTTTTAGTTAACGAGTTATCACCTTTTCACCTTATAAACTTTTCGCCATTTAAATATGTCATCAACCATCCATTCGGGCCTCCGAGCCGCCCTTTTTTTCGTAGCGTTCTTTGCCGTTCAGCTCGTCATCACCCTGTTGGGAACCCTTATCTCCACCGACCTCGTCGGCAATTCGCTCCTGTTGGTCGGCATACAGCTGCTGAGCAGCCTGCTCATCATCGTCCTCTTCCTGTCACTACGATGGGCGGTGGTCAGTGCCCACTATTTCCAGACACGCCCTTGGGACGTCTTCCTCTGGGCGGCAGTGCTGGCCTTAGGCACCGTCATTCCTTCCGAGGCCCTCAACGAAGTATTGGGCGTTGAAATGCCGAAGGAGATGGAAAACATCCTCATGGAAATCGTGAAGAGTCCGCTGGGCTACTTCACCATAGCCATCATCGTCCCGTTGGCAGAAGAACTCGTCTTCCGCGGAGCCATCCTCCGGGTGCTCCTGCCCGAAGGCCGATGGGTGGCCATCGTCATCTCCGCCCTGCTCTTCGGTCTTGCCCACGGCAACCTTGCCCAGCTGCCCCATGCCTTTCTGCTCGGACTACTGTTAGGATGGATGTATGCCCGTACGGGAAGCATCCTGCCAGGCTTTGTCGTCCACCTCGTCAACAACACCGTGGCCTACATACTGATGCGACTCACTCCGAACAATCCCGATGCACGGCTCATCGATCTTCTTCAGGGCGACCATCTGCAGCTGCTCCTCTACGTCGGCTTCTCCCTCCTCGTCTTCCTTCCTGCTCTCTATCAGCTCCACCTCCGCATGAAGCGATAGGGCCAGACGCCTACGGACTCCTTGTCACCATCCGCTCTATGGGGTGCTTCACATGATAGCACGCCATCATCACCTTGCAACGGAATTGCAGGCTCAGGCAGGGTGACTTCCTTCTTCGGATGTTATTGACGACAGCCGTATGGTTGCGGGGCATCGTCATGTGTAGCACTTCACACATGCGATGCAGCAGACTGGTGAATGTCAGCGGCTGTCCGAGACCGTCCACTGCCAACCCCTCCAGCCACATCGCATGGCAAAGTTCAATCAGATCGCTCATCGTACTGTTCCACGACATACCATCGCCCTCTTCCACCTTCATCAGAAAGAGAAATCCTTCCCTCATCGCATTTACTACGGTTTCGTCGTCGACGTGCTCTATGGATTCGTAATTGTTCGTTTTCATATACATCGGGTGTTTAAACGCAGCAAAAGTACGGTTCAGGATTGAAACAACACTTCAATTATCAAGTTTTATTGTTAATTAACTCTAATGGCCGTCAGCCGATACACGATACCGTACCGATCGTGGTGGCGATAGCCGTCAGGATGGTGATGACAATCTGTATCACCTTCTTCCAAAAATCCTTTTTCATAGTAATTGATAGTAATTATTAAGAAATAAGAGGTTAAAATCCCAACCCCAGCCCCTCCCGAGGAGAGGGGGGGGGGGAGGGCATTGAAGTTACGGTTCCACAGGCTGTGTGGTGTCGACATCGTTCTTGAGCAACTCTTGCACCTTAGCGCCTGCCAGCAGCATCGTGGTGGGACGCTTGCCCTTACCGTTTCCGCTCAGGTAGCGACGCTCAGGCAAGAAGTTGATGTGGATGCCCTTCACATTGGTGTTGACCCTGAAGGCTGCAGCCGAAGCAGCAGGCGAGGTAGAGAGTCCGGCAGAGAACGTACCGAGGCGTTCGATGACAACGGCATGAGAATTCAGGAGCTCCTGCTGCATCACGTTCACCAGTTCGATGAGCACGGCGTAGACATCACTCTCCTTCACACTGACGTTCTTCTCGATGAGAGAGGCTATTGCCTTGAGATCCGTCTTGCCAGTCACTCTGGCCCGTGCATACCACATACCCTTGTTCTTTGCACCTTCGCGCTTCTCCTGGTGCAGCTTGTAAAAGATTGCCATAATTGTTTTTCCTTTCTTTTTTTTAAAATTGGTTAATGATTGGGTTAATACTACATGTGTTTTTCATTCAGACGTTGCCGGCTTGTCATCCTGATAACTTTTGTCCTGTTTGACGATGCAAAGGTACGACGATTTCCCCTACCCCACAACAGTTGCCGTCAACACCCGTTAGCCACAGAAGCCTCTATCTCACTGCTATATATAATAAAATGTTTGCGCGCGCATGTACCCGTCCCTCTGGTTCATGATGAACTTCTGGATTTTGCTGAAGACAGTAGGCAAAGTCCGTATGTAGTGAGGGATGGCTTCTTCGTGAAGACTGATGAGAAGTGGGAGAAGGTGAGGTATGTTGAGATTCTGTGGGTGAGAGCCTTCGAGAATGGGAGTGTCGTGTTCCTGACCGACGGGAAGAGCCTAATGGTGAACCATCGGCTTTGGAGGATTGAAGAGATACTGCAGGACCATGCTAACTTCGTACGCATCAACAGGTCGGAGATTGTCAATCTGAATGCCATAGATGGCTTTGAGGGTAACTGCTACTATATCGGCAAGAACCCGCTGTATGCTACTGGTGTTTATCGTCAGCGTATGGAAGGAGTGTTCATCAAGGCGAAGCAGCAATGATGACGTAAAGACAGAAAAAAGCCGCCCGGGAGCCTTCTCATGAGGACTCTCGGACGGCTTGGTCGTGCTTGCTATGGTCACGGGATGTGAGGGTTACTCCCACATCACGCTGTGACTTTGCCCTTATTGCCTGACCAGTCTGTGCAGTCTGACGGTATTGTGCCCAGCAAGAATCTGTGTCATTTGTTCAAAGAACGATATCGTTTACCTCACGCGGGGTACAGAACCCGAGCGGGGAGCGTTCAGTTCTACGGCTCAATGGTGAATACAAACTTGATGCCATTGCCATCACCATAAATATCTCCGATGAACGATACGCTGGAGGCATTGCCGGTCCAGGTCCTTTTGTCAGAGTCGCCCGACCAGCCTGTGCCTGATACGTCACAAAACCCATCAGTCACTACTACTTCAATCTTGGTGAAGTTGCCGAGGGTGGTGGTAAATGTTCCGTTTTCCTCGAAACTCTTTTCGTCGAAGTCTATAGAGCCGGCAGTTATAGTGACACCGTCCTTACTGAAAGAATTTCCACTGCCGGTTATATCATCGTTGTTCCACGTTACGGTGATGGGGGGAGCCATCTTCAGCATGCTCTGGTAGTGTTTGCCGGCAGCAAAGGTCACGCTGGCCTTAGAGCAGGTGTAGGTCTTGCTGTCGCTGCCTGTGGCAGAGAATCTGACGGCCTGATCGCTGACGGCGGGCAGGGCGACATAGAGCTCGCTCGTAGGCAAAGCGGGGGTGATGACGTAGTTCTGCGCACCAATGGTGATGGTCAGCGAATTCACGTCGATGGTAGCCGAGCCGTTGGCATTCTTGGTGGTGAACTTGAAGATGGCGTTCTGTGCGGTCAGCTTCTTCACGTTGCTCAGGCTGTGATTATCCTTGTCTATAGTGGCCGTGCCTACGCGCACTTCGGGGCAGTTACCGATGGTGCCGTCCTGCGCGGCCAGTGCTGTTGCGACATCAGCACCCGTGTTGGCGGCGTTGGCAGCCGATGCAGGATAGACTATCTTACATGCTGTGTTGTTGGCCAGCGATGAAGGAATGGTGAACGTGATGGTAACGGTCGAACCGTTGATGCTCGATACCGTAGCTACGCGCTTCACGTTGCTCGTTCCGTCGTTGAATAGGATAGCAAACTGATCGTCAGCTTCCCACGTCGAGGCGATGTTGCTTCCGTCGATGCTCAGGGCGCGGGTCGTGGCGTCGTCGGAGCTGACGGTTGCGGTGATGGTTATCTCGTTGTTATCGGGTTGCTGGGCGATGTCGTTGTCGTCGTTGCTGCAAGCGGCAAATGTCAGAGCCAGTGTAGCCATCATGAAAATCTTTGTTGCTTTCATTGTCGTTTCATTTTTATGGGTTCTACACTGTGTGGATTAGAATGAGAAGGGATCGCCCCCAGGTGTGTATGGATCACTATTGGGGATATCACCACCGCTACCAGCCAGCAGCTGCTGCTCTTGTTTTAAATCGAAGACCTTCATCGAGGGCTTCTCATACTTCTTTTTTTCTGTCATAATCGTTATAAATTTAAATTGTTATTATTATGTAATATTGATATGTTATTGCCGATTCATAGATAGTTTCCACTAAATGGTGAAAAAACAAGCAGGCCTCCCTTACATTTCTGCAAAGAAAGCCGTATATTAACGCGCGCGAATACGTGTATTTAAAGTATTGTACGCCAGTAGCGCTAATTGTGTGTGTGTGTGTGTTTATGCAAAATATCGAGACAACCAAATAATTTCGCCGCAATCTGCGTCGGGTTAACATTCTTTACGGTATGTCTGCAATCTTGTTGCATAATGTATTCTGCTTCTTTAATCCTAATACTAACCTGTTTATGCAGGGTGTTAATTTTGGTGCAAAGGTACTGAATAATAATCGATTTTATGTATTAAGCACTGATAATTTAATAAAAATTTGTAAATCGAATGGTCCCTAAGTACCTTTTACAACCAAAATCAACTTGTTCCAGAAAGTCAAAGAACACATTGCCCAAAGCGGCAGTAATTACTTACTGAAAGAGAAATATGCTTTGTCGAGTTTCTCGTCGTAACGGTTCTGTGCGTATGCTGGTCCATTATAGAGACGTGCAAATGTAATCCCTTTTTTATGAGTAATTATGATAAGCCATGTCGGTGTGAAGCCCAAAACAAAAAACAGAAACTTTATTAATTACCCATTAGCTTCCTTATCCTGTCCACTCGGTTCCATGCAGTCTGTACAGGAGTATCCATGATGTTGGCAATCTCTGTCGTCGTCAGACCGACCTGAATGAGATAGGCCGTGCGCAAGATGGGTTCGCGCA
>JAFSRY010000063.1 GCA_017445845.1 Prevotella sp.
CAACTGCAACCTTTCCATCAAGGCCATCATGGGTGTGGCAGGCTTCGCCGAGATGGCAAAAATCAAGGGCAACACAGCTGAAGCCGACAAGTATATGGCCAAAGCCAAGGAGATGGCAGCCAAGTGGGAGCAGGATGCCCGCGAAGGCGACCACTACCGTCTGGCCTTCGACCGCAAGAACACCTGGAGCCAGAAATACAACATGGTTTGGGACAAGCTCTGGAACATCAACATCTTCCCCAACGGCGCCATGGAGCGCGAGGTGAAGTACTACCTGAAGAAGCAGAACAAATACGGTCTGCCCCTCGACATCCGCAAGGACTACACCAAGAACGACTGGATTATGTGGACTGCAGCCATGGCCAAGGACAACAAGACCTTCCTGAAGTTCGTCGATCCCCTCTATGAATATATTAATGTGACGCCCTCGCGCGTACCTATTTCTGACTGGTACGACACGAAGACCTCCCACATGGTCGGCTTCAAGGCCCGCTCCGTCATCGGCGGCTTCTGGATGAAAGTCCTTGCCGACAAGCTGGCAGAATGACAAAGGAATACGCTGAGCACTTGGCAGCCGCCGATGACGCGGTGAGCTCCGAGTGCTCAGAAACCTCCGATTACTCCGATAAATCAAAACAAAACAATCAATAACCTAAATTTAAAGTCAAAATGAAAAAGAACCTTAAGAACGTGAGACTTCCGATGGCTCTCTTCGTGTTGTCTGTGGCACTGTTTGGCATGACTGCCTGCAGTGATACGACTTACATCGAAGACTACATCGTGAAGGCAGATCCAAGTCCTTACGACCCATCGAAGCCCGTCACCATTACGCGCTTCACACCAGAATCGGGTGGCGTAGGACAGCAGGTGGTCATCTATGGTAGTAACTTTGGTGATGACCCGGAGATTATCGACTTGAAGATTGGTGGTGTACCGGCTGTCGTCGTCAGTGCCAATGGCGACAACCTCTACACCTATGTTCCTTCCAAGTCGTTCACTGGAAAGATTGAACTGACCGTCGGTGGCGAAGGACAGCATCAGCAGAGCGCTGTTGCCGAAAAACGTTTCAAGTATGAGCGTAAGATGGTCGTTGGTACACTCTGCGGTTACAAGAACGAGCTCGACAACCAAGCTTGGAAGACCGGCCCCTTCCGCGATGAGGACGGACAGCCCTATTGCTGCGGTTTCCGCAACGACGGTGTCATGCAGTTCTCACCCTACAACCACGACCAACTCTTTATCGTCTACGACCAGGAGCCTTACTTCGGAACAACCGCTCACAGCATCCAGATGCTTGACCTGAAGAACGAGACCGTAGAAGACCTGATTGCCCTGAATAAGTTCGGCAACCAGCGCCTGCGTACCATCGACTTCGCCGTCGACCCCTTTGCCTACGATAAGGATGGTAACCTGCTGGGCTATGCCGGTCAGGGAGAGTATACAGATTGGTTGGAAACAGCTTCTACTAAGGAAAAGCAATGGCGTGAGCACCTGATTGTTTCGGCTGACAATGGAAGCACAACGTCTGCGGCCGTCTATATCGTTGACCGCGACACACAAGGAAAGTTCAGCTCTCAGTCGACAGTCATCAACCTCGCCAACTATATCCAGTGTAACGGTGCTTACCTCCATCCCGGTGATACCGAGGGTAAATACGGTCCTAAGGACACTTATTCAAAGGAACTCTATTTCAACAGCTATGCAAAAGGTGAAATGCTGCGCCTTAACATGGATAAGTATTGGGAAACCCTCGTACCGGAAGTTGATGAAAACGGCGAGCCGATGATTAATGAAAACGGCGAATTCGTCTATCCCACTTGGAACCCCTATGTGGAAGAGAACGACGAAGCCTTTGAAATCATCTATGCCTTGGGTGAAAGTCAGCAGGAGATGCAGATTGACATCCATCCTTCCGGTAACTTTGCTTATATCGTTAGTATCAATACCGTTAATATCCGCCGTACGGACTATGACTGGACAAAGCGCACTTTCCTCCCGCCCTATATCATCGCTGGTAAGATGGGTGGCTCTATCAGAGGCAAGGATGACGAGCCCGGTTCACAGGCCCGCGAATTCCTCGATGGTGTCGGCACTGACGCTCGCTTCTGCCGTCCTTATCAGGGCACGTTCGTAAAGAATGACAAGTATGCCGGTGCCCTCGACGAGTATGACTTCTACTTCTGCGACAACAGCTGGTCTCGGGATCATGACCAAGCCTATATCGACGGAAATGCTGAGGCCCATGCCATTCGACTGATGACACCGGAAGGCATCGTACGCACTTATGCCGGTGGCAGTGCCAACACTCATGCCGATGGCAGGGTGTATGGCGCGGAGAATGGCGAACTGCGTGATGTGGCTCGCTTCGACCGTCCAACTGGTCTGGTCAACGACTTCCATATCGACCGCATTACCGGAGAGAAAACACTTATCTTCTATATTCTCGACACCATGAACCGCAAGATCCGCACCATTACCATGGAGGAACCCACGGAAGAGGAATGGGAAGAGATGCAGAAGGACCAGTAACCTTTTTATTAATTCGAACAGAACTATGAAAAGAATATTATCAATACTAACAATCCTGCTGACCACTGCAACATTTGCAATGGCGCAGAAGACGATTGATGTTGCCGGTACGGTGGTCGACGAAACGGGTGAGCCCCTCATCGGTGTCAGCGTTACCGTGAAAGGGAATGCCGGCCTCGGTGTGATCACCGACATCGATGGTAACTATAAAATCAAGGTTGAAGAATATAAAAGCCTTATCTTCTCTTATGTAGGCTTCATGAATGCCGAGATGCTGATCAAGCCCGGCATGAACCGTGTGGACATCACCATGAAGGAAGATGTTGCCAATGCCATCGACGAAGTCGTCGTCACGGGTATGGGTATTCAGAAGAAACTGACGGTGACGGGTGCTGTGACCAATGTCAACGTCTCCGACCTGAAGCACTACAGCACTTCGAACCTGACCAACACCCTCGCCGGTAACGTGCCGGGTATCATGGCTTTCCAGTCATCGGGTCAGCCGGGTAAGAATACCTCTGAATTCTGGATCCGTGGTATCTCCACCTTCGGTGCAGGCTCATCGGCCTACATCCTGGTCGACGGCTTCGAGCGCGATAAAATCGACGACCTCAACATCGAAGATATCGAGTCTTTCACAATACTGAAAGATGCATCTGCCACCGCTATCTACGGTTCGAAAGGTGCTAACGGCGTTATCCTCATCACTACCAAGCACGGTATTGCCGGTAAGGTGAACATCAATGCCAAGGCTGAGACCTCTTACAACACGCGTACCATCACACCTGAGTTTGTCGACGGCTACACCTACGCCAACCTCATCAACGAGGCACGTATCACCCGTAACTATGGTGTGCTCTATCGTCAGGAAGAACTCGAACTCATCCGCTTGGGCCTTGACCCCGACCTCTATCCTAACGTTAACTGGCAGGACCTCCTGCTGAAGGATGGTGCCTGGAGCCGTCGTGCCAATGTCAACCTCAGTGGTGGTGGTGAGACAGCCCGCTACTTCGCATCAGCCTCCTACAACGAGGACGAAGGTATGTATAAGACCGACGGAACCCTGAAAGACAAGTATGACACCAATGCCAACTACAAGCGTTGGAACTATCGTCTGAATGTCGACATAGATGTCACACCAACGACCCTCCTGAAGCTCGGTGTGTCGGGCGACCTGACCACCCGTAACTCTCCAGGTCTGGGTGATGACAAGGTATGGGGACAGCTCTTCGGTTACAACTCCCTGTTCTCGCCAATCCTGTATTCCAATGGCTATGTGCCCTCCATCGGTGCCGTGACCTCACAGAAGCAGTATATCAACGGTGTCGAGTTCTCTGAGAACCAGGTGAACCTCAACTACGTCAACCCGTGGGCATCTTCCACGCAGACCGGTTACAACACCGAGTGGAACAACAACCTGCAGTCGAACGTCACCTTGGAGCAAGACCTGAGCTTTATCACGAAAGGCCTGCGCTTTACCGGACGTTTCGGTTATGACACCTATAACTCCAATGCCATCCACCATGTGCGTATGCCGGCTCTTTATGAAGTCCGTCAGCGTAGCACGGAGACAGGTGCGCTCGACTTCCATAAGGTGATGGACGAAAAGACCATGACACAGTCGACGTCCAATGACGGTTCACGCCGTGAGTTCCTCGACCTGTTGCTCCATTGGGACCGTCTGTTCTGGGATGCTCACCACTTCGGAGTAAACGTGAAGTTCACGCAAGATCAGAATATCACAACGCAGAACCTGGGCTCAGACATCAAGAACTCTGTATCACGCAAGAACCAGGGCTTGGCAGCACAGGCTACCTACAACTACAAGAACCGCTACTTCTTCGACTATAACTTCGGTTACAACGGATCGGAGAACTTCTCCGACGGTCACCGTTGGGGCTTCTTCCCCGCATGGTCGGTAGCATGGAACGTCGGTGAGGAACCTTGGGTGAAGCAGGCTGCTCCCTGGCTCGACATGTTCAAGATCCGCTATTCACACGGTAAGGTCGGTAACGATAAGACTGGTGACCGCTTCCCCTATCTCTATCTGATTTCAAATCTCGGTGTTACTGATACACAATACACATGGGGTGACGAGCGTGCCAATGGCTATTCAGGCTATCGCTTTGAACAGTTGGCTTCTAACGGTGTGACATGGGAGGTCGCCCGCAAAGATGACCTCGGTATTGACCTTGTGCTCTTCAACAACAAGTTCTCCCTCACCGTTGACTACTTCTCAGAGAGCCGCTCGGGTATCTATATGGAGCGTAAGTACCTGCCCATCATGACAGGTCTGGTATTCTGGGATCGTGGCAGCGACCATGGTGGTTGGAACTACGTGAAGGCCAACGTGGGTAAGACCAGTACGAAGGGTTTCGACGGAAACTTCAAGTTTGAAGACCGCTTCGGCGACGTCAGCCTGACTGTCCGTGGTAACATCACCTATTCAAAGGGTAAGATCTTGGAATATGATGAACCGAACAGCGTCTATCCCTATCAGCTGAGCCGCGGCTATCGCATCAACCAAGAGCGTGGTCTCATTGCCCTCGGTCTGTTCAAGGACTATGATGACATTCGCAACAGCCCCACGCAGACCTTCGGAACCGTTCAGCCTGGTGACATCAAGTATAAGGATGTCAATGGTGACGGTGTCGTTGACGATGGTGACGTCGTTGCCATCGGTGCCACCAGCCGCCCGAACCTCATCTACGGTCTCGGATTCTCTATCGTTTATAAGGGCTTCGACTTCAACCTCCACTTCCAGGGAGCCGGCAAGTCTACCTTCCCAATCTACGGTAAGTGTGTCTATGCCTTCTCCGAGAACCAGTGGGGTAACATCTTCAAGGGTATGCTTGAAGACCGTTGGGTAGACCACGATACCGCCATCCGCCTGCAGGAGCTGGGTGTGAACGTTCAGCCTAACGAAAATCCCAACGCTTCCTATCCTCGTCTGAGCTACGGCGGTAACTCGAACAACTATCGGAACTCTACCTTCTGGCTGCGCGACGGCAGCTACCTGCGTCTGAAGAACCTGGACTTCGGTTACACTCTGCCAAAGGCATTTGTCAACAAGTTCCACTTCAACAACATCCGTATCTTCGTAACAGGTACCAATCTCTTCTTCCTCTCGAAGAAGTTCGACACATGGGATCCCGAGTCACTGCAACCGCGCGGCGAGGATTATCCTATCACGAAGGCCGTTACTGCCGGTATCCAACTTAATCTCTAATCATAAAGCATGACAAATATTATGAAGAAAATTAATATATTACTGATGTCGGTCTTGGGCATGGGGGCATTGACAACCTCCTGTGTCGACCTTGACTCAGACAAGTATTTCGAGGATCGCGAAACACTTGAGACCGTCTTCTCCGACTATACGAAGACTGAACAGTGGCTGGCTCGCGCCTACTCTTTCCTTCAGTTTGGAAATGTGGAAGTAGGTTCGAAGGGCGGTACTGGTTCGGGCGGAACGACGGCTGATTGGAATCCTTTCTGCTTTGCCGATGACATGTATTACGGAGACCGTGACAATGCGCTGGCCTTCGGTGGTAACGGCAAGGATGCCTCTTGGGCAAACTACAATGGTTTCCGCGAGGGTAAGTATAATGAGGAAGTTGGACAGGCAACGTGGGAAAGATGCTACAAAGGCATCAATCAGGCCACCATCTTCATCCATAACATCGACAAGAATGACGAGCTCCGCCGTGTAAACGGTGAGACCGCCATTTCCGACTATCGTGGTCAGGCCCGCTTCATTCGTGCCTACTACTATTGGTTGCTGCTCCGCAAGTATGGTCCTGTGCCCATTATGCCCGAGGAAGGCATAGACTATGAGAAGAGCTATGATGAACTGGCATTCCCTCGTAACACTTATGAGGAAGTGGCACAATTCATCGGCGATGAGATGGTGAAGGCAGCCAAGGAAATCTATGCACACATCGGACTCCAGAAGCGTGATGAGAGCAATGTGGCACGTCCTACTGTTGGCTCTTGCCTGGCAACCCGTGCCATCGTCTTCACCTATGCAGCCTCACCGCTGGCTAACGGTCAGCTGGCAAACGGAAAGCATTCCGATGCCAAAGCAGCCAATGGTAACGTGCTGGTCACTGATGATGTGGCAAAGGCCATGAAGAACTTTGACGGCAAGCAACTGCTTTCGCTCACTTACGATGAGAGTAAGTGGGCCCGTGCAGCAGCCGCCTGCAAGGATGTCATGGAACTTGGAATGTATGACCTCTATCATGAGATGAAGATGGCCGCTCTCGATACCCAACACGGAACGGTAACTCCGTATGCCGATGGTGACTTCAGCGAGAAGAACTGGCCCGATGGCTATGCCGACATCGACCCGCGTGCTTCCTATGCCAACTTGTTCAATGGTGCCGTACAGGCTTCGGCTAACCCCGAATATATCTTCGGTCGCGTCAACAACTGCACCGACATCCACCAATATGGAGTTGAAGGCCTGGCCCTCCACTCAATGCCGCTGGACCCAATTGCTTGTAAAGGTGGTAACACCCACGGATTGACCCAAAAGATGGTAGATACCTATTATATGAAGGATGGTTCGGATGTCCCCGGTATGTATCGCGAATGGCGTCATGATGTGCCTGGCTATGAAGACAGAGGTAATGATGAAGAACGTGTGACGGGTTGGACTACCGCGAGCGATATTCGTGGTAGTGTCTATCCTGAACTGCTCGTAGGTCGCTCCAAATCTTTGGGAGCCAATATCTCCAAACAGTATGTCGGTCGCGAGCCTCGTTTCTATGCATCTGTAGGTTTTAATGGTTGTATTTGGGAACTTTGGGGATATAGTGGTCAAGACATCAACAAGAATAGAAATCAACAAGTGTTCTATTATCGTTTGGGATATGACTATGGATCCAACATTAAAGGAAATGATGGCTATGTTGCAGGTAGCTTCGGCTGGCTGCGTACGGGTATCGGCATTAAGAAATTCGTCCATCCCGAAGATTATATCCTCTCTGCATGGAATTACGACCACATCCGTCGTAAGCCGGAAATTGCTATCCGTTATGCAGACATTCTGCTGATGTATGCCGAGTGTCTCAACGAACTCACTGGTTCTTATGAGATTAATGCTTGGAATGGTGGCAAGTACACCATCTCTCGCGATGTAGTGGAAATGAAGAAAGGTATCCGTCCTGTCCGTTGCCGTGCCGGTGTGCCCGACTATACGGCAGCAGAATATGGCGACAGGGATGCCCTTCGTGCAAAGATCAAACGTGAGCGTATGATTGAGTTTATGGGTGAAGGCAAGCGTTACTTCGACCTGCGTCGTTGGATGGATGCTCCTATCGAAGAGGCTTGCCCTGTATATGGACTTGATGTCCAGCAAGATCAGGCTCACCGCGATGAGTTCATGAAGCCTGTACGTTCGTTTGCACTTTCCGCAGTCTTCTCTGACAAGATGTACTTCTGGCCCATCTCTCATACGGAGCTGAAGCGTAATAAGAACCTGACGCAGAACCCCGGATGGACATACAATGATTAATCTTTTAAATACGAAGAATAATATGAAAAAGATCTCTATTATATTGGCATCGCTGGCAGGTTTGCTCATGCTGACCACTGCCTGCAATGACGAATGGAAAGAAGAGCAGTATGAACATTACATCAGTTTCAAGGCTCCTCTGAATGATGATGGTGTCTCGGCCATCTATGTGCCTTATACGCGCAAGACTGCCGATGGACAGGGACAGGAGGGAGTTTCCAGCTACCAGTTGCCCGTCATTGTCAGTGGTACAACGACTGATTTCTCAGACATCACCATTAACATTGGTAAGTCAGATACGCTCGCCATTCTCAATTATGAACAGTTCCAGAACAGAACCGATCTCTATTACAATGAACTGCCTGAGAACTTTGCCACTTATCCTGCCACTCATACCATTAAGAGCGGTGAAGATGTGAGCCTCTACAAAATCGACTTCAACTTCAAGGGTATCGATATGAGCCAGAAGTGGGTGTTGCCGCTTGAGATAAAGAGTGGAA
Source organism: Prevotella sp. (assembly GCA_017445845.1). Lineage (GTDB taxonomy): Bacteria > Bacteroidota > Bacteroidia > Bacteroidales > Bacteroidaceae > Prevotella. Next base: position 8,551 of record JAFSRY010000063.1, read on the forward strand.
ATGGCTACGCTGCACATCCTCGTAAGCACTATGCCAAGGCTTTGCTGCGTGTGTATCCGTTCAACGACTATTCAGGAAAGTATTCTGCAACAACTCAGAAGATGAGTCGTACGGGTGAAGACGACAAGGCTTCCGGTGGTGAAACTACGCGTGCATACGTTGTCGACGATAAGACGGTGTTCTTCTATGCAGGCAACGATATTGACGAGAGTCGCGAGGACCGTCACCTCTACAAGATCTATGCTGAGTTCATACCTGATCCCGCAGAAGACGGAAAGGCCGGAACCGTCAGGTTCTATGACCCGACGAATAATCCCTCCCTCGGTTTCTCCTCATCCGATGCAATCTTCTCCATCAATGAGGTGGCTGACGAAATCCAGCCTTACATCATCCATCGCTACATCACCATCAGTGGTATTGACTATTATTTCAATGACTACACACACGATGAAAATGGTGTCCGCGACTACCATGTCCAGGGTGCTGTGACCATGGAGCGTAAGATCAATACTCAGATACCTGACGAAGATATGGCTATCGAGTGGTAATCGTCATTCCTTTCGTTCGCTCGTTTCGGGAGAACGGAAGAAAGACAATAGGAGGGCGTGTCAAATTGAAGGTAGTGCGCTTTGCGCAGAAATCTCACAAATCTATCCAAAATCTTTCATCTTGTCTATCAGGACTTTTGATTTGTATAGATTTGTTGGATTTCTCGTCCGTAGGACGACTGAATTTCTATTTGACACACCCTCTTTCTGTTTTTATAAAAATTGTTATATTCTTTTTGTATATTTGGCTGAAGGCTTTTTTTTCCGTAAATTTGCAAATAGTAAATAAACAATTATCATTTATATCTTTATGAAATTTTTCAAGACCACTCTTATGTTTATGCTGCTGGGCTTTACGATGCAAGCCTCGGCAGTCGTGAAGAAACAGGCCCCTGTGGACTATGTCAACACCCTTGTGGGTACGATGTCTAAGGGCTCGCTCTCAACCGGTAACACCTATCCCGCCATCGCATTGCCGTGGGGTATGAACTTCTGGATGCCTCAGACAGGTCGCATGGGCGACGGCTGGGCATACGTCTATACAGAGGACAAACTGCGTGGCTTCAAGCAGACTCACCAGCCCTCACCGTGGATCAACGACTACGGCCAGTTTGCCTTCATGCCTGAGACCGGCAAGCCAGAGTTCCATCAGGACAAGCGTGCCTCATGGTTTTCCCACAAGGCCGAGGTGGCTAAGCCCTACTATTATAGCGTCTATCTCGCCGACTACGACGTGACGACGGAGATTACGCCGACCGAGCGTGCCGCCGTGGTGCGCGTCACCTATCCCGAGACGCAGGAGGCCAGTTTCATCGTCGATGCCCTCGACCGCGGTTCCTATGTGAAGGTAATCCCGTCCGAGCGCAAGGTCATCGGCTATACCACCCGCAACAGCGGCGGCGTGCCCGAGAACTTCAAAAACTACTTCGTCCTTGTCTTCGACCATCCTTTCAAGAACTGTCAGGTGGTCGACGTGAAAGGCGAGCACCGTGGCGACAGCTACAAAGAGATTAATGTAAAGGGCGGCCTTGAGTTGCAGAGTGGCCATGCCGGTGTCATCGTCGAGTTCGACGGCATGAAGCGTGGCGAGCAGGTCAATGTCTGCGTAGCCTCTTCCTTCATCAGCTTTGAGCAGGCTGAGCAGAACCTCAAGGAAATTAGCGTGGCAGGCGGCTCGTTCGACAAGGTATGCCAGACCGCCTATAATCGCTGGAACGACGTGCTGGGTAAGATTGAAGTCAACGATCAGGACATTGACCACCTGCGCACCTTCTACTCCTGCTTCTATCGCTCGGTGCTCTTCCCCCGCAGCTTCTTCGAGTATGGCAAGGACGGACAGCCCCTGCACTACAGCCCCTTCAATGGCGAGGTGCTGCCAGGCTATATGTTCACCGACACGGGCTTCTGGGACACTTTCCGCTGCCTCTTCCCCTTCGTCAACCTCGTCTATCCGTCGATGGCTCAGAAGATGCAGGCCGGACTCGTCAACGACTATCTCGAGAGCGGCTTCCTGCCCGAGTGGGCCAGCCCGGGCCATCGTGGCTGCATGGTGGGAAACAACTCGGCTTCTGTCGTTGCCGACGCCTACCTGAAGGGCATCCGCGGCTATGATGCCGAAAAACTCTGGGAGGCTGTCGTCCACGGTGCCAATGCCGTTCATCCGCAGGTATCGTCGACGGGCCGTTTCGGTTTTGACTATTATAACAAACTCGGCTATGTGCCCTATGATGTGAAGATCAACGAAAACGTAGCCCGCACCTTAGAGTATGCCTATGATGACTGGTGCATCTACAAGTTCGGCCGTGCCCTTGGTAAGAGCGAGCAGGAACTGGCTCCTTTCAAGCAGCACGCCCTGAACTACAAGAACGTCTTCGATCCCGAATATAAACTCATGTGCGGTCGCAATCAGGACGGCACCTTCCAGCGTCCCTTCTCGCCCTATAAGTGGGGTGATGCCTTCACCGAAGGTAACTCGTGGCACTACACCTGGAGTGTCTTCCACGACCCACAGGGACTCATTAACCTCATGGGTGGTCGCGAGCAGTTCAACCAGATGCTCGACTCAGTCTTCGTCGTGCCCCCCGTTTTCGACGACAGCTACTATGGCGGTGTCATCCATGAGATTCGCGAGATGCAGATCATGAACATGGGTAACTATGCCCACGGCAACCAGCCCATCCAGCACATGCTCTACATGTATGGCTTCTCCGGTCAGCCCTGGAAATCACAGTATTGGATTCGTGAGACTATGGACAAGCTCTATTCAGCCAATGCCGACGGCTACTGCGGCGATGAAGACAACGGCCAGACCTCAGCCTGGTATGTGTTCTCGGCAATGGGCTTCTATCCCGTATGCCCGGGCAGCGGACAGTATGTGTTGGGAACGCCTTACTTCGACCAGGTGAAGCTGCACCTTGAGAACGGCAAGACGGTGACCATCAACGCCCGCAACCAGGAGCGCCAGAACCGCTATGTGGCAGCCCTCACGCTCAACGGAGCAGACTACAACAAGAACTTCGTCACCCACGACGACCTGCTTGCCGGAGCCACCTTCGACTACACGATGGCAGCCGAGCCGAACACCCAGCGTGGCACCAGCCTCGATGCCGCTCCTTACTCCTTCACCAACGAACTGGCAGCTGAGCAGCCCGTGAAGAAGACAAAGAAGGCAAAGAAAAGCAAGAAATAAAACGCTATGATATTTTAGGACCGTTTATGCCATGTCTAAGACCCCCTATCCTTATCACGCACAGGTAATGGTCTTATCAACAACAGGTAATCGTGTTATCAGTGGTTGATAACACGATTACCTGTGCGTGATAATACTTCCGAAGCTTTCTATCGTTTTTCCCGAAGCTTTCTATCGGCATTCCCGAAGCTATCAATCGGCCTTTGACTTACCCTTCGGCCGTCGACCTTTGGTTCGGGCCGTTATGGACGGTCTTCCCGGGCTGTGCCCCAGTCGGAAGGTTCCTTGCCCATCTGCAGTTCGAGGATGCCGCCGGCCATGATGTCACGGTAGTCGATGTATGACTTTGTGTAAGGCTTTCCGTTGAGTCGTGCCGACTGCACATAGATATTCTCCTTGTTGTTGTTGATGGCGCGGATGGTGAAGGCCTTCTTGTTGCCTACGTCCAGACGGGCTTCGTCGACAATGGGCGAACCGATGATGAATCGTCCGCCGACCGGTTCTACCTGGTAGAGCCCTACGGCCGACAGCACATACCATGCCGACATCTGGCCGACATCCTCGTTGCCTATCAGTCCGTCCTTCTGCGTCGTATACATCTCTGTCATCACCTTGCGCAGCAGTGGCGCTGCCTTCCAAGGCTGACCGACGTAGTTATACATATATAATACATGGTGGCTGGGCTCATTGCCGTGGGCATATTGTCCGATGAGGCCGCTGATGTCGGGCGATGCCTCGTCGCCGAGGTCACCTTCGGCGATGAACAGGCTGTCGAATTTCTCGATGAAAGCCTCTTCGCTGCCGAACAAGTCTACCAGTCCGTGCACGTCGTGGGGTACGAGCCAGGTGTATTGCCATGCGTTACCCTCGGTGTAGTCGTCGGCACGGTGGATGGCACGGAAGGGGTTGAAGGGCTCTCGGAACTTACCGTCGGTGCCCGGTGCGCGCATGAATTTGGTCTGCGGGTCGAAGTACTTTTTGTAAGAGCGGCTGCGCTCATGGAAGTACTGATAGTCCTCGTCGGCTCCCAGTTCCTTGGCCACACGAGCCAGTCCGTCTTCAGCCAGGCAGTATTCAAGGGCTTTTGCCACAGCCTCAGGCTCGGGGTCTACATCGTAAGGGATATAGCCGTATTGCTTGAGGAAACCCAATGAGCGGTCGTCGCGCAGGGCTGTCTGCTTCATGGCTTCCAGTGCCTTCTGCTTGTCTTCTACGAACCCTTTCATTGTCAGGTCGGCCAGTACGACCATACCCGGGTTGCCGACCATGCAGTCGGTTTCGTTGCCCATCAGGTGCCATACGGGCAGGTCGCCCTGCTGTTCGCAGATGTGCAGGAAGGTCTCGGCGAAGTCGCGCTGCCGTTCAGGCATGATGAGGGTCATCAGCGGATGGGCGGCGCGATAGGTGTCCCACAGGGAGAAGGTGGTGTAGTTGGTGAAGTCGCCGTGATAGTTCTTTCCGTCGGCTCCGCGATAGTCGCCGTTGACATCGCAGAACACCGAGGGAGCCGTCATCAGGTGGTACATCGCAGTATAGAAGATTTTCTTCACGTCTTCATCATCGGTCTTGATGCTGATGCGCGACAGCTCATGGTTCCATGCCTCGATGGCCTCGCCCTCTGCACGGTCGAAGTCCCAGTGGGGTAGTTCGGCCTGCATGTTGGCTTTGGCATTGTCGACAGAGGTGGGCGAGAGCGCCACCTTGACAAGCAGTTCAGCCCATGGATGTTCGTCCATGGTGGTGAGGGGAGTCATGATGGCAATTGTGTCAGTGCTGCCTTCCTCTATGCGGATGGGTGCTGAGAACTCCATGGCAAAGTAGATGCTACGGTCCTTGGCCCATCCGGTAGAGCGGCGATAGCCCGTGATGAGTGTCGGCGACTCCTGGTGGTAGCTACATTCCGTCATGTGGTCCCAGCCGATGCACTGGGTGAGGTCAAGCCTAAGCATCAGGCTGTCATCGGCCGTATACCTTTCAAAGGCTACTCTCGGCGTGGCTGTCAGTTCCACCTTCACCTCGGGCTGAAGCAGCTGCACGCTGTAGTAGCCCGGTTGCATCAGTTCATCGTCGTGGCTGAACGTCACCTCGCGTTGTTGGGCCGAATCGATGGGCAGCAAGGCTATATCCCCCAGACAGCCGATGCCTGTGCCGCTGAGGTGCATGGTGCCGAAGCCGATGAGCACAGAGTCGCTGTCGTGATAGCCCGAGCACCAGTCCCAACCGCGGGTGTACTGTGTGGGTCCGGCCTGCACAAGGCCGTTCGGCACGTTGGCTCCCACGAACACATGACCGTGGCCCCCCGAACCGATGCGCTGGTCGACATAGGAGGTGAGGCCTGAGGCTTGCGGTTTAAGGTTTGAATTACACGAAGCCAGACCGATGACTGTCATCAGTGAGGCAAGGACAATATTCTTGGCTTTCATTTTTTTAGGAGTAATCGGAGTAAAGGAGTTATCGCAATGGTTTGAACGCACTGATACAGAAGGTGAACGAGCGGTTGCGGTAGGTCACACAATGTTGAGGCAGCGGCCAGGCTCCCCACGAGTCGATGCCACCCACACCCATCTGGATGTCGTCGATGCAGAGCGTCACATGGTCGGCCTTCTTCAGGTCGTTGGGATGGCGCTGGTGCTTCTCTACTCCTTCGTCCAACTCGTCGATGTCGTAGTTCAGGGCACTCATCGAGAGGCGGTTCTCACCAGCAATACCCACGCGAATACCTTCGTCGTTGAACATGTTCCACCAGCGGATGTCGGTCTTCGTGCCTGTCTCCTGCGGGCGGATATAGGGATAGAACTGTTCGTCGACGGTCTGCTTGTAGATGCCGAGGCGCTGTGAGAACTGGCGGTCCTGATAGTTCTCAACGGGACCACGGCCATAGTATTCAATCTTTTGGAAACTCTTCGGCATCGAAGCTGTCATTCCGAAGCGCATCATGTTGGGAACGTCGGAACCTGCCGTGGTCTGTAGCCGCTGGGTCACGGTGAGGTTGCACAATGCATCGTACTCATAGGTGAGATAGAGCTTTGCCTTTACGTCAGGCATGTCGTAGGACACGAAGGCTTTGCCCATGGCTTCATCGGCATTGATGCTTTCCACGACGAGTTTCGGATGATGCCATACACCAAGATGTTTCTGTAGTCCGGCACCCATGTCGTTGTCGGTCACGGCACGCCAGAAGTTCGGGCGCAGGTCGCTCACCACGGCTTGCCCTTGGTAATAGAGGGAGGGGAAGCCTGTTGCCTTGTCGATGCGGAGGTAGTCGCCGCTATTGCCGGAGAGGAGGCAGAGGGCGTCGGCATCCTCGCTGATCATTTTCTTTTTCTTCTGATCTTTGTGTTTGGCGGGCTTTGTGCCCACCAGTATCACTTTATTCATTTCCATCACCCGCTTCTGGTCGACCGTCGACACCATGATCTGGTCGTAGGCTATGCGCTGTCCGGCCTGCATCAGCGGTTCGGCTTGGTCGAGGTAGAAGTCAAAGTTGAGCAAGACTTCGGTGGCATCGAGGGGTGGGAACAACGGTGCGGCATTTGAGAGTGCCGACGTGAAGGCTGAACCGAGGGTGTAGAGGCGCGACTGCTGCGGCTGCACGTCGAGGTGGCGGACGGTGCCCGTTGCCACTTCCTCACCGTCAGAGAGCAACGTCCAGCGCATGTTCACGTTGTGGATGTTGCGGAAGAAGTATTCGTTCTTTACGCTGATGATGCCGTTCGGCAGGTCTACAGCCTCTGCCCAGATGTTCTGGTAGTAGTAGCCCACCTCATACATGTGGGGATTGGGCACGCGGTCGGGCGAGATGAGTCCGTTGCAGTTGAAGTTGTTGTCGGTGGCATCATAGTCGTTGTAATCGCCGCCGTATTTGAATGCACCGTCTTTTCCACGCAGGGCCTGGTCGACAAAGTCCCAGATGAAGCCGCCTTGGAACTTCCCGTTCTCGCGGACGATATCCCAGTACTCCTTGAAACCACCGCACGAGTTACCCATCGCATGGGCGTATTCGCACTGTATAAGCGGCTTCTGGTCAGCGGGCTTCTGGCTGCTATTGTAGAAACGGCACCACTCCTGGGAGGCATACATCGGGCAACGGATGTCAGAGTTGGGACCGTCACCGCAACGCTCCCAGTGGATGGGTCGCGAAGGATCGGCCTTCTTTATCCATTGGTAGATGGTCGTAAAGTTAGGACCGTCGACAGTCTCGTTACCCATCGACCACATGATGATGCTCGGATGGTTGCGGTAGGTCTTGACATTATGCTGGTTGCGTTCTAACAGCTGTTTCTGGAACAGGGGTGTCTTCGAGATGGCTGTGTCCTCATAGCCGAAGCCGTGGCATTCCTGATTGGCTTCGGCACAGAGATAGATGCCATATTCGTCGCAGAGGTCATACCAGAGGGGGTCGTCGGGATAGTGGCAGGTACGGACGGCATTGATGTTGAATTGCTTCATGATGGTGAGGTCCTGTATCATCCGCTCTCGCGACAACACATAGCCACCGTCGGGATCCATCTCATGACGGTTGGCACCCTTGATATAGATGGGCTGGCCGTTGACGAGGAAGCGGGCGTCCTTGATTTCAACCTTTCGGAAACCCACACGCTGCGATGTGACTTCGACAAGGTTTCGCTGCACTCGCTGGCTCTTGCCCTTGCCGGTGACTTCGTTCTTGTAGGCCTTGGCTACCAATGTATATAGATAAGGAGTCTCGGCAGTCCACTTCTTCGGGTTCTCCACTGTCATGACGACACCGCCCTGCATGGGCTGCGTCTCATCCCATGCCTTGATGGCTTCCTGGGCAACAGTCTGTCCTTTTGCATCCAAAAGCGTCAGGTCGATGTCGATATTGCCGGTGCCGAGGGCCTTCACCTGGAGCGTGCCGTCCTGATAGTTATTGACAAGGTCGGAAGTGATTTGCAGGTCATCGACATGATTGTCCTTCTCGCGGCAATAGAGATAGGAGTCGCGGGCCACACCCGAGAGTCGCCAGAAGTCCTGGTCCTCACAGTAGGAGCCGTCGCTCCAGCGGAACACCTGGAAGGCAATGAGGTTCTTGCCTGCCTGGACGTAAGGGGTGATGTCGAACTCGGTGGCCACCTTCGAGTCTTCAGAATAGCCTGCGAATTTCCCGTTGACATAGAGATAGATGCAGGAGGTAACGGAACCAAAGTGGGCGATGATTTGGTTTGTGGCTTGTGATTTGCCATTGAACCACTCGGCAGGGATGTCGATGGTGCGTCGATAGGAACCGACGTGGTTGTCTTTGATGGGTACTTCGGGCGGATTATTCTCGAAGTGTCCGCGCCAGACAAAGCCGATGTTCACATATACAGGGTCGCCATAGCCATTCAGTTCCCAGTTTCCCGGTACCGGCATCGTGCCCCACTTGGCATCGTCGAGGTCGGTGCGATAGAAGTCGGTGGGACGCTGGTCGGCATTCTCTACCCAATTGAATTTCCATTGTCCGTTGAGGGACAGATAGCGTTTAGACTTTGTCATGTCGCGCTGCAATGCCAATGCTTCGTTATCAAAAGCAAAGAACGTGGTGTGCATGGGTAACCGGTTCACTTCATTCACCTGCAGGTCGTGCCATTCGGTGAATGTCGGTTGCTGGGTGTTTTCGGCTGCTATAGGCAGCGTGAAGGCCATAAGGGCCAAGGTTAGTAATTTCCCGTTCATATTATTATTTGGTTTTAATTGAGTTCTCTTGTGACGGTGAACATAGTCGGATGCAGAAACGGTCCTGGAAGTCGCGACCGACACGATTGCTTCTCACCCCCTGGTTGATGATGGCAAAAGCCAGCATGTGGCCGTTGGCAGCGAGGGCATAGCCGGCGAGGGAACTGACACCAGTGAGCGTTCCTGTCTTTGCCCAGATGTTACCTTGGGCAGGTGTCTTCTTCATTCGGTCTTTCAGCGTCCCGTCGATACCGGCAACGGGCAGGGCGGGTTGGATGTAGGAGAACAGTTTCGGGGTGTTATAGACATATCGGAGCAGTCGTACGAGGAGTTCGGCTGAAAGGTAGTTATAAGGCGAGAGACCGGAACCGTCGGCCAACCGGTAGTCGGCAGGATGCAGTCCTAAGTCTTCAATGAGCCGTTTCTCGGCCTGTTGGGCCTGTCGGGCCGTGGCAAAAGGTGTTCCCGATTGTGCTGCTACCTGATAGAGTACGGACTCGGCGTAGAGGTTGTCGCTTTTCTTCAGCATCGGCGGCAGGATGCGCTCGGCTAAAGACGTAGGAAGGAAGAACGACGAATGGAGGGAGTCTTGGGCTTCTGCCTTCATCATTTCCTCTTTATTCCTGATTTCTACTTCATGGGCATAGCGACCGCAGAGTTCTTCCACAAAGCGGTCCTTCCTATTATATAATAAAGGTGAGAGGACCGGATTGTTGTCATCCCAGCACCATCCTTCGCCCAAGAGGAGTGTGTCCTTCATGGTACGGTCGGCGATGACGGAACCCTGGATGGTCTTGATGCCTCGCGCAAGAAGACTGTCGGTGAGTTCGTTCATCCGTTGTGAGTCGAATGAGGGATCCATGCCTCCAATACAGGTGAGGCTGCCATAGAGGGTGCTGTCGCTGACAAAGCCATCGATGCGAATTTCTGTATGTAGCTGATAGTCTGTCCCGAGTTCACGCAAGGCGGTGACAGCCGTCAGCAACTTCATGGTGGATGCCGGACGTAACAACTGTCGGTGACCATGTGTATAGACGACCGTGTCGGCAGTCAAGTCATAAACCATGATGCCCACCTGAGAGGTCTCGAACATTGGGTCGAGGAGCAAGGAGTCGAGACGGCTTTGCAGGTGGGTACCCTGCTGAGCCTTTGCGGCACTGCTGCAAAGCACCAGTCCAAGGAGGGTTATGAGGAACTGCTTCATGCTTTTTTATATAGGGCTTAAGGGGCCTATGCGTTTTACCTTGTCAGTGAGAACTTCATGGAAAAACCGAAGTCTCGAGTGGTCGTAGGATAGCTGCTTGATGAAAGCAACGGCGTGTTACCCTGATGTTCGTAGTAGAAGGTCATGGTGAGCAGCTTCGACAGTGTATAGTCGGCCATGAACGAGAACTTCAGGTTCTTGTTTCCACTGGAAGCCGTACTCGTCATCGAGGCGATGTCGCGGATGATGGCCGCCTGCTGGCGATAGGTGAGGGTAAAGTTGAGGTTGAGGTCATGATTGACACCGTTCTTCTTCTGTGAGCTCTTCTGAGAGCTTTGGCTCTGGTTGTTCTCGTCCTCTTCGTTGCCCTTATTCTTCGATTTCACCTTTCTGTGGCTGTTGCCGCCGAACTTGAAACTGAAGTCGTTAATCTTGTATCCCCACTTGGCCGACCAGTCGTTGGAACGAGTCTCATTGATTTGCATACTGGTCATCGAGAGTGTGAGCACACGGTTCTGTTTGTAGTCGATGCCTGCCGTCATGCCGCTTGGGAAGGTAACATCGATGGCGATGGGTTGCAGCTGTTCGTTGATGCTTGCCGTCGAAACGTTATACATGGAGTTAGGAACGGGATTGCCGGTCGTGGCATCAGTGATGAAGCCGAGTCCTTCCATGAATTCCATATAGGTGCTGTAGGTGCTGTAAGAACCGATGGCAAAGACACTTTTGTAGGAGTGTTTGATGTTAACGCTCTTGAAGGTCTTCTTAAACCAAGTGAGCTTGGAGAGTCCGCTGTAGGTGACGCTCCAGTTGGGCAGCAGGCGCGACAGGGATGGGAAGATGTCGAGTGACTTTCCGCCCATACTGGTGTAAGAGGCGAGGAAGGCCGGTACGAGCACATCGGCACTATATCGGTTGACACCGCCGTTTTCAGCGTTAAACTTCTTACCGCCCAACGGACTCAATGCCGGATAGATGGCGTTTTCATAGCGTTTCTCTACGCGGTTACGATAGTCGTCTATACTGTTGCAGAACTTCTCAAATGATTTCGACGGATAGCCATTGTTGGCATTGCCGATGCCTTCGAAGGCGGAACCAATGGAGATGGTGGTCATGTTGAACGTTCCGGTTTGGGTCGTCGGGTTGCCTGCATACATATATTGTATGCTCTTACCTGTTGTCTGGGCCCGGCTGGCATTGACGTCAATCTTGAAGTTGCGGAAAGGTTCTACGGTCATGCGCAGCTGCAGGTCTTCATTATGTGACGTGGTGGCTGGTGTGGCCACAGCGTCAGAGAGTAGCAGCCATCCATTTTCACGGGCCCGCTCGATATAGTTGTCGTCGGTAAGTCCGAAGGCAAAGTCGAGTCCTGGCGAGAGGATGTCGCCGGTGTGCTTTTGTCCGAAGGCATCGCCGATGCTGGGCATGAAGCCGGGAAGACCGAGCGAGGTTGTATTGCGATAGGTGAGGCTGACATTGCGCACCATCATGGCAAAGCGGGCTGCCGACTGGGCATAGCGATACCACTTGAGTTCATCGAGCGGCTGCTTGGGCGTTACGGTGACCTTCACCTTTGTGGCTGAGTCTACTTTGGTGAGGATGCGGATGGTATTGTCGTCTTCAACCTTGTATTTGATGGGGAATAGTTTGCCTTCCTCCGTCTTTGCCGTGACGATGAGTCGTTTGCTCTTTTTGCCGTGCTTGACACTGATGACGGTGTCGGGCATCAGCGTGACCTCACTCTCAAATCCTTTCTTGTTCTTTGGCAACTCTTTGTTGAGGGCACTGGCATTGACTCCTTTCATCTTTTCATCTTCCTTGCTGCCGGACTTCTTGTTGGCAGCGGCAGCCTTCGACTGGTTGGCAGACCGGCGCGAATCTTTGTTAAATCGGTCGTTGGTGGCCTTGAGGAAGGGCACGAGTGCATATAGTTTCTCCAGGTTAAGGGTAGAGTTGAGGCTTGCCGTCCGATTGTTGGTGATGGTGTTGCCGAGTGATGTCCCGTCTTCAAGGTCGCTACCCCGTACCCATGTATACTTGGCATCGTACTTGGCGTCGGCAGTAATCCAGTTGAAGATGGGGATGAGGTTGAACGGAGCCTTGTAGGAAAGTGAGAACGACTGGTTGTAGTCGAGAGGTGTTCCGAAGTTGCGCAGAGAGGTGCGCACGGAGTCTTTCCATGCCTCGTATCGGTCGGGGTATAAGTCTTTGTTGACAGGAGTATAAGGCTCTTCCACTTCAGCACGGGTTGCGCTCTGGAACGACATGTGGAGGTTCTTGGTGAAATCCCATTTCAGGCTGAAGTCACGGTTCCAATGATAGATCTGGTTGAAGGTCAGCGGCAGCGATGATCCACCAAGGTCTTCCATGTCGCGTTCCTGCAACTCATGGTAGGACCGGTTGACATCGGTGTTGAACGAGATGTTCTGCGGGAGCCAGTTGAAGGTGAACTGTTTGGGCAGGTCGTACCATTTGCTCTTGCTCTTAATCTTCTTCTTGAAGGGTTCGAAGGATTTATAGACGGGTACCCATTGGTAGGACATGCGTCCCAGCCAGGTGTCTTCACGTTCATATACGGTGGTCTCACCCGACGTGTTGCGATGGCTGTGACTGTAGGAGAAGGAGAAGTTGGCGGGGTCGAAGGGCATCGGATGCTTCTTGTCCATCTTCAAGTCGATACGCACGTTGGAGAGTGAGAAGTTGGTATTGGTGGTCTTTGTCACGGTGATACTTTCGATGGAGTCGCGTTCGTGGCGGTCGACGGTGGCATCAAGGGCTTCACGCAGTTCCAAGTCGGTATCGAGGGGGTTGTATTTCGGGCTGCTTTCTTCCTTTGTCACGGAATAGTAGAGCGGTGCCGACACCTTCACCTTTTCGGGGAAGAACTTTCCGAGTTCAAGGCTCGTGGTGATGGTGTAGTTGCGTTGGTTCTCGGTAGAACGCTGCATGACACCTTCTTCGATGCCACCAAATCCATCAGTGATGTATCGTCCCTGCATGTTGAGGGTTCCGAGGTCGGAGAGCTGCATATTGAGGTTTCCCTGTGCGGCCCATCCACCTTCGTTATTATATTCCTTCAGTCGGAGTTCGTTAACCCATACTTCACCGCTCTTGATGTCGTTGGAGTTGTTGCGGACACCGATAATCATCGTCTTCACTTCACCCAGCGACGGGTTACCGAGGATGGTCAGTTTGTTGTTGGGGTTCTCGGCATCGTAGGCAGTGAAGGGCTGTGAGTACGATGCACGTCCTTCGCCCTTTGCAATGTTACGGTCGCGTTTGAGCGAGGTAAACACGGTGAGGGGGACATCGAGGAGGTTTTCCTGCGGCCATACCAACCGGACGTCGGTGGGTGAATAGCGGTCGTAGTTGCCCGGTGGTGTGAGTTTCAACGGGATTTCGTATTCATAGTAGTTGCTCTTGTAGTCGCTGCCAAGTCGGATGAAGACTGCCAACTGGTTGTCCTGCAGATTAGTGGTGTTCTGTTCGAAGGCATTGGCATGGATGAAGAGCTGCAGCCGCTTATACTGTCGCAGGTCGACGGCAGTGTTTTTATAGACGGCCTTCGACTCGCCCGACGACAGGTTGTTCACAACCATGTTGAGGGCTTGCTCGTTGGCTTCAACCAGTTGCGGCTGACTGGGGTCTTGCACGCGGCGAATGCCTGGCGGCAGGACATAGTTGACGGGAGTCTTGTCGTTGTTTTCCTCAATGTTGACTTCACTGACGTTGAGTCGGCCAGAACCGCTGACATTGTCGAGGTTCTGCTCGTAGACACGCCATTCGCCGCGCACCAAGTCGAGGCTTCCGAAACGTAATACGACGGGGTGTTCGAAGTTGGTGAGGAACATGCGGATGAAGCGAATGCTGGAGAAATCGCTGATAGAGCCGACGCGTTTCTCGAAGTCGTCGACAGGAATGCGGAACTGGTACCATGTGACGAGTTCCTTTTCTCCGTTTCGGAGTGTCGGGCTGCCTTCTCGCTTATCGACAATGTAGTTTTGTCCGACAACGAGGTCTTCGTCGCGCAATGAGACATGATACTGATAATACTTCTCGTATTCGTTGAGGGTGTAGTCCTGGTTGATGTCTTCTACGTCGGGCGTGGTCTTATAGGAAGTATCGTAGCTTTCGTTTCGTGAGTCAGAGTCGGGCGAGTTGCCTTGCGGGTTGTTGATATACTTATAGCGTCGAAGGATGTCGGCCTGCATCTGGTCGAAGTCACTGCCACGGAAATAATGGTAGTTGTCGTTGGCCGGGTCGGCATAGATGGAGTCGTAGACAGCCGTTGGCACCTTGCCTTGGATTTGGCTGAGGAAGTCCTGATAGGGCTGGAACGTGCGCTCTTCGTCGTCGGTGAGTCCGTTGAAGCCTACATCCTGCAGGGCTCGTGAACCGCTGCTGGTGGCAAAGGCATAGTTGACGGTGGTCTGTGTCGGTATCTTACCCCATTGGGTGGTGGTGAACGCACCAGAGCCATCGACGGGCATACCGCTCTCATAGAACTTCTTGCCGTCGCACAGGATATCTTCGCTCACTTCACCCAGATTGAAGTAGAGATCGCCGCCATATTGTCCTTGCGTACCGTTGCGACGGGTATAGATGAAGGGGTCCATGAGCCAGAACTCGATATATTCGATGTTGGCGTCCTCGAAGTCGGTAGTGTTCAGTCGGCGCATCATGCCGCCCCATCGGCTTTTCGGATTATTGAGTTTGCCGTCGGCTTGCAGGTCGGGGTTGAAGTTATAGGGTCCGCGTTCGTCGGGATAGTAAGCCACGTTGAGGATGGGCAGCATGGAGGTGGCTCCGTTGTAGGTGCTCTGGTCGCGGTTGGGATATAGTTCGCGGACTGCCACCTCACGGACATAGTGGTTGGAGAGCTGGTTGAGGTCGCTCTTGATGTGTCCCGGGGTAAGTGATGAGGACCGTCGCGTGAAGAGCGGGTCGATGGTGTACCATGCCATCTGGGCTCGGTTGAAGCCGCTCTTGAGCGAGGTCTTGTCATTATAGTCGGGGAACATCGTCGGCACACTCGACAGGGTCCATGACGACGGTGTCGACATGTCGCTCTTGGTCGTCGTGTTCTCAAAGTCATCGAGATAGGAGGCATTGTCCTGCGTTCCGTGGCTCTTGCCGGCTATGAGGTGGGCAAATTCTCCTGTGAAGGAGATGTTGGAGGGTTGCGTCAGGTGGAGGAGCGGAATCTTGTCGAGCATGTTCGTCAGCCATTGGCTCTCCTTCTTCCAGTTGATATTGACGCCCCACAGCGTGTTGTTCAGCGGTTCAGAACCCATGCTGACCTTGGTCGTCAGGGCCTGTTCGGAAAGATGTTGCAGCGTACCGCTCATCTGGAAGTTCTTTGAGAAGTCATACTCCCAGTTGATGCCTACCATTGTCTTTCGTGCCTGTCCGTAGTCGCTGTTGCTCTCCGAGGATACGTTGATGGGTGTCTGTGCATCGATGATGCTTTGGTTGAGGATGCGCACCTCTCCTGCGGCATAGTCGACGGTATAGTCGGTGCCTTCGGTGAGGGTGACACCGCCTGCCGTGACGACGACAGAGCCTTGCGGCACCTGGGTGGCTCCGAGGGAGATGACGTTGGCATTGCGTCCGCGGTATTGTGCTATAATCTGATATTTGTTCTTTTCGGCAATCTGCTTGGCAACGGTCTGTGTGGAGTCGTAGAGTTCGGTGAAGGCATACTTGGCAGCCACATCGGCAGCCACGCCGCTGCTGACGAGTGTCTGATACATGTTTTCACCGAAGGGCTCGACCGTAGGGAGGAAGACAGAGCCGTTGGCAACGGTGTAGCCTTCGATGAAGTCGAAGTAGCCGTTGGAATGGGGCTTGTTGTTATTGTCGAGTCGGTCGGCACCCATCAGTCGGATGAGGGGCTGTTCCTTCACTTGCTGTTCGGGGATGTAGGAAAGATAGACACCTGACGTGTCGCTCTGGAACTTTATGTCGAGGCGGAACTTCTCCTTCTGGATGGACGATGTGCCGAGGTTGTAGGCGTTCTTCATCATCAGGTCCCAGTTGCCCTGTGTGGGGTTGTTCGATGTGTTCTTCAGGGCTTTCACGAAGAGTGCCTGGTTGACATCGGTGATGTCGCTGGCAAATTCACCCACCTGATAGGTCTGTCCGCCATAGGTATATTCGAAGGCCACTGCCAGCACCTGGTCGGGTTGCAGCTTCTGGCTCATGGTGATGTATCCCAGTGCATCGTTGATGGTGTATTCAGATGAGTTGAGTAGCCGGGCACTCTCCAGCTTTTCATAGTCGGTACCGCCCACCAGTCCTGCCCCGTCGAGGGTTGACGAGGTCTGGTCGACGTCGCGTGCCGATGCCCATGAGCCAACCAGTTGACTGTATTCAGTGTTGGCGGCATTCGACGGCACCTGCTGTCCCGTGCTTGTGAAGAGGGTGTTGGAGATGCGGTCGTTCTCACCCAGGTCGGTGAAGGCGATGATGTCTCGGGTGTTGTTGGCCGATCCGCTCTTATTGGTCACCCACACTTCCACGCGGTTTATCTTGATGCCCGTCATCAGGTTGGGCAGCGTCTTCATGCCGTCGTTATAGCGGTCGCGGAAGTATTGCGAGAGGAAGAAGTGCCGGTTTTCTTCGTAGTTGGCAACGTTAAGCTCTTTCGTCGTTGTCTGGGCACCACCCTTTGAAGAGACGCTGGTGTTCGACGACTTCTTCTGCGAGACGACCGTCTGCAGTTTCAGCTTGCCGAACTGCAGGTCGGTACGCAGTCCGAACAGTGAGCTGGCACCGCGTATCAGCGATGAGTTGGCAGGGAACGACACGTTGCCAGCTTCGACGAGCTTGACGATTTCGTCTTCCTTGCCGTCGTATTTCAGCTTCATGTTCTGGGCATCGGCATCGAAGGTGGCATCGGTGTTGTAGTTGAGGTTCATGTTGACCTTGTCGCCCACCTTGCCGTTCATGTTCATGTTGATCTTCTCATCGAAGTCCATCGTTGTCGTCTTACGGTTGCGGATGGGGAGCGACGGGTTGTCGATGTTCTTCAGTGTGAGGCCGAACTTCAGCTCGGCAGTGCCTTGCGTCTTGATGCGCACGCCGCCGGGACCGAAGATTTTCTCGGCGGGACCCAGGTCGAAGTGCATGTCGGTGAAGTCGAATTTCTCCTTGCCCTGCGTCTCATACGACTCGGTGTTCTTCTGCCGGAAGAAGTCGGTGAAGAGCTGGCGCTCGCTCCACTTCAGATACTCCTGCATCGACATCATGATGGGTGTGGAAACGTATGTGTTGCCCATGCGCGACCCGATGACATAGGTGTCGAGAGTGTCGTTGTAGACCACTTGCTGCTTGAGGTTCTCAGGACGCTCAAGGTCCATGGCGTTCTTCCTGAGGTCGTCGTCGGTGATGGGCACGGTGCGCTGCACCTTCCATCGGGTGTTGAGCATCGAGTCGGGTATATCTTCCTCCTCAGCGAAGATGGGCTGTGCCTTCGGTTTCACCGTTGAGTCGGGCGGCAAGGTTTCAATCCCTTTGCTGCTTTCCGCAGCGGGAGTGGTGCTTGCCGGATTGAAGACAGACTGATAGGATACAGACGCCGCATAGCTGACAACGACGGCTGCCAGCAATGCTAATAATAATATGTGTCTGTTCCTTTGCATTCTACTTGATCATCTGCAGGGCTTTCTTGATGACTTGCTCGACGGGTAGGGTAGGCTCGGCCTTCAGGATTTCGGTGATTACCTTCGACGAGGGGGCAGGGGAGAAGCCTAACATCACCATAGCCTGGACGGCTTCGTTGCGTGCATCGTTGTTGATGGTAGAGTCGTGGGCGGCCTGCGTGTCGACAGACAGCTCCTGGGCAATGCCCGACGAGATAATCTTGTCCTTTAGGTCGACGATGATGCGCTGGGCTGTCCGCAGGCCGATGCCTTTCACACTCTTCAGCATACGCTCGTCGCCGTTGGCAATGACATTGCAGAGTTCCTTCGGCGAAAGACTCGACAGAATCATGCGTGCCGTGTTGGCTCCGACGCCGCTGACGGTGATGAGCAAACGATACAGCGCACGCTCCTGCTTCGAGAAGAAGCCGTAGAGCGTGTAGGAATCGTCGCGACCACCCGTCACGATGGCCTCATGGACATACAGTTTCACCTCCCGCTGTGTCTGGACAGCGGTGTAGGTGTTCAGCGAAATATTCAGCGCATAGCCAACGCCGTGAGCCTCGACGACAGCCTGCGTAGGGGTAATCTCAGTGAGTTCGCCCCGGATGTAATCAATCATAATAAAAACATTTTGGCCACCTTCGGCAGGCGGCATTCTTGTATTAATACCTTTAGATAAACGTAGCAGATGCCGGTTTTATTGTGTGATTACCGTTTTTTTTTCTTCCGAAGCATAGCTTTGCGATGCACGAGTCTGCCTGACGGAAATCTGTAAACTAAGACTTGTCAGTGTTTCCAACGACAGGTAATCCGGTTATCTCACATTGGAAACACTGTTATCTCTTTGAGGTAATCGGACTATCTCAAAGAGGTAATATAAGCGGTTGGCAGACTCCCTCCAGCCGTTCCTTTGACATCCCCCTTCCGAACCTTAGTTTTTATGGATAAAAAACAAAACTGCCATCGGCCTTGTGGACCGATGGCAGTGGAAAGAATAGTTGTGAATGGATTATTCGTCCCAGATGCTTGTTTTGCCGAGTGCGTTGTCGGCATTGCCATCACCTTCTTCATCGACGGTGAGGATGGTCTCACCGCCTACGGATGCTGTCAGCATGAGGACCTCTTCGTTAGCGCTGAGGGCCTTCAGTGTCGGAATGATATATGCTTTCTTATTCATAATAATATCTTATTTTAATAATTAGGAATTAGAAATTTGTAATAGTGATTACTCATTTCTCATATTACATAACGACCTTCTTGCCGTTCACGATGTAGACACCCTTCTGGGCAGCGTTCACGCGCTGGCCGTTGAGGTTGTATACTTCCTTGGCGGTCATGACTTCACCGTTGAGGCCGATGATGCCGTTAGCCTCACCGTCGACGGTGAAGAACTTGGCACCGCTGGCGGCAGCGTTCTTGAAGTAAGCGCGGAAGGCCTTGAGGCTACCGCTCTTGGCTGCCTGCAGTGTGTTTCCGGTAGCAACGAAGAGGTCGTTGGCGGTCAGTTCGGTCGGAGTGTAGACACCCTGGAAGTCGGCGGTTGCAGGAGCAGCGTCGCTCAGGTCAGCCTTCAAGGCGAAGGTTGTCTTGGCAGCGGTAGGCATTACGAGGTAAGCCTTGCCAGCTTCTGTAGCAGTAACGGTCTCGAAGGTAGCAACCTCACCGGCGATTTCCTTCAGGGCAGCAACCTTAGCGCCGGTACCGAATACTTCTTCAACCTGCTCAGCGGTCAGAGCCACAGGAGCAGCGAAGGTGTTCCAGACATCAGCAACAGTGGTGCGATAGAAGGTGACATCAGCATTCTCAGCAGCTACAATGCGGTTGGGGAAGTTCTCTTTCAGAACGATGTCTGTGTCATAGAGTACGGGGTGAGCCCAACCATTGAACTCCATGCGCCATACATTGCCACCTTCACCGTCGAACAGTCCTGCAAAGGCTTTACCCATTTCGAGTTCATCGGCGGGATTGCTGATTTTCGTGAACACACCCCAAGTACCATTGTTGGTTCCCCAATCACCGGTACCGTAGTCGTAGCAGTTGGTCAGCTTGATACCATCACCACGTCCGAACTGTTTGCCTTCTACGAAGCCATGAGTGTCTTCAGCGGTAGGATAGCCGGCTACACTATAGCAGTTAACCAAAACGGCATTGGTCATCCAGCCAGAGAGGCTACCGCTTTCGTTTGCATCATTACCCTTGATGGTACCGACATTGTAGACATTGGTGAGGTGAGCAATGGTTCCATTGAAGCAGACACCAATCACACCACCGGCATTCTGGCCGGTAGACACGACAGAGGCTTCGTTACCGCAGTTGTCGATGTAGACATCACCACCACCATAGAGACCACCAATAAGACCGGCAACGGCTTTGCTGCCTTTGAAGGAGCTGTTGGAAGCAAGGGTGACGTTCTTCAGATGAGCACCATTGGCAGCACGGTTGATGAAGCCAACACCTTCACGTGCAAATTCCATCTTTACATTGCTCAGGATGTGGCGCTGACCATCGAAAGTACCTGTATAGTTTTTCTCATTGGAACCAATGCCAGGGAAGTTCTCAATAGCAGCCATATCGATATTGGCTGTCAGCTTGGCATTGACAGAAGCATCCACGCGCTGAGTGTATACAGCAAACCAGTTGAGCTGCTTGTCGGTAGCCAAAGCATAGACATTATCAGTGGGAGTCAAGAAGTCAGGATTGATTTCGTCGCAGACCGTGCAGAAGCCCCACTCGCCCCACGTGTGCGGGTCGCGGTTGCCTGCACCTGCTGTGTTGGAATAGGCGATAGTAGAGCCTTCCTTGGGTGTCACACCATCACACTGGACATCGCCATTGGCATAGACCACGTTGGTTCCGAAGGGATAGGGATGTGCATCGGCATCTTCACCAAGTTTCTGGAACCATGAGACATCTTCGCTGGAGTTACCATTGAGGAAGTAGCAGAACTTACCGCTGGCAAGCCAGCTTGCTTCATAACCGGTAGGCTGTCCTGCATTGTCACTGTTGGCAGTATTCAGGTCATACGAATTAATGAAGGTAGGCCCATTTCCGCGAGCCAAGCTCTTAGAACCATCGTAACCACCAGTCTGCTCTATGCGTCCGGTATTCCAGCAGTTAGTGAGAGTTACACGAGGTGTCCATGCAGTGAAAGCACCGTTTTCTACACCTCCATAGATATCACCCGTGTTGTAGCAGTTTTCAAATACAATTCTCAGATAGTTACTAAAGTCACGGGCAACGAAACCAGCATTGTTGGTTGTGCTGACAGTCATTGACATTTCATTGCCGACGTTCTGAATGGTGATGGTTGTTCCATAGTCATTTCCGTTGACGCAACCAATCAGGGCAGCAACATTGGCACCACCGGTGCCATTCATCCGACAAGAGCTGTCGATGACGAGGTTCTTGATGACAGCACCGCCACCACAGACACTGAAGAAGCCTTGCTCTTTCTTGGTTCCGTCGATGGTCATATTCTTGATGCGATGACCCTGACCGTCAAATGTACCAGTGAACTTTGAACCGTCTACACCCAGTGGAACAAAGGCGTAGTCGCCCAGGTCAAGGTCGGCAGTCAGCTTGGCATTGGTGTGTCCATTGCCTTTCTGGTTGACAAGTACCATATACCAGTTGTAGTCCTGCTTAGTGGCAATGGGATAGAAACCGTTTTCATCAGCAACCAGGAAGTCGGGCTGGAATTCATCACAGACCGTGCAGAAACCCCACTCGCCCCATGTGTGCGGGTCGCGGTTGCCAGCACCTTCCGTGTTGGAATAGTTGACAGAGCCTTTAGGAGTTCCGTCACAATTGAGGTCGCCATTAGCATAGACAACCGCTGTGCCGATAGGACTGGGCATGGTCTCAGAGCTCAAGTCTTGGAACCAGTTGTTGTCAACGCTCTGGCTACCATTGAGGAGGAAGCAGAGTTCGCCACTGGCTGCTTGGGCGGAAGTGGCCTGAGAGGCCGACTTCGAGTTGTTCATACCCTGAAGGTCAAAATAATAGCAGTTGCTGACCGATGCCGTATTGCGGACGATGACATCGTTGTCCTGACCTGTAGCAAGATTAAGAGTACCCGCCATCAGGCAGTTCTCAATGCGAACTTGTGTGGAGGCATTGTCGGGCCAGCCAAGAATACCACCGCTACCCGTACGTCCGGGAGCATTGATTGTACCGAAGAAGGCGCAGTTGCGGATGACAATATTGCTCTTGTCGGAAATGCGTGCTACAATACCACCATGCGTGCCGTCACCAGACTGAGTGTCTGTGATCGTTACATAGCTGACGCAATTCTCGATAGTGGCAACCTGCCAAATGCCAGAAACGACACCTCCGGCCAACTGGCCTTTGGTGTTAATGTCACCACGGACGATAAGGTTCTTGACAGTACCTCCGTTGACACGGCGGAACACACCACACTCTCCGTCCTGTCCGGTTTTCTCGATGTTGTAGGCAACGGTGATGGTATGACCCTTGCCGTCAAACGTTCCACGGTATGCATTGCTGGGTGCACCAATCATCGTGTTGTCGTCGAGCGTGAAGTCGGCCGTGACAACAGCATTGCGATCTTGACTGCGACCGTCTGAATTAACGATAGCAGCAAAATCCTTGAAGTCCTGTGCAGAACCAATCTGGTAGACGCCGTCTACCTGATCAAGAGCCCACAGGTTGCCCATGCCAAATGTGATGGCAGCGAGCAGAAGTAGATTTCTCTTTTTCATGTTGATTGTTGTTTAATTAATAGTGATTAAAATAAAAATATAAAATGTTATGTTTAAGCTTTCAGTTGTTACTCAACATAGTGGATGATTGCCGAGACTGTGCTGCCCTTGGCATCGAGGGCTGTGGGCTGGCTCATGTCTTTGGGCGTACCGGTGATGTTGACTTTGAAGTCGCAACCGACGATGCCGTTGAGCCCTGCCTTCTCTACATAAGCCTTGAGCTGGTCGTAGCTGATGGTCATCGAGAGCGTGTTGAGGTCGCCGGGAGTCTGGGTGTTGGTAATCGTCTCGGTCACGTCGTTCTCGTCGTTGGAGAGGCTGACGGCATAGGTGGCATTCTGGACGTCAATCCAGCGGATGGTAAGCGACTGCACTTCATCGGTGGTGAGGTTGACGTCGTATTCGTCTGCCTGCATGAACATGCTCTTCGGCGCAGGAACGCCGGCACCTTCTTCATCGACGCACGAGCAGAGACCCGCTGCCATCATGAGGACGACTGCAAAGATATTAATTATTTTCTTCATAATTGCAATTTTTTATCTTTTTTTTCTTTCTATGCGAACATATTTCTTACAGATTTGGTTACGGAAAGGAAATATCAGGGGGTAAAACCGTAATCAGTTGATAATGAGCGGTTCGTTTCTGATAATTCCTTTCCTTGACCATTTTATTCCGTGACAGGCTCGAACGTGGTGTGGGGGTCGTCGGCAAGGAGATATACCGTGAGGGTATAGATGCCGGAAGTCTTTACTACCCACTTGTTGTCACCGCCGTCGTTCTGAAGACGTGGACCGCTGAAACCGTGCTCAGTGGCAGGGTCGGCATTGGCATAGGGGGCAAAGAGGAAGGGGTCGCTCCAGCCGCTGCCGAGTCCGATCTTGAACTCGCCGGGAGAGTCGTCCTTGATGGCCTTTGCATCTTCCACATTATAGAACTGACCCGTCCACGACCAGATGTAGGGGTCGCGGGCACCGCCGATCATCGTCATCTTGCCTTCCGGCGTATCGGTGTTCCAACCGACTGAGGTGCCCATACCCACTATCCACATCTTGTCGTTGGGAAGCGGGATGATGTCGAGCAGACGGCAGTCGTAGTATTCTTCGTTGGTGTCGACGATGACGGTGCGTGAGCCGATTTCGTCGCAGGTGAACTCGGTGTAGTCGCCCGTGGTGACATAGACCATTTTCTCGCCCTTGTCATCGGTCAGGTCGGCGCCATAGACGGGATAGTCGTTGGCGGTTGTCTCAATGTGATAGGTGCAGGGGTAGATGTCGAAGGTAGCCTGATAGACACCCGTTCCACGTTCTTTCTGCGTGAGGGTCTGCTTGGTGACTTCGCCGGTGGCAGCATCCTTCATGACGAAGAAGATGTTTTCGGGGAAGCGCTCGTAGCCAGTGACGGCAAACTCTACAGTTGAGATGGCCGGCAGGACGTAGTGGTTCTCGTTCTGAACGTTTGCAAGCAGTTGAGCGGTGACAAGAATGCGGTCGCCGGCAACTGTCCAACGTCCGATGATGTTGTTGAGCTGTTCGTTGGTGAGCGAAAACTCTCGTTTGCCTTCTTCCACATCGTAGACACTGGTGATATAGCGCTCTTTGTTGGAAGAGGCATAGAAGCGGATGCCGTATTTTACCTTGTCGTCCTTGCCATAGGGAGATGTCTGGGCATCCCAGGTGAAGGTGATGGCGGTTTCCTGAGCCTTGCCCTGGTCACAGATGAGTTCGTCGGTAGAAGCCTTGACGTGCATCTCATCGGGCTGCTTGTCGAGCTTGTAGAACTCAGGGTCTTCGTTGCAGGCGGCAAACAGACCGGCCAGCCCCAGCAGCATGAATATATTCTTTATCTTCATAATGATTTACTTTTTTCTTGACAAGTTATTTCCTTGTTCGTCTGTTAACTCGTTGTATTGAATCAGTCAACCCAGAAAGGACCTTCCACAAGGTTCGGGTTCTTCTCGTACTCGTCGATATAGACGGGGAACCAGTAGTACTGCTTCTTCCAGACGCGGGTCTGGGCAGTGAGGGCGGTACGCTTGTGGAAATCGTTGCGGGTGCGGCCTGCCTGAGCGTTCATACCCATGCAGGGACCATTCATCTCGGGGATGTCCTCGGCAATCATCCAACGGCGGATGTCATACCAGCGGTTACCCTCGCAGCAGAGTTCTACGCGGCGTTCCATGCGGATAATCTTTCGCATGGCTTCCTGGGTGTTGTCGACGTGAATCTCGTCGGCATCGGCAGCAACGGTGTCGAAGGTGTATTCGCGGACACCGGCACGATGGCGGATGCGGTTGACATACTCAAGGGCTGTGGCGCGATTGGTCTGATTGTCTTCCGTCTCGTTGAGGGCCTCGGCATAGTCGAGATAGGTGAAGGCCAGTCGATAGAGGAAACCCTGTCGGGGTGTCTCTTCGCCTGTCTGATAGTTGTCGGTCTGGCAGATGGCCTTGCGCAGCAGGTAGCCGTTCTGAGGTGCATCGTGAGGTGAACTCTGTGTATTGTCGCAGATGTCAACATCGCCACCGCCTTCACCCGGGAAGAGGAAGTTGTAGGGGCGCTGGGCGATGTGGAGCCAAGAGTTGTGGAACGATACGGCGTTGTAGAAGCGAGGCTCACGGTGGCAGTACATATTATATGTACCGCGCGCGGTAATCTCGCCCGGGTTGCCGGTGCCATAAAGCCATGTGGTAATGTCGGGACGCTTCTCGACACTGGTGGAGAACCCGTTTTCTTCGTAACCCGAGTTGGGGTCGTCGATGGGCAGACCGTTCTCGGTGAAGAAGGCATCGACCAGTCCCTGATAGACGCCAAGACCGTTGCCGCCGCCATACTTTCTGACAGAGGTGACACGGAGCAAGGTGTCGTGATAGGCATTTCCTTTGGTCACGGGGAAGGTGATTTCGTGGTTGCCCTGCTTCCAGGTCTTGATGTGCACGTTGTAGGTCGACATGAAGGGGTCTACGTCGCCGTTAGGTCCGTTCTCGACATAGAGTGCATAGCCGGCCTTCTCAGCTTCGTCAATGACGAGCTTGATGGCCTCTAATGCCTTCACCCACTTGTTGTGGTCGTAGGTCATGTTGAAGATTTGCTCGCCTTTGTTGTTGCGATATTCGCTATACATCTTGTTGCCGTTGACGATGGGGCTGGCGGCAAAGAGCAACATACGGGCACGGACCGTAAGGGCCATGATCTTCGTGATGCGGCCATACTTGGTCGGGTCCTCATAGACGGAGGGCAGCGCATTGGCGGCATCGAGCATCTCCTTGTCGCAGTAGTCGACGACATCGTCGAATTTCGACTGGCCGACCATCAGGTCAGAGAGGTCGAAGTCGGTGGGGGCAATGTAGTCGGGCTTGAAGGGGATGCCGCCGTAGTTCTCGGCCAGCAGCCACCAGCCGTAGGCACAGAGGAATTTGACCTCGTTCTTCATGTTGTTGATTTCACTTTCGGGCAGGTCGCTGTCAGGCAGGGCATGGGCGCGCTCTTGGAAGATGTAGCCGTGGCGGATGTAGCGGGGCATCATGTGCCATAGGTTACCACCCCAGGGCGAGTTGATGGTCCACTGTCCGTAGATTTTTCCAAGGACGTCTTTCCAGTCCCACTGTTCCCAGCGCTTCGACGCCACGACGTCGTCGGCGAGGATTTCATAGCCGTCGGCGGTCAGCGCCCACTTGTCGGGAGTGTGGATGACATTATAGATATATGACAGCCACGAATAGACTTTTTCGCGGTTCTCAAACACCATTTCGGTGTTGAGTTCGGTGTCCGGCTCTTTGTCGAGGAAGTCGGAACATGCCGTGGTGAGGTTTGCTGCCATGAGCACCGCCACCATATATAATGCTATTTTAATTCTTTTCATATCTGTATAGAGGTGTTTTAGAAGTTAATGTCAAGACCGAAAAGCACGGAACGGTTCATCGGGTAGCGCAATCCGTTGGCAGTGCCGATTTCGGGATCCCAGAGCTTGAACGATGAGATGCAGAAGAGGTTGTTGCCACTGACAAAGACGCGGCACCCCTTTGAATAGATGTGGTTCATCCAAGCCTTCGGCAGGGTGTAGCCAACCTCGATGGTCTTACAGCGGAGGAAGCTCATGTCTTTCTTCCACCATGTAGAGGCGCGGCAGTTGTTGATGTTCGGTCCGTAGGTCAGACGCGGCCAGAAGGCGTAGGGATCTTCGTTGACTCCGTCAATCCAGCGGTCGTCGAGGTTGGCGGCATAGGCATTACCTTCGGTCGTCGTACCACCGCCCGGGAGGAAGTAGGGAACGTCACGACCTCCGCCGATGACACGATAAGTGTCGCCGGTGCCTTGGAAGAAGAAGTTGAAGTCGAAGTTCTTATAGGAGACGACGCCGCCGAAACCATAGACGATGCGCGGGTCGACGGTACCGCCGATGTAGCCTTCGTCTTCTTCGTTAACGACATTGTCGCCGTTCATGTCAATATACTTGATGTCACCGGGATGGAGCGTCGTGGCACCGACATTCTGCTCGGGGATGCCGAACTTCAGCGTACCGTCCTCATTGAAGTCGTCGGCAGTGAAGAGGCGCTCGGCGGTGAGACCCCACAGCTCGTTGAGCGAGCGGCCGGTCTGTCCGCGATAGGTTCCCTTTTTCACTTCGGCTTCGTCGATTTCCTCTACGCAGTTCTTGGCGTAGGTGAAGTTGCCATAGAAAGAGGTGAAGAAGTCTTTGTTCCATTGCTTGTGCAGGTTGACGGTGACTTCCATACCACCGTTCTTCACCTTACCGAAGTTAGCCCAGGGAGTCTCAACGAAACCGGTCTGTGTCGGCACGATGCTGCGCTGCATGAAGATGTTCTTACGGTTTTCACGGAAGACGTCGAAATTGATGTCAAGGAGGTTCCACAGACCGATTTCAACGCCGAGGTTCTTCTTGGTAACGGTTTCCCAAGTCAGGTCCGTCACTCCCACGTCGCCCTCGGTGATACCTTTATAGGAACGTTGTCCGTCCTGTCCCCAGGTGTAGCCTTCCTGATCGGTCTTCAGGGTTGTGAGGTAAGCAAAGCGGCGTCCGCCGATGTTGTCGTCACCGGCCTGGCCGATGCTGGCGCGGAACTTGATCTTATTGAAGATGTCGTGGACAGACTCCATGAAGTGCTCTTCGCTGAGCAGCCAACCGATGGCAAACGAGGGGAAGAAGCCGAAGCGCTTGCCTTTGGCGAAGTTCTCAGAGCCGTTGTAACCGAAGTTGAACTCGGTCACATAGCGGTTGTCGTAGGTGTAGGAGAGACGTCCGGCGATACCTTGTTTACGGTAGTCCTGGATGTCGCCGCCGTCGTAGGAGTTCTGGTTGTAAAGGAAGAGGGCGTCAATGTCATGCAGGCCGAAACGACGGTTATACATGATGTCGGCCTCCATATAGACATTGCTGTTACCGTATTCGTTACCGGTCTCGAAGCCCATTGATTCGTCACCGGTCGAAGCCTGTCTGTAGACGAGGTTACCTTCGGCATCACGGCTTGTTGCAGGGAAGACGATGGAGGGATTGGAGGTACGGGTGCGGCGGCTGCGGTTCCAGCGGTCGAAGCTGAACGAGCCCTTCACCTTCAGGCCTTTCGTAATCTGACGGAGGTCTTGCTCGACTGAGAAGAGGGTCTGGATTTTCGAAGAGGTCATGAAGTCATAGCCTCCCTGTGTGGCTGTGAGCCACGGGTTGGCACGGTTGGAGATGCGGGGGATGGCACCGTCGCTGTAGCGTGCCGGGTGTACGAAGGGCAGCGTCATGAAGGCCTGGTTGAAGGCATCGTCGGTGGAGCAGCGCTGCTTCTTGAAGCGGTTCAGGTAGCCGCCGATATTTACGCGGAGCAGAGTGGTCTTCGTGACATCCATGTCGATGTTGGTACGAAGGTTGAACTGCTGGTTGTTTGTGGCATTGTTCACGGGCAGCGACTTATCCTGCTCGAGGATACCGCTCTCCTTGAAGTAGGAGGCGACAATCGAGTAGCGCAGGAAGTCGGAACCACCGCTAATGTCGACATTGCCCTTAGTGGTATAGGCATAGTCTTTGGTGATTTCGTCAATCCAGTTGACATTGGGGTAGAGGTCGGGGTCATAGCCCGAGCGGCTGCGGTCAATCTGGAGCTGCGTGAAGGGCTGTACGGCCCCGTCCTGCAGTGCCAGTTGGTTGAGCAGGGTCATATATTCGGGTGCATCGAGGAACTCGGGCATCTTGGTGGGTTCGTTGATGGCGTGTTCGACGTGGAATTTCACCTGAGGTGCACCAATCTTACCACGCTTGGTGGTGATGACGATGACACCGTTAGCACCGCGCACACCATACATGGCAGAGGCCGAAGCGTCTTTCAGAACCGAGAACGACTCGATTTCGTTAACGTCGACGTTGTTGAGGTCGCGGGCAATACCGTCGATGAGGATGAGCGGTGAGTTGTTGCCCGAGAAGGTGGAGATACCACGGATCCAGAAGTTGGAGTCATCGTAGCCCGGCTCACCCGAACGCTGTACGCCGATGATACCGGAGAGTTTACCGGCAAGGTTGTTTGAGAGGGTACGTCCCGTACCGAACTTCAGCTCGTCGGGCTTGATGGTTTCGATAGAACCGATGATAGAGGCTTTTTTCTGGCTGCTGTAACCCGTGACGATGACTTCTTCCATTTCGGAAGTTTCTTCTTCCATCACGATGTTGATCAGCTTGGCACCAGTCAGCTTGACCTGCTTCTTTTGGAAGCCGATGTAGCTGAATTCAAGAGTCTGGCCTTTTTCAGCTTTGATGTGGAAAAGACCGTCGATGTCGGTTACGGCAGCTGCTCCGCCGCCTACTACGGTAATTGTAACACCGGTCAGTGGTTCCTTGTTGTTGTCGGTAACCATACCGGTCACTTCGTTCTGTGGTGTTTGTGTCGGTTGCAGGTTGGAAGTTCCGCTAATGTCCGATGACGCGGAAGCCGTTGCTACGAGACACAGCGACAGACCGACACCGATGAGTGTCCGTCTTGTCCAGCCACAGTGGCAAATTTTAAAATTACTAATCATGTTATTAAGTTTAAATTAAATTCAAAATCTTGATGCAAAGTTACGCTATTTCTTTTTACTTATTAAGTAAAATATGGTTTGTATAACGGTTTTTAGGCGTATGTTTTTGTTTTTCTATTGATTTTCAGTTGTTTAGGCGATGTTGTGGTTTTAGTTTGTATAATTGTTATATTGCTTTAACAGAGGCTTCTTCGGGCATTTTTTCGGTGGGAAACGTGCCCGAAAGAAGCCTTTTTCTGTTGTATGATATTGGATTTGACCGCGGAAGACAGCGTCTTACTTCAGTCCTTTTCGCCAATCCGTATAGGTGATGTTTCCGTTCCTGACAATTCCAAGTCGGTAGTTTTTTGGCAGTTGGGCAAGTCCCTTGTCGCCTTCGACAAAAGACTTCACTTTGGCATCCTTGCCGTTGGCTTTTACCTTCACCTTG
Organism: Prevotella sp.; assembly: GCA_017445845.1. Taxonomy (GTDB): domain Bacteria; phylum Bacteroidota; class Bacteroidia; order Bacteroidales; family Bacteroidaceae; genus Prevotella. The sequence goes on from JAFSRY010000063.1 coordinate 38,478, forward strand.
AAGTGCACCCATGCCTGTCGGCCTTGCTGATATTCGAAGCCGTCGCCGGCATCGAGATACATTTTTCCGCAGGCATTGCCCTTGGCGTCGGGGTTGACGAGAAGGGTCAGGGAGTCGGTGCGGTATTCAACGGTGTTCTGATAGAGGTTGGCCATCGGGACGACCGACCCTTCACGTTGCCACAGTGTGGGCTGATAGTCGTCGCTGGTTGTCTCCAGTTTCAGCCGTTGCCAGTTGCCCTTGGGCATCGGCGTGTCCTTGGTCCAGATGGGAACGACGATGATGTCGCCGCCAAACATGAAGGCTTTATCCTCAGCTCTTAACGACGGGTCTTTGGCATCGGCAAAGAACAGCGGGCGCATCACGGGGACTCCTGTCAGCGAAGCCTCTCGAAAGAGTGTGTAGAGGTAGGGCATGAGTCGGTAGCGTCGTTCGATGGCAGTCCGGCAGGCATCAAGCACCTTCTTGTCGAAAGCCCACGGTTCCTGGTTGCGTGCTCCCTTGATGCTGTGGTTGCGCATGAAGGGGTAATAGGCACCGACGGCAGTCCAATGGGCTACGAGGTCGCCGTTGCTGCTTTCACAGAACCCGCCTATGTCGGGCCCGCTGAAGGGTTGTCCTGAGAGTCCGAGGGTGATGGACATAGGGATGCTGAGTTCAAACTGGTCCCATGAGGCGAGGTTGTCGCCGGTCCATGTCGCTGCGTAGCGTTGTCCTCCGAGGAAGTTCGAGCGTGAGAGGATGAAGGGTCGCTTGTTGGGGTTGGCCTTCAAGAGACCTTCCCGGCTGGCTCGAACCATGTTCAGTCCGTAGACGTTATGGTAGCGCAGGTGGGTAGCTGCGGGCTGTCCTCCTCCGCCGAGGTGCTTGTTGGTTGTGGGCATGGTGCCGTCGGGACCTCCGAAGACACTGGGCTCGTTCATGTCGTTCCATACGCCGTCGATGCCCGTGGCCATGTAGTCTTTATAGAGTCCGCTCCACCATTGGCGCACTTCGGGGCGGGTGAAGTCGGGGAAATGGCAGGGACCCGGCCATACATTGCCGACAAAGGGCTTGCCGTCGGCATCTTTCACCCAGTAGTCGCGTTCGGTGCCTTGGTCGTCGACGAAATAGCCTTCCTCCACTTTTACTCCCGGGTCAATCATGTAGACCGACTTGAAGTTCTTCCGGTGCAGGTAGTTGTTGAGACCTTTGGGGTCGGGGAATTCCTTGGGATTGAAGGTGAAGATTTTATAGCTGTCCATGTAGTCGATGTCCATCCAGATGACATCCGAGGGGATGCGGTGCAGGCGCAGCGTGTCGGCGATTTCCTTTACGCGGCTGTCGGGATTGTAGCTGAATCGGCATTGCTGATAGCCCAGTGACCATAGTGGGGGCATCTCCATGTGTCCCGTCAGGTCGGCCAGCTGTTGCAGGAGTAGCTGTGGTGTGTCGGCTTCGATGGCGATGACCCTGAAGGCGGGTCCTTCGCTTTCAAAGCGCACGTCGCTGTCGGTTTCTATGGTCATTTTCCAGGTGTTGTCGGCAATGAGTCCGAAGGCAGTGCCGTCGGGCCGTACGCCCATCACCCAGGGGTGACTCTGATAGAGGTGAGTGCCGCCGTCGACGCTGTAGGCGGGTGTGTCGACGTTCCACAGGCTAATCTTCCTGCCGTTGCGTCGCAGCGGTCCTGTCACCTCGCCGGTTCCATAGAGGTCTACATCGCTGCCCACAGGAATAGTGGCGCAGCTCTTTCCGTCCTTCTGTCCGAAGGAAGGCCGTAGCGTCCACGTCCCCGGCACTTGTGTGCCTGGCTTCAGTTCTTCTACGAAGATGGGTGACGGTTCGTGCTGGTTCTTGTCATAGCCTGCAGGCTCAAACACAGCCGTCTTTGGCTGTCCGGCGCACATGTAAGCATTCTGTGCCCCTACGCTCAGGGCCATCATGCAGGCCCCTAATGAAAGAAGTAATTTTCTCATAATTATAATTAATTAGAGTTGGTGGCTTAGTCGTTTGGTGGTTTAGTAGATTAGGGATATCAGCTTTTCTGGCAGCTATCTTTCCTAAACGACCCAACGACTGAACCACCAATCTGCCAAACCACCTGCTTGTCTACTATTGTAATGGTTCTGTCTGTATCTTTTCGACATTACCCGTGACGGGATTGAGGACAAGGCGTGTCGTGAACTTTTTTCCGAAGAGGTTGGCACTGAGGTTTTCAACCCTTCCGAACTGAGCGGCCATCAGTTCGTATGCCGCCAGTGTCTGGTTACCGCCTTTCAGTGTGAGTTGTATCTTTCCAGGCAGGCAGACGTTGATGCCGATGTCTTCCTTTGTCCGTTTGGCAGGTTCTTCAAACTCATATCTGAGGGTAGGTATGACCTTCAGGTCGCGTACATTAATATAATAGGGTTCGCCGCCAAGGTCATCGCTGTCGAGGAGTCCGAGCCGTTTGGAGAAGCGGAAGAACACTTCATCCTTCACTTCCCTTGTGGGTATGTAGGTCAGGACATGTTCCGTGGTGTCGGTCGTCGTCGTTCCGGCAAACACCTGCAGCAAGGCCTGTTCCTGAGTCTGCAGCTGGTGGAGCATCAGTCGCAGCTGTTCGCCGTCCTTGGGCATGAAGTCGGCCTCACCGCGCGACAGCATGTTGCGGCTGTCTCGGATGTCGTAGATTTCGCGTGCGATGAGTTCAGCCGTCTTTGCCGAGCTGGCAGCCGACAGCATCTCTTCCGTCATGAAACTATGTGGGTCGGCGGTTTTCTGCCGTGGTGCCGCCATGAATTCGGCAGGCTTGTCCATCTCGATGCCCTTGTGGTTGATGGCTTTGAGTATTCCGTTCTCGTCGCGCTCCAGGGTGATGATGGTATGCTTGCTGTCGATGATGGCCTTGAATTCTTTCGCCGTGTCGGGCAGGGCGAAGAGCGACATCGTGCATCCCACGATACGATAGCTTGTCTCAGCCTCCTCGCGCACGGGCAGCTTCATATAGCGTTCGGCATAGCGGGCGTATTCGCCGGGCTCGAAGGTTGTCTTCTCGACGAGCAGGGCGAAGCGCACGGCGGTCTTTGGCAGGAAATAGGTAGTGCCTTCAACCGGTTTCTGCTGGGCGGAAACAGGCAGAAGAGCGGAAAGACAGAAAAGTAAAAAAATAATTCTCTTAGTTCTCATAATTACTCATTTCTCATTACTTATTCTCATGATGGCCTTTGGCAGGTAACTGATGATGTCACTGGCGATGAGGCTCTCCTGACCTAAGTCGTGAGCTGCCAAGTCGCCAGCCAAGCCGTGCAGGTACATGCCCAACAGGCAGGCCTCCCGCTGCTGATAGCCTCTTGCCAGCAGCCCGGTGATGATGCCTGTCAGCACGTCGCCACTGCCGGCGGTCGCCATGCCGGGGTTGCCCGTAGGATTGAAGATGACATGTCCGTCGGGCAGACAGAGGGCACTGTAGCGGCCCTTCAGCACGATGTAGGCGTTGAGGCGTTCTGCCATGTCGCGGGCCTTCGACAGCCGGTCGTAGCTGCCGTTGCTCGTCGACCCTGTCAGCCGGTCGAGTTCGGCATCATGAGGCGTCATGACGACCTCCTTGGGCAGCTGTTGCATCCATGCACGATGGTTACTCAGGATGTTCAGTCCGTCGGCATCAATGACACAGGGACAGGTGGCGCGGCGCAGCTGGGCTATCATGGCGATGGCCGTACTCTCGGCCCTTCCCAGTCCGGGGCCGATGGCCATTGCCTCGAAGTCCTCCGTGGCCGTTGTCTCGGTGAACGACTGGTCATCGCGATCGATGTCGATGACAGCCTCTGGAACCGCATTCTGCAAGATGTCATTGTTCTTTCTCGGCGTGTGGATGGTGACCTTTCCTACACCCGCCCTCAGACAGGCGCGTGTGGCGAGGATGGCAGCCCCCGCCATGCCGTAGCTGCCGGCGACGATGAGGGCATGGCCCATGTCGCCCTTGTGGACAAATTCGCCTCGGCGGCGTAACATCGGCAGCAGGTCTTCCGGCTCGGTGATGCGGTAGGGGGCATCAGTCTTTCTGATGAATTCCTCCGAGAGCCGGATGTCGAGGATGCGCACTTGTCCGAGATACGGCTGGTTGTCGGCCAGCAGCATCGCCAGCTTCTTCTGCTGCAGCGTCAGCGTCAGGTGGGCGCGTACGATGTTGGCGCGGATGTTGTAGGTGTTGTCTTCCGTCATCAGTCCCGACGGCATGTCGATGCTAACGACGCGCGCCGGCGACTGGTTGATGTATTTCACCAGCGAGGCGAAGCCGCCCGAGAGCGGTTTGTTCAGTCCCGACCCGAAGAGTCCGTCGACGACCACCGTCTCCGCCGAGAGCTGCGGCGGGTCGAAGTTTAGGGTGACCTCCACAAACTGCTTGGCCCATTTGCCCTCGAGCAGTCGCCGACGGTTGGCGGCACAGTCGTCCGAGAGCTTGTTATGGATGTTGAACAGATAGGTCGTCACCTGATAGCCTGCCTCGTGCAGCAGCCGTGCCACCGCCAGTGCGTCACCGCCGTTGTTACCTGGTCCGGCAAACACGACGAAGGGCGTCTGAGGACTCCAGATGGCAGTGATTTCATTGACGATGGCGCGTGCCGACCGTTCCATGAGGTCGAGACTTGTCGTCCGCTCGTGCTCGGTGGTGTATTGGTCGAGCTCACGGATTTGAGCACTGGTGAAAATCTTCATAGGCAGTTGTCTTTCAGCTATCAGAAGGCAAAGTTAAGGAAAAAGTTTCAATGGCGCAACCTTTTTCCACGTTTTTTTATCATAATAGGGAAAAAACCGACAAGGAAGATGGTCGTCGTGCCCAGTACGATGGCCAGATATTCATGCAGGTGCGTGCCGGGCAGGTGCCAGAGTCCTGCCATCGAAATCCATCCGATGACGCCCACGCCGCAGAGCGTACCGGCGAGTGCTGCCCGTCGGCTGATTTTCTGTGGAATGATGCCGAGCAGGAACAGTCCGAGCATACCGCCCGAGAAGATGCTCGACAGCGTCCACCAGGCATCGATGATGCTCTCCACACTGAGCATGGCAATCGCCACCAGACAGCCCAGTATGCCGATGCCGACCGAGGCCGAGCGCAGGACGACGACGTCGCTGGCGGCCTTCCCCTTACGGAGGGGCTTTACATAGTCCGTCAGGAGGATGGTGGCCGCCGAGGTGACGCTGGTCGATACGGTGCTCATTCCGGCCGCGAAAATCGAGGCGATGAGCAGACCACGCAGGCCTACGGGCAGGCTGCTGACGATGAAGAAAGGAAACACATAGTCGGGCTTGGCGGCTATCTCGGCCGGCAGTGCGGCGACACCTGCCGTATAGTAGCTGTAGAGAGCCGACCCGATGAGGAAGAACAGTGCCGACACAGGGATGAACAGATAGCCGCCGAAGAGGGCTGAGAAACGGGCGTCGCCGTCGGTCTTTGCCGCATGGTATCGCTGGACGTAGTTCTGGTCGATGCCGTAGTTCTGCAGGTTGATGAAGATGCCGTAGATGAGGCACACCCAGAAGGTGCTCTTCGTGAGGTCGGCCGAAAAATCGCCCAGTGAGAACTTGTTGCCCAAGGGCGAGTGGGCGGCCAGTCGGAACGTCTGCAAGGGACCCTCAGGCATCGACGCCATCAGCACCACCAGGCACAACAGCGCACCGCCGATGAGAATAAACCCCTGCAGGGCATCGGCCCAGATGACAGCCCTGATACCGCCCATCATCGAGTAGGCCACCACCGCCACCGTCGTCAGGATAATCACACCGTGCAGGTTCCAACCCATCAGGATATGCATCGGGACAGCCAGCAGATAGAGGATGGAACCCATCCTCGCCACCTGTGTCAGCAGATAGCAGGCCGACGCATACAGCCGGGCCCACCGGCCGAAACGCTCTTCCAGAAAGGCATAGGCCGACACACTGCCGCTGCGGCGGTAGAAGGGCACGAACCAACGCGCTGCCACATACGAGGCGACAGGTATGGACAGCGAGAAGACGAAGGCATTCCAGTCTGATGCAAAGGCCTTACCCGGATAGCCGATATAGCTGATGCTCGACACATAGGTGGCGAATATCGACATGCCCACCACCCATCCCGGCAGCGACCGGCCGGCCGATGTGAACTCCTCAGCCGACGCATTGCGGCGGAAGAAAGAACAGCCAAAAATCACCACGCCGAGCGTGAAGGTCAAAAAGATAATCAGGTCGACAGTTTGCATGGTGCAAAGTTAGCACTTTCTTTTCAGTCTGACAAGAAAAACACGCAAAACTATCGCACGAACCCCTTCACGCCGCAGAAGCAGCGGGGAAACGTCATCGAGACTGCCATTTGTTGCTAACCGAAGACCTCGCTTACATGTGAGCCAATGGCCGTTTTCCCTGATAGCTAAATTCCTAACTTAAGTTTCGTGTTTGCTCAACTTCCTTAACTTCCTTAACTTCCGAACCGAAGGTCGACGGAGTCAAAGTTGACTCTTAATTTATGATAATTCATGGGCAATTCGTGATAATTCATGTCGAAATAAACTCGATAAATGGTTCTTTATTTGACATGAATTATCACGAATTATCCATTAATTTTATGAATGGGAAAAAATGAACTTAGGAAAATTGCCCGGCGTTTTTATGCTTTGCCGTATGTGGCTTATTACCTTGGCGTTAAGTAGAGATCATCGTCACGAAAAGCCCCATCGGAAATCACAATAGTAAGCATCGGAAAAGTAAAATAGGCTATTTTACCGACCAAAATAGGCTATTTTACTGACCAAAATAGGCTATTTTACTGACTAAAATAGGCTATTTTACTGACCAAAATAGGCTATTTTACTTTACCATCTCTTATTATCGGGCCAAAGAGTTATCGATAATCGTGTGCTACGATAGCCTTTTTACCTTCTATAAAATGATAGGAAATGTAGGGAGAATGAAAAGTTTTTTGTACCTTTGCAGAATGATATGTAGGACAAAAATGAAGAAATCGGTTTTTATCATGAACGGTTTCCGGTTTCGCGTGTATGCTGATATGAAAGTCGACCTTCAGAAGTAACCATCAGTAGTCAAAACTTTAAAATTCATCATTCAGATATGACACGCAAAATCACCTTTACGCTTCTCGTCCTTGTGGCCAGCCTTAACCTTCATGCACAGCAGACAGGACTCCTCAGCAAGGATGTCATCGACGGTCTTCTGTTTTCTGACTCCGCCAGTGTTGCAGAGCGCTACACCCAATGGGACCGATACGTTGCCCGGCATCCGCAAGACGAAAACGGCTGGCGCAACCTCTATTGGGTCAGCAAGCGATATACTGACTTCTTGACGGGCGAGGACTACAACCACGCCATGAAGAAAGAAACCAGTGTGCTGGGGCGCATGGAAAAGGCCATCCCCGACAGCTACACCTTTAACATCTGCGCCCATGATGGGTCCTACAGGATGTATCAGTCGGACACGGCTGCCGCCGACCAGACCGATTATGCCGCACGCGCTATTGAGCTGATGCCCGACGACGTCCCAGGCTCCGACTATGAGACCTTGGCGACCTATCTCGTCTCTCAGCAAGACACCATGAGGCTGACTGACATGCTACGCCGTTTCTACGATAGCGGACAGTTCCCGCAGGAGCAGTTGCAGTACGACTACAACGAGCTGCAAGGCATGGACGAGGGGGGGGTCTACATCGGACAACACCAAGGCAACATCCTCGGCAAACTCATCCTGCAGCGCGTCATCGGCGTGCATCGGGACAAAATCCTATATTGTGAGAACTTCGCCACCTATCCCGGCTATCTGTCCTCTGTCTTCCGCCAGATAGGGCTGTCAGAGGATTTCCTCGCCCCGGGCAGCGCCTACAGGAAAGAGTGGCAGCAGGAGAAGCAGCTCGAAATGGTCATCCGGTACATCTTCACCCAGAGCAAGCGCCCCGTCTACGTCGCCGGCAACGGTTTCTCGACGCTCGTCCTCGGCAAGGGGCTGTCCGACGACCTGAAGGAGAACCTCTATAACGAAGGACTCACCCTGCGCTATTCCGCCGTGCCCTACGACAACCGCAAGGTGAAACAACGCAATGTCGATGAACGATACCTGTTGGACTACCTCCGCTTCCCCTTTGCCGTCAACCGGCCAGATGACTATCGGTACTACGCCCAACCTGCCGACCAACTGGCATGCAACTATGCCATCCTGTTCTACGACCTGCTGCCCTACTATGCCGCCAGACACGATCAGGAGCGCTACTTCAGGCTCAACGCCTTGCTCAATAGCATCCTTGATGCCAAGTTGGGCCAGACCGATCAGCTAGTATTCAATGTCGGTTCATCCATGTTTATGGTTCGCAAGCTGGAGGATGTCGGTACGCATTTCCAAGTGGTCGCCATGCGACTCCACACCAAGAAGAAAGAAGACGGCACGACCCTCATCTATTCCTCCGAGGAAGATCAGACAACATTGTTCACCACCGATCCGGACAAGCAGTAGAACCATGCGACTATTTTCCATCAATCTTCAGAGACAGTCCGACGAACAGCTCCTGTCAGCAATCAAGAGGGGGAACCGTCTCCCCTCTCCTGGTGGGGCAGGCCGAGAGCCTTTCGACGAACTCTACCGTCGCTATGCCCGTCGGCTGCAGGGGTTCTTCTATAGGCAGCTGGGCGGCGATGGCGAGCGTGCTGCCGATGCCACACAGGACGTATTCCTCCGTCTCTTCGAAGCGCGCGAGCGCTATGCCGAGGGAAGCAATGCGGCCACTTGGATTTTCACCATTGCCTATAACCTCTGCAAGAATCACTATCGGCATCATGCCTATGTCGCTGACTATCTCGCCACGCTCGACAGCGAGCCCGCCGAAGAGCAGCAGACAGAGCTCTATATGGATCAGGCAGCGCTGCACGACGCTCTGAAAGAAGTGCTCTCGTCGCTGCCCGACCCCCTTCACCAGCTCTTCTCCCTCCGATATGAGGAGGAACTGACGGTGCCGCAGATTGCCGTCATCATGGATGTCCCCGAAGGCACCATTAAGAGCCGGCTTCACAAAACCATGACTATCATACGCAAACAACTCAAACACTATGAAGAAAAATAGAATCACCGACGACGACATCATCATGATGGCACGACAACTGAAAGATGAAACCCAACAACGGATAGAGACATCCTCTGCAAAGACTTGGCAGAGAGCGGTTCGGAGCGGAGCCTGGCTTGCCGCTGCCTCCATCCTCGGCTTCCTCGTTGGCTTTAGTCTTCGACCCTCATTAGGAGAACAGGGCGGACTCATGGCACAGACCGTCACCCTGCAGCAGACAGATACGGTCATCCTGCATGAAACCGTGCGCGACACCATCTGGCAGACGCGAACCGTCATCCGTACCGTCGAACCGCAACTGGCCCTCCAGAAGACCACTGACACTCCTGTCGAGGAAGACCCGGAAGAGTCGCAGGGTTGTTCCGTCACCTGTGACAACATCCCTTACGAACTCCTTGCCAATTGGTAGAGTGGTGGAGTGGTAGGTTAGAGTTGTTGTGGGCTTGCCAAACGACCAATTGCTAATCCCATACGGAAAACTTTTTTCAGAGATTTCTCAATCATTCTTACTCTTTTCTCATTTTTTATTTGTACCTTTGCCGCATTATTAGGAAAACGATTTATGAATGAAGTAACAATCAAAGACAAGACCTTCGAGGTTTTCATCCCGGAGGCCGAGGTGTTGAAGCGTGTGAAGGCGGTGGCAGAACGTATCAACCGCGACATGGCAGGCAAGAACCCCCTGTTCCTGGCGGTGCTGAACGGTGCCTTTATCTTCGCCGCCGACCTGATGCGCGAGATGACCATTCCCTGCGAGATCTCGTTTGTGAAGTTGGCTTCCTATCAGGGCACGACGTCGACAGGCGAGGTGAAAGAGATTATCGGTATCAACGAAGACCTCACGGGCCGCACCGTCATCATCGTGGAGGATATCGTCGACACGGGGCTGACGATGAAGCGGATGATAGAGGCCATCGGCACCCGAAACCCTGCCTCGGTCCATATCTGCACACTGCTTGTCAAGCCCGAGAAGCTGCAAGTGCCCCTCAACATCGAGTATGCCGCCATGGAGATTCCTAATGACTTCATCCTCGGCTATGGCCTCGACTACGACCAGCAGGGCCGAACGCTCAGAGATATTTATAGAATTAAAGAGTAGACAAGTTTTTTTAGTAGACGAGTTAACAAGTAGACAAGTTATATGAAAAGGTGAAAAAGTAATAGCTCGTCAACTTGTCAACTCGTTAACTTGTCAACTCAATAAAAAAGAAATAACTTGTCAACTCGTTAACTTGTCAACTTGTCAACTAAAAATAATAATGAAGAACATCGTAATTTTCGGTGCCCCGGGCTCAGGCAAGGGCACACAGAGCGACAAGATGATCGCTAAGTATGGTTTTGAGCACATCTCTACGGGTGATGTGCTGCGCAGTGAGATAAAGAACGGTACGGAACTCGGCAAGACTGCCAAGGGATATATTGACCAGGGTCAGCTCATTCCCGACGAGCTGATGATTGACATCCTGGCTTCCGTCTATGATGCCTTTGGCAAGGAGCATAAGGGTGTCATCTTCGACGGCTTCCCCCGCACCATCCCGCAGGCTGAGGCCCTGAAGAAGATGCTCGCCGAGCGTGGTCACAAGGTGGCTGCGATGATTGAACTCGACGTGCCCGAGGACGAGCTGATGACGCGACTCATCAAGCGCGGCCAGGAGAGCGGACGCTCCGACGACAATGCCGAGACCATCAAGAAACGCCTCGACGTCTACCACAACCAGACGGCGCCCCTCATCGACTGGTATGAGCGCGAAGGCATCCGCCACCACATCGACGGACTCGGTGCCCTCGACCGCATCTTCGGCGACATCTGCACGGTGATAGACGGTATTGATGTGTAATTTCTTTTATGGAAAGTAATTTCGTAGATTATGTAAAGATACTCTGTCGCTCAGGAAAGGGTGGCCGGGGCAGTATGCACCTGAAGCATGTGAAGTACAACCCCAACGGCGGCCCCGACGGCGGCGACGGCGGACGCGGCGGCAGCATCATCCTCAGGGGAAACCATAACTACTGGACGCTGCTCCACCTGAAGTATCAGCGACACCTCTTTGCCGAGCACGGCGGCAATGGCGGTAAGGACAAATGCCACGGCACCGACGGCAAGGACCTCTATGTCGATGTGCCGTGCGGTACCGTCGTCTATAACGCTGAGACGGGAAAGTATGTCTGCGATGTCACCTATGACGGTCAGGAGGTGGTGCTCTTGAAGGGCGGCCGCGGCGGACTGGGCAACTTCCAGTTCCGCTCTGCCACCAACCAGGCCCCTCGCTATGCCCAGCCGGGCGAGCCGATGCAGGAGATGACCGTCATCCTCGAGCTGAAGCTCTTGGCGGATGTCGGACTGGTGGGCTTCCCCAATGCCGGTAAGTCGACGTTGGTGTCGGCGGTGTCCAATGCCCGACCGAAGATTGCCAACTATCCCTTCACCACCATGGAGCCCTCGCTGGGCATCGTCGGCTATCGCGACAACAAGTCGTTCGTCATGGCCGACATCCCCGGCATCATCGAAGGAGCCTCGGAGGGTCGCGGACTCGGCCTGCGCTTCCTTCGCCATATCGAGCGCAACTCGCTGCTGCTCTTCATGGTGCCCGGCGATACCGACGACATCAAGAAGGAGTACGAAATCCTCTTGAACGAGCTGAGGCAGTTCAATCCCGACATGCTCTCGAAGCACAGGGTGCTGGCGGTGACAAAGTGCGACCTGCTCGACGAGGAACTCATCGAGATGCTTCGCGAGACGCTGCCCGACGACCTGCCCGTGGTCTTTATCTCGGCAGTGACGGGCTTCGGGCTGACCGAGCTGAAAGACATCCTCTGGGCGGAACTCAATGCCGAGAGCAACAAGATTGAAGGCATCATCGCCGAGGAGAACCTGGTCCATCGCGATAAGGACATGTCGCGGTTTGCCGCTGAGATGGAAGACGAAGGCGAACTCGACGACATCGAATACATCGACGATGCCGACATCGAGGACTACGAGGAACTGGAAGACTTTGAATACGAAGAAGACGTATGAAAATCCGTCGACACATCATGACAGCAGCAGCGTTGCTACTCTTTGCAACGGGCGTCTCGGCTCAGGACTTCACCGGAGCCGAGCAGCAGTCTGTCAGTGTGGAGACCCCGGGACTCTTCGATAAGTCGGATGCCTTCCGCGTTGACTTCCGCTTCCTGAAGCCGGAAGAGTATTCGTTTCCTTTGCCTGTCGGCAAGTCAGGACTCATCACTAACGGAAACCTCGAAATCACCACCACTAAGGGCGATGCCGTCAAAGCCATGTTCAGCGGTACGGTGCGCCTCTCCTATAAACATGCTATCTTCGGCAACATCATCGTCATCCGACATGACAACGGACTCGAAACCGTCTATGGCGACAATGCCGAGAACCGAGTCCATGTGGGCGACAAGGTGAAGGCGGGGCAGACCGTCGCCATCGTCGGCGGCAAGGAGGGACGCTATTTCTGCACCTTTGCCATCATGATTAACGGGCGACGCATCAATCCCGAGACCATCATCGACATCCACAGCCATCACCTGCGCCGGCAGGTGCTGCTCTGTGTGAAGGAACCCGAGCGCATCGCCATCTCCGTGGAACGCGAGGAGAAAAAACATCCGACGTTCTCACCCGACGTAGACCCCTTCGAACATGCCAACACCGTGGAGTGGAACCTTCGCGAGATGGAAGGTGACGAATGGTGCTATCCCTTGCCCGATGCCAAGGTCATCAGTCCCTACGGCAACAACCGTCGGACACATATCCACAGCGGTGTAGACCTGAAGACGCGGCCCAACGACGATGTATGTGCCGCCTTCGACGGCGAGGTCATCATGTCAGGACCGTTCTCAGGATATGGCAACTGCATCAAGATAAAGCATGGAAACGGCCTCGTCACACTCTACGGACACCAGTCGAAGAACCTCGTGAAGGTCGGCGACCGCGTGAAGGCAGGACAGGTCATCGGACTGGCTGGACGGACAGGACGCGCCACAACGGAGCACCTGCATTTCGAAGTCTTCTTCTGTGGACACCGTTACAACCCGAACATCCTTTTCGATCATGACACCCACGCCCTCAATCCTGTCACCCTCGTCATCAACAGGAACGGCACGGTGACGAAGAAAAAGTAAGCCCACCCCCCAACCCCCTCCCGAAGGGAATGGGGGTTAATTACTAATTTGCTCCCATTCCCTTCGGGGGGACTTAAAAGAAAACATTCAAAAATTGATATACTATGAAAAAGATTTTATTCTCCGCATTGGCTGCAGTATTGCTGATGGCCTCATGCAGCAAGGGTGACAACGACCCTCGCCTTGTCGTCATCACGTTTGACGGACTGCGTTGGCAGGAATTGTTTTCCGGTGCCGACTCCATGTTGATACGTGATGCCAGATTTGTTGAAGACACCGACTCGCTCGTCGCGAGGTATTGGCGCGAGACTCCCGAAGAACGCCGCGAAGTATTGATGCCGTTCACATGGAGCTACATCAAGGACCACGGTTTCCTCATCGGCAACCGAGAGAAGGGCAGTCAGATGCAGGTGGCCAACAAATACAACTTCTCTTATCCCGGCTATAGCGAGACCTTCTGCGGATGGCCCGACGACAGCGTCAACAGCAACGACCCTGTCCTCAATGCCAACGTCAGCGTCTTCGAAGTGGCCAACCGCGACGAACGCTACAAAGGAAAAGTCATGGTCTATGGCTCATGGGAGTCTATCCGTTACGCCGTAAACAACGAACGCGGAGAGTTCCCCGCCAGCGTGGCCTACGAGCCGCACCTCTCTGCCAATCCTTCGGCGGAGCTGCAGCTGGCAGCTGATGTGATGTCGACGATGGATCGTCCCTGGGACTCCGAGCGATACGATGTATTTACCTATATCTATGCTCTGGAGACTTTGAAGAGTGACCACCCGAAGGTGATGTACATCTCTTTTGGCGACACCGACGAGTTTGCCCATTCCGGCAGATACGACAAGTATATACAGGCTGCACACTACACCGACCAGTTCATCCGAAACATCGTAGAGACCTGCGAGGCCGATCCGTTCTACAGAGGAAAAACCACCTATCTCCTCACCTGCGACCACGGACGCGGCTATCGGGCCTCGTTCACCAGCCACGGTGCCGGTACCATCGGCTCTGAGCAGACATGGATGATGGCATTCGGAAAGGGAATAGAGGTCCTTGGCGAGACCACCGAGAACGGTCCTTTCTACAACCAGCAGATGGCAGCGACCATTGCCGACATCCTGGGCATCGACTTCATGCCTGGCGACAGCGTAAAGAAGGAACCCTTCGATCCGCACTTCAAGGGCGAGCCTCTCGTCGATGCGGAATATATCACCGACTATGGCGACTTCCCCGCTGTTGACGTATCTCCGCGTGGAAAGGGCGTACGCTATAAGTATTTCGAAGGTGAGTTCGAAAGTGTCGACCAACTGGCCCACCACCCCGTCCGCCAGAGTGGCATCATGGAGAAAGTAGACATCAGCAAGGCCAAGAGCGAAGACCACTTCGGCTATGAGTTCCAGACCCTGTTGAAGATTGACAAAGGCGGCATCTACACCCTTACCTGCACCTCAGACGACGGTTCGAAGGTATGGGTCGACGATAAACTCGTCGTCAGCAACGACGGCAGTCACGGCTCAGGAAGCATCCTTGCCAAGATGAACCTCGCACAAGGCTACCACCGCATCCTCATCCGTTACTTCGAAGACTATGGAGGACAGTGCCTCGACTTCGAACTCGAAGGACAGGGCGTCAACGCCTTCGAACTGCCTGCCGACATGCTGTATTATGAATAACGATAGTTTCGGATAATTTTTCAGTACCACGGATTACTCGAATTACAGCGAATGATCTCCCCTTTGTATATGCTTCATCGTATGAGAAATTCGTGTAATTCCAGTAATTCGTGGTTCTCTATGACTTCCTAAACCGGGGAAGCCCTATTTGTGGCGGTTGGCCCGCTGCTCGCGGTATTTAGCTTTCTGCCGGGCAGAGCCGGAGCCGTGGGCACCCGTTATATACTTCTTTTTCTTGGCTTTGGTTTTCACCTTGCCGTCGTCCTCCTTAGGGCCGCCTCCGCGTTTGAAGACCATGCCGCCCCCTGCGATGATGTCGTCGATGTCACTCATAATAGATATGCATTGATTTGCGTGTGCAAATTTACACAAAAAGCAGGAAATACGAGCCTTTGTGACAAAGAAAAATATAGGGAACAGCTCAAAAAGGCTATTGAGTGAACACAAATACCTCCCGAAGTAGAGCAATTACTTCTGTTTGATTTCCGGCTATTTTTGGAGTCTGACAATTTCGGGGAAAAGCAAAAAGAAGAGAGATGAGCACCGCGGCCCATCCCTCTTTCCTTATCTATACTTATGATAATTCAGTGTTGTTCTGAACGATTAGTCCCAGAGGCTGCCTTCTTTAGCCCAAGCATCCTCATTAGGAGTATCATCGCTAAAGAGAGAACTTGAACCAGTCTGGTTGTCATTAGAGAAACTCAGTTCAGAACCAGCCAGCATTGCTGTGTTCATATTCAAACGGAACTGCTCCGTTGTCGGTTTGCTATATATCTTTTTCATATTCTAATGGAACCTCCTCCAGCCCCTCCCAAGGAGGGGGAGTGCCTGCCGGTTTGTGGGAGGTTGGCAGGACTTGCTTTGTTTATTTTACTTTCTAACTTTCTTGCCGTTGATGATTACGATGCCCTTATAGTCATTGCCTACGCGCTGACCGGCAAGGTTGAACATCTGTGCATTGTTATTTTCAATTTCCATCAGCTCAATGCCAGTTGCATCATCGAAGCCGATGAAGGTCAGCCCCTTGGCCAAGGCTGATGTTTCTACATGCAGGTAAGCCTTATGAGCGGCAACTTTCTTGTTGCTTGCAGGATAGAAACCGATACCACTGTTACCATTGTTCAGGATGAAATTGCTATATTCACCATCGACAGAAGCAAGAGCGGCAATGTCTTCGAGTGTTCCAACGAAAGCAGATGTACCTGTTGCGCTATCAGCTACGGGCACAACGTTGGTAGCTGTTGATTCGTTCGGGTTACGAAGCAGTACGCCAGTATTAGCAGGAACCTTGTCAACTTTCGTAAAGGTAACCTTACCTTCGCTGACTTCAGCTGTATAAGCAAACATGTTCTCCAACCCTGTGAAGTCAAGAGCAACGTCTGTATAGTAAGTTGCATAACCAGAGTTGTTCACGCTGATAGATTCAGCAACCTTAGCCGGTACGCCTGTCAGGCTCTTAACACCAGTTTCGCCCATGTAAGATGTTATAGTACCATTCACTACAACTTGGGTCACGCCAATGTTGTGAGGATTGTCCTGAACATTCACACCTGCCCTTTGATTTGATCCGAGCTGTACGGGTAACGTATTGTCTTTGTTTGATTCAGATGGATCATCGGCAATAGCCAAATTACTGGCAATGGCCCCAGTCCTTGTGAAATTGCTAAAAGAACCATTAGCATAGCAACCAACGATGAATCCTTTCACATAGACTGCTTCAGATGGGTATTGCTGAGAATTCATCGCTTTCACCTCTGCTACAGTATAAGGATTATAAAGCGTTCCCTTTGCATTGGGATCAACAACGGTCAAAGTATAGCTTGCGGAAGAAGCTTTATAATCATTATTGCCAGAGAATGTTGCGGTAATCGTAGTCGAACCTCCTGCGCCCATAAGTACTACTTCACCTGTTGCATCATCTACCATTGCTACTTCCTCGTTGCTTGAACTATAAACGACGGTGAGGTTGTTGGGATTCGAAAGGGTGGGGGCAGTAAAGTCGTCACCCAAGTTAATTACAAATTCGGTTTCTTCAAAAGATAACTCAGCTTCGGCCTTTTGAGGGCGGTTCCACGAAACAAGATAATTGCCTGAATTGATTTCAGGTGTATTTTGATAAACGGTAAACGTACCCTTGACTATGACTTCGTCACCTACTAACAAGTCGTCTTCTGCAAATGTTGTCTGATTTAATCCAGTTCCTTTATAAACGAGCAGTTGTGTGGTGGTCAAACCGTCATCTGAGATGTAATAACGGTAATTAGTTCCATCTCCAGTAATACTGCTTTTAAAGAAACTTGATACGATACCTCTGACAAAGTATTCTGTACTACCATAGCCACCTTCATTAATGGCTTCAATAGCTTCTGCAACGGTGAAGGCATCTTCCTGTGTCAGACCAGTATGAGCTTTGGGATCTTTAACCTTTACGGTGAAAGTCTTTTTGACGGCCTCATAAGCAGTGGAATTAGGGGTGACGTGTACTGTAACATCAACAGAGCCTTTCGTATTTCCTGCTACATATTTACCATCAACTCCCAGCGTAAGTTGGGGCTCATTAACTACATCCCAAGTGACAGTGTAGTCGCTGGCGATAACTCCATCGGCAGGTGTAATCGAAGGATTAAAGGTTCCTTCAGCACCAAAATCAAGAGTCTCTACATCCAAGTCACCGATTGTGGCAACGGCGGGAATGGCAGAAGCTGATTGCTTATAGAATGTAGCAGATTTAAACTCAATGAATTTATTGCTACTAACAGAAACTGTTACATTAAAGATAAATTTATAGTATGCATTTGTAGCCCATTCGGTTCCTGATGTAGGAGTAAATTCTATGGTAGAATTGGCTGCAAAGGTAGCGGAGACTTCATCAAGTTTGTTACTAAAATCAGCATCACTTGCAACAACAAGTTTCAAGGAATTCACGGTGATAGAACTGGCGGCACCAACTTCTAATTCAACTTTCGATATAGCAGAACCCATAGCAGTTTTTGAATAAAGAGTCCGGTCCACATTAGTTAATGATTTACCACCTATGCGCCAAGGATTAGTTGTTGAGTTACCCGTTAGATTCCAAGTGATAGAGGGATTATTTCCATAAGTAATGTCACAATTTGAAGCGTAAGCATTATTAGATCCAGTAACAGGTGTCAAAGTATAATAAACCTCTTCATCTGCCCACGCAGAACTTACTCCCAGTACCATCAGGGCCAATAGGAGCCATGTTTTAAGTAAAAATTTTTTGTTCATAAGTTAAGATGTTATTAATAGTTATTTATTGATGTATCTATAGGAGACGTTGGTATTGAGCGCCTGTCGGAGGGGCAATGAGAACACCACAATGGTCATCTTCAATGGTGACAGCATTATGCACACAGATGAGGACCTGATTGAACCGCTCATCGGTAAAATCAGGACTACCAATACCAAAACGTGTATCAACAGCCATTTTTTTGTTTATAAGTTTAAGATGTATCTACCGAACCGCCCCGCAGTACACATTATTTATATATATGCACGCACGAGCGCGAAGGGACAGAAACGAGCTAAGAGCTTTATTATCAACGAGAACGATAACGTCCGAAGGACAACGTTCGCGAAGACGGCTACAAAGGTACAAAGAATTTTTGAATAGAGAAAATATTCATCCATAAATTTTTCTTTCCCATCACAAAATAGCTCCCGACAAGTCCTTTGAACTCCCTGAAAGCCTAGCTTCACCGAAAAAGCCGAAAAACGACAACCTGTATTTGAAGGAATTTTTTTGTCTTATTTCCGGCTATTTTTGGAGGCTAAAACTCTTTTAGGGGAAGCCGCCCGTTAGTGGTGATTTCAAGCAAACGAAGAGCCAGTCGGGCGAAGGGTGCATCGTCTCGGCTGGCTCAACAGTCTTAAAGTGGTTAGTGTGTCGTCTATTTCTGGTTCATAGACTCGTACTGTTTCTTGATGGTCTCGAAAACGGATCGCATCATTTCCTTGTTTACTTCCGGGTATTCTTTGGTGTAGTCGGCAGTGATGGTTTTTCCATTTCGGGTTACCTTGAGGTCGGCATCCTCACCGTCGGCTTCCTGTGCAGCCTTCCATGCGGCATCGGCAAGGGCATCGGTGGCGTAGGTTGAGGCTACCGTGTAGGACGTCAGCAGTCCGTTGCTGTCGAAGGTTGCCGTGTGCACTTCCGTATAGGCATTCTTCCATTCGGCCGTCATAACGATTTTGTCGGCGGTCTCGTTGATGGTCACAGTAGGCTTCGTCTTTCCACTAACGATGTCTTCGATGGCCTCTTCACTTTTTTCATCATCATCACCGCAGGCGGTGAAGGTCATTGTGGCGGCCAGCAGGGCGGCGGCCATGAGGAGATACTTTTTCATACTTTTACGAGTTTTTTTTAGTTGTTAAACAATATATTCGATGTTGAGTTGGTCCGGGGAAATAAGGCTTGTCGTCATGGGGCAATTACAGTCTGACGATGCGTCGTACGATTCCATTGGGCGTTCGCTGAACGACGACATACGTTCCCTTCGGCAGTGGGGGAAGCAGCCTGATGCCGTTGAGCGAGTAGTAGGCGGTTTCAGTCACTTCCTCTTGCGGAATGACATGTGGCGCGACCCCTACCTCGTCGTTGACCTTATACTCCAGTGTCGTCACGTCGCTGTCTGCCATCCCCTCGCATACGGCAATAGCCTTGATGGTGATATCGGCATTGATGACGATGGGAGCCTCGTAGGCGGTGCGCCCGTCTTCTTCGCAGGGGCAGCTGCCATCGGTGGTATAGTAGATGGTTGCGTTTTCGGTGGCTGAGTATAGTTGCACCGCCGTTCCTTTATTGACGACACTGCCTGATGGGATGTCGGCCACGGGACGTGCCGCTGTGGTGATAATCGAGTGTTTGACGTTGACGGTTGCCACTGCCGTGATGTCGGCGATGGTGAAGGTGACGTCGGCACGGCCCGGCAGCAGTCCTTGCAGCGGCACGGATGCCACGCCCTGGCTGTCGAAGACCACCTCCCCATCCTCGATGCCGATGATGGGGGATGCACAGGCCACCGACAACTTCTTGCCGGCAACGGCAACGGCCGGATAGCCCCACACCTTCACAATGCCCGAGCTGCCATATTCAATAGCCTGTTCGTGTTCAACGGCGAGTCCGTCGATGACATGCTCCACGGTCAACTCCTGTCGGTAGTCTGCGGCCATCGGGATGCCTGCATAGCTTTGTGCCGATGCAGGAACCTCCACCTCTACGGTCCGTGCCGTGAAGGCCTGTCGGGGACGGAAGAATATGCGCTGTGTCAGTGTCTCGCTGTTGTCATAGACCAGTTCGCCCGCTACGGCCTGTCCGTTCTGTCGGATGGTGATGCCATCGAGCGATGCTATTGTCATGAGCTTGCTGAACAGCAGGCTGACGGTCTGCGCATCGGCACGGGCACTCTGCACCTGTGGCACGGCCAGACTGGTCATCGGAACATTGATGTCGAGTTGGGGCGGCGGCACTGGCAGCCATGCCGTTTCGGTGGGTTCGTAGCCATCCTTTTGGAAGCGCACCTGCCACCATCCTTGCGGCACGTTCCACATATACAATCCGTCGGCATTCGTCGTCTGAGGGTTCTGCTGGCCGTATTCGGCAGCATCCCACATCGTTGCCGTGGCATCATCGTCATCGGCTCCGCCTTTGTAGTAGACGGTTGCGGTGACACCTTCCAGACGGTTGCCGGTCGTGCCCTCGTAGACAAAGCCCGAGGGGTCGATGAGAGACGTTACTTGTTTACGTTTCCGCTTTTCCTTCTCGTTGACTTCCTCATCACCTTCCTCTTCATCGTCGTCCTTCTCATCCTCATCCTCCTCACATTCCTTGTATGAAGCCTTTATGGCATCGGCGAGGTTGAGGTTTTGCTGGCTCTGTTTGAAAAACTCATCGGGTGCCCATTTGTCAAAGAGTTTCTTTGCCGACATGAAGTCCTGCGGCACCAGTTTGGAAACCTTCTGGCCGAGTTGTCCCAGCGTTTCCTTGGCACCGTCGGCGATGAAGCCGGCAATCTCGGATGCCGTACCCAGCCGCGGAGCCACCTGTGCCACCTTCGTCACCACGGGGGCACCGACAGTCACGAGGCCCTTCACGGCGGCACCAGCGGCAGCGGCAGCCATAGCGCCGCCATACTCCATGCCGACCCGGCAGGCCAATGCATGTTCGTAGCTCTCGATGAGGCCATCCATTTGTAGCATGAAGGTGTAGGCGGCATCCTCGGCAGTCTTGGCCTGGCTATGGAACGACGCCTGCAGATGGTCGGGCACTCTGTTCTCTCCGTCGGGGCAGCTGGCCAGCAACAGGTATTTGGCGTTGCTCACCTGCTCGTGGAGTGTCTCGTTGTATAGGTTACGCATACTATACATCTGGTCGAGGTATACTTTCGACATCATCAGGTCTTTCCAGTCCTTTGCGGTCTTGTCGACGAAGTTTTTGATTTTCAGGGGTATCGACCCGATGTCCTTCAGGTGCTTAGCAACACCGAGGAAGGAGACCTTGTGCAAGCCCGTGCCCTTGGCATCGGCATCATCGTCGGCGATGACGATGGAGAATGCCTGCCTGTTGGTGAGGTCAAGGAAGTAGGTCTTCATCGAGTGGTCGTCGCCGGTGGTGAAGCTCACGAGACTGTCGTTGTCGAGCGTGATACGGATGAAGGTCTCCTGTTGTCGGAGAGCCATCACGTCGTCGAAACGTTCTTCCACCATGCTCAGTTTGAAGTTGCCACTGCCTTCGCCCAATGAGAACATGATTTCCGCCCGGTCGTCGGTGTCGGCTGTCACCTCGCCCCACTGCAGGTGTTCGTCCAGTTGTCTGGTCAGCTCTTCGTGATAGGCAACCATGTTGTTCAGTTCAGCCATGTAGAGTTCCGTACGCTCAACCGACTCGTCGGGTGCATAGTCATAGGCGAAGTCCACCTCTGCCGGCAGTTCGTTGTTAGTGGCCAGGAAGTGGGTCTTCGCCGTGTACATCTGGTCGCTCTCCGACCATCTGGCTTTTACTCTCTTTACCTTTCCAAAGCCGTCGGTGACGAGGAAGTGTGGATCGAAGATGCTGTTGATGTTCGGATTGACCATTTTAGCGGTCAGGGTCGCCACTGTCGATTCTGATGGGTCGATGTTGATATAGCTTGGTGAGAGGGTGTGGTTGATGTAGTTCCACACGGTTTTCTGGTTCTGATAGATTAACGCACCCTCTGTGACGATGCTGGCAGCGGAGTCGAAGTAGATGACGGCGCTCTCGGTCGGTATATCGTATCCGCCGGCATCCACGATGCCGTGTATCTGGTGGTAGGTACCGTCATAGGCATCGGCCAGCGTCACCTCGGTATTGAAGTATCCACTGCCGGGCACATTGATTTCGCGCAGTTTCTTGTCGCCGTCGTAGAGCGTCAGCGTACGGTAGGGCAGTGCGTTGCCGCTCACATGGATGGCGGGTGTGTTGGTGACAGCATTCACCGTCAGTTGGATGCCTTCGACCTCTATCTGGGCTGTTCCGAAGGGTTGCCGATAGTGGGTGCCGTTGAGGGTATATTCAGCGATGCCCGTCAGCACAAGGTCGACTGGTTGCTCGGGTATGACACAGAATTTCACCTGTTCACCTGGCCGGCAGGGTACGATGAGCCGCTGTCCCGACAATTCATAGCTGCCGTTGCTTTGTGTCGTCAGCAGGGAGCCGTCGATGAAACGCACATGGTCAGGCAGGTCGAAGACAAGGCGCAGGTCTGTGACGTTGTCAAGATACTGGTTTTTCATTCTGACGCAGGCTTTCATCGTCGCTGTGCTGGTGACGAAGACACTCGTCTGCAGGGCATACAGGTAGGATGATGATGCCAAATGGCTCAGCTGTTCCTCGTCGAGGGTGGGCACAGTGGCAGTATAGTGGCTGGTGGTGCCGGCTGTCACGCTGATGTCGGTGGCGACATAGTCGCTACCTTCACGCAGGGTTGTCTGTTTCAGGTCGTCGAGGGTGGCTACGGAGTTGAAGAACTGGCTCTTTTGCATCAGTATCACCTTGTAGCTGCCGTCGGTCAGTCCGCGTACTACGACCTGCTGGCGCTGGCTTTCGAAGTGTGCGACATAGCTGCCGTCGCCGTTGTAGACGGTTCCGACCACCGTCCCGATGTCGGTAGGTGAGAGTTGAATGACGGCAAGTCCCCACTCGCTGACTTCCAGATTGACATCGAAGTCGCCGTCGCCGTCAGTAGTGAACGTTGACTCAGCGCTGCGGAAACGGTTGTTGCGACTGCTTGCCTTCACCGTCACTTCTTCGTTGGCATTGAAGCGAGTGTGTTCGAAATAGAGTTGCGGATAGGTCACCCAGAAGTCGCTGACGGTCTCGCCGGTGACTTTGCGGGTGATGTCCAGCTGCAGGTCTTCGATGTCGAGGACTCCCATTGCCCCTTCTGCGCTGGGGTGACAGGTGATGTCCAGGTGTGCCGTCGACCCCTTGTAGTCCTTCGGTTCAGGGTTGATAACGGGTTGTGGTGTCAGGATAATCTGCAAGTCGTTACCAGCTTCTTTCACAGAATATGCCGTTGTGGACACCTTCTGGTAGCGGGCCGTCAGGCTTTCGTCGAGGGTGACGGTGTAGCAGACATTGTTGCCGGCGGCCATTCCCGTGAGGATGGCACCTTGTCCGAGCGTGATGCCGTTGGCTGTCTGCCAGACAATGGTCGTCAGTGGTGTCACGTCCTCGCCTTCGGGAGTCTGTATGTTCATTGTGACCGTCTGCGGACGTGCTGTCACCTGGATGGTTATTTGCTGGCCATCTTCATTGAACACGAAGTCGTCGGCTTTTCCCATCACACTGCCCAACAGGTTCCTGACGACCAGGCTGTAGATGGTTCCGATAGACAAGGCGGCAAAGGAGTGGCTGTCGGCAGTGATGAGTTGTCGGCGTTGGGTTCCGCTGCCGGTGTCGGTCAGCTCGAGATACATATTCTTAAAGCTCACGTCCTGTGGCATTTCTACGATGAGCTGTCCCGTGCCTCCAACTCCGTCTAACGGTCTGATGTTCAAGTCCTTCCATCCTGGTGCTGCCTTGTAGGCTGCGATGGATGACTGCGGCACGCGCACCGTCAGGCGGCTCTTGTCGTTGACGGCAGAGAACAGGTTGGCTGTGATGGTGGGTGGTACCGTTGCGTAGCAGTCTATCTGTTCGAGGGCACTGTCGTAGTCGAAGGCACCGTCGTAGATGGCTGTCACTCCTTCGGGCAGAGCCAGGGTGTTGAGTGCGGTTAGATACGCGAAGGCTTTGTCGTTGATGGCTCCCCAATAGGAGACTTGGCTGAGATCTATCGACTGTACGTTATGGAAGTAGATGAATGAGATGTCGTTTTCGGCCATCTCGCTGGCGACCGTGATTTTTTTTACCTGCAACATCATGTCGGTGTCGCGTTGAAACAGTTCTATTGCTGCCAATAAGAACTGGCCCGGCTCAAAGAGGTCGAAGTAGGCTTCGCCCGTTTGCGCATTGAAGTAGTTGGCTCCCGGGTCGCGGGGTGAGTCGGGATTGAATGTTCCGTTGTTTTGTGCGGTTGTGGTGATGCTGATGAATGCCATCACAATGAAGCTGAGTATTTTCTTCATAGTATTCTCTCCCAGTGTTTATTATCGGACGATGGCCTTGTGACTTTGGTTGATGTAGATGCCACGGTTGGCAGGCTGGCTGACCTGCTGCCCTTTTATGTTGTAGTAAGAATTGGAACCGTCGGAGTGTGGGGCATCTGGCTGTTGCAGACTGGTGGTCTGGCCGATGGTCAGTGTGAAACGTGTCGTGTCAGTGCCGGATGTGGCTTCGAAGATGTAGTCGCCTTGGCTGAGGTCAGTGGTTGTCCCTGTGAGGTGGTCGGTCAGCATGATGGCTGTCTGGCAGTCTTGTAGGTGCAGCGTATGCTGGCCGCCTTCTCCTGCGACGTAGCCCAACGCGATGGTCTCATTGTCCACGGGCCGTTCGTTGATGGCATAGCTCACGTCTCCCTCGAGGGTGAAGATCTGCGGGATGCCTTTGCGGTTGCTCATGAACTTGCAGGCATCGCGGTTGGCTTCATAGTTGCGTGAGGCTTCGTTGTTGACGACGAGGCGTGTGCGGTCTTCATGGTGGCCGTCGGTGAGGGTGATGTTCAGAACTATGCGGTCTGACGCCATGGCGCGGTGCGGCGCATTGTCTGCACCCCTGTCGTCATTCCAGTTCATGATCTCTATTTCGGTATAGTCAGCCTGCCGACCGGAGGCGCGGAAGGTCAGTCGTCCGATGTTGGTGGCCTGCACGAAGAAGGCTCCCATCGGCTTCAGGATGTTGTCAGCGTCGTCCAACGTGCTGTATGAGCGATAGCCTAGCTCTTCTTCGTCGTATATGGTGATGATGGCCTGTTCCTCGATATCTCCTAATCGGAAGTAGCATGGATAGGGATTGCCAACGAAATTCCAGTCGGCATTGTGTGCCCGCTTTGCCTCGTAGTATTGCAGGGCGATAGTGATATCGCCGCTGCTGAACATCCGCTGTTTGTTTTCAGTGTCGGCAGCCGGAAGGGTGAAGAATCCAGCCAACTCGTCCAAGTTGTCATAATCGAAGTTCGAATAGTCGCGCATGATGATATACCCTTGGTTGGCATGGAGCATCTCGTTATCTTTGACGTCGACCCATGTCTGTCCGCCCTTGGCCTCGGCCCGTAGCTGTCCGTCGTAGCGACGGACGACCCACTGTTCCTTGCCGTGGGGATTGATGTCGCTCATGTTGACGTCGAAGGGCACGGAGAAGAAGGTCCAATCCATGTACCCCTGGTCGGCCAGCACAGCCTCGATGCTGTTGGCGTGGATGGGGGTGCGCAGGTTCACCAGCGAGCCAATCCGAAAGATGTTTTCCGTACGTTCTTCGAAATAGTTGGAGTCGTAGTTGTAGAAGTCCACGGGCAGGGTAAACTTTCCGATGTTCCAGGTGGTAGTGGCACTGGCATCGACGGTGAGTGTCCCCATTCTATAGAGGATCATATAAGTATCTTCATCCCATTGCTCTCCCATCTCAAAGCTGACATTCGCTCCTTGCATGGTGCTGACGTCGGTGAGTGTCGTCGGTGAGCCGATGACCCAGTCGTCGGCCAGCAGCGGCTGACAGGTCAGCAAAAGAACTCCCGCAGCCAAGACCATATCTTTCAGTCGACACTGCTTGCACCAGACCTTTGTTGTTCCTCGCATGTATATCATGTATCGTACCAATTTATTAATTTCATCATCACTAACTTGACTTTCACACACTCCGCCTTTGTGTTGTTGGCAGGGAAAAGGGTGGCGACCGGAGCTATTGTCCTATCGCATCTTTGATAGCTTTCTGCACTTCGGGGTCATCGAGGGCTTTCTCGGCATCGCTCCAGGTCTCGCTGAACGACTTCTGCAATCCTTGTGCAGTCTCGAACTTGATGCGCATGGGGATTTCGCCCTTGGCATCCTCGAGCGACATCGAGCAGACGTAGAACGCATTGTTCATGCGGTAGCAGAACTCCTGTGGCCAGAACTCACTGGCAAAGAGCTGGTCGAAGGTTTTCTCCTGCAAAGCATCTTCCAAGGTCTCGGCACCGCCGTCGAAACCCTTGATGAGCTTGCCGTCCTGTGCCTTGGTGGCCATCAGGTCGTAGACTTTCTTGACGTAGGCGCGATATTCGTCCTTCGAAATGTCGCTGCCGTCGGTCTTTGCGAACATGCAGACTACACGATGGTTCATGTCTTTGTCGCCGTAGAAGTAGTCGCTGCCCTTGGCGTTCTTCTCAGGGAACTCGAAGCCGGGTGCCACGTCTTTCAAGTCCAGCTGATAATGCTCTTTCAGAACACTTTGGAACTTTTCAATGCCAGACATGTCGGCGAAGGCTTTCTCGATGATTTCGTCGACTTTCTCGTTGCCCGTCTTGGGGGCACTGTCTTTCTTTCCTCCGCAAGCCATCACTATCGAAAGGCCTGCAAGGCATACTAATGCCAAATAGATTTTCTTCATAGTTTTCAATAAATAAATGTGCTCAAGTATCAAATATGCTCAACTTCTTCTCACTTTTTAATAAATTCTACCCTTCGGTTCTTGGCGCGGCTGGCTTCTGTAGTGTTGTCGGTTATACCGCATGTCGTGGCCGGCGTCGCGTCCGTCATTAGAGTTTGTTGGCTTATAGCTCACCTCGACCTCCAGCTGGCCGAAGCCTTCACCGAAATAGATTTCATAGCAATGCTCTCGCTTTGAATCATTTATGTCCTTTCATGTTGGCAACTTCGGCATCGACAGCTTTCTCCTTGAGTTTGCCTAATCACCCTTGGACCTGAACACCAGTCGAACATACGATGGCCATCGTGAGGATGGATAAAAGTCTTTTTGTGTTCATAGTTATCTCGTTTTAAGGGTTTATAGGGGCAAAGATAAGTCTTTTCTGTTGAAACGTTGCCACCCAAAT
The DNA here is from genome assembly GCA_017445845.1 of Prevotella sp. Taxonomy (GTDB): domain Bacteria; phylum Bacteroidota; class Bacteroidia; order Bacteroidales; family Bacteroidaceae; genus Prevotella. The sequence continues at coordinate 65,789 of JAFSRY010000063.1, forward strand.
GGGTGGAAATGAACGGAATAGATGAAAAAACCACCCTTTTGGGTGGTGATATATGGAAAGAAATATGTAACTTTGCCGACAAACGGGACATTTATGACGATATCTATAGCTGCTAAGAAACTGCTCTGTCTGTTTTTCATCCTTTTGCCGACAGTGGCGCAGGCTTACACCGACCATCGGAATACAAAGACAGACTCCGTCGAACAGGTGCTGGCCAGCGGTCGCCATCTGAGCGACGCAGAACTCATGGACTGTTACTACGAACTGGTCAGAGGCTATCTGGGCAGGGATACCGAGAAGCATGAGGCCTATTGCCGGAAGATGCTGGCGCTGTCGTACGAGATGAATGCGATGAACATGCGTGAGAGTGCCCTCTATCATCTGGGACTGCAGCACTATGGCAAGGAGAAATACGACGAGGCCGAAGACTACTTCATGCAGGCCCTGGCGGTGACCGACTCCATGCGTGGCGACCGGCGATACACCGAAGCAGACATTGACGACAACTACTCACAGCTATACGGTGCACTGGGCAACCTCTATAATATGCAGGACAAACTGCTGCTGGCCATTGAATACTATCAGAAGGCACTGCCCATCTTCGAACGCTACGGGTGGCTGGAGAGCCTGACCATCCTCCATCACAACGTGGCCGAGCTGTGGCTCATGATGGGTAACAACGACAAGGCCGAGGATGAATACCTGAAGGCCATCGCCACCGGCACACAGTCGGGCGACTCGCTGATGATGAACCTGACGAGAAAGGGACTGGCGAAAATATATATCGCCCAGAACGACTACGACAAAGCGTGCCAGACGCTGCTGCCAGCCTACGACTACTACCATGCCCATCGCGACGAGGAGCACGGCGACTATGCCGAAATACTGGCTTCGATGACGAAGTTGCATCTCATGCAGGGCTATGAGAACCTGACACAGGCAAAAGCCTATGTCCGTGAAGCCATCGGCAGTGACAACGGCGAACTGATGTTTGAAACCCGCCGCGATGTCTACTCGGCAGCAGCGATGGTGGCCATGAAGGAACAGAACTGGCAGCAGGCTCTCACCTACGCACTCCAGTCGATACATGAGAACGACGACGAGGCCACCTACAGCGATGTGGGCTGCTACGAAATGCTGGCCGTCATCTATATGCACCTCGGGAACAAGGACGAGGCACAGTCGTATATAAGGAAAGTTCTCACGATGATGGAAAACTTCGCCACCGAGCACTACCAGAGTGGACTGTCGCAGATGGAAGTCATCTACGAGACGGAAAAGAAACAGAAAGCCATCGAACAGCTGACGCGCGAAAAGAAATGGGTGCTCAGGGCTGGCTTCCTGCTCACGGCCCTGCTCCTGCTGGTGGCCTTCATCTTCTTCCTGTCCTGGCGCAGTGTCCGGCTGCAACGTAAGACAGCCCTCTTCGAGGCACGCTTCGAAGGGGAAGTGGCCGAACGAAGACGCATCGCCCGCGACCTGCACGACGGTCTGGGCGGAATGCTCTCGCTGCTGAGGCTGAAGACCGAGAGCATGGCCAACGAAAAGGGTGGGGCGACGCGCGACGAAGTGCTCTCGCTCATCGATGCGACAGCCAAGGAACTGCGACATGTGGCTCACCACCTGATGCCTGAACAGCTGTTGCAGTACGGTCTCGACACGGCACTCAACGACCTCGCCTTGTCTGTTCCCAACGCCTCCTTCAGGCGTTTCGGACTGAAGACTGACATCGGACGCGACCGCGAAATCGTGCTCTATCGCTGTGCCTATGAACTTGTCAACAATGCCATCAAACATGCTGGCGCCAACCACATCTCCATCCAACTCGTCGGCGAACCCCACAAGGTGACGCTCACCGTGGGCGACGACGGCTGTGGCTTCAAAGGCACCGAAGGCAATGCCGACAGCCCGACGATACTGACCGACACCTCATCCATCTCGACCGAAGGCATGGGACTGCAGAGCATCAGCGAACGTGTGGCCCACTATCGAGGAGGACTGTTCATCGTGACCGGCCCGGGAAAAGGAAGTGAAATCAACGTCATGTTACCCGTATGAAACAATATCGCATTGATATAAACATAGCCGACGACCACGCCATGTTCTGTGAGGCACTGGCAGAGGCCGTCAACCGCACACAGGCTGCCCACCTCAGCCGGATGTTCAACTCCGTCGCTGTATGCCGAAGGGCATTGGAAGAGCGAAGACCCGACGTACTCCTGCTCGACATCACCATGAACGACGAGGATGTCGAAGCCTTCTGCCGCGAAGCCCTCGCAGCCTATCCGAAGATGAAAATCATCATCATCACCGTTCACGATGAATACTCCGTCATCCGTCGGATGCTCGACACCGGTGTCCACGGGTATCTGTTGAAGAGTTCGTCGGTTGACGAACTCATCACTGCCATCCAACGTGTGTGGCGAGGAGAACGGTATATCAGCAGTCAGGTCAGCGACATCATCGACCGCTCGAAAGAGCATAGCATACAGCTCACCGACATAGAGCGCAGCATCCTCCGCCTCATTTGCCAGGGCCTTTCCAATCCGCGCATCGCCGAGGAACTGTGCCTGAGCAGTGAGACCGTCAACTGGTATCGCAAGCGGATGCTCAGCAAGTTCGGTGTGAAGAACACTGCCGGCATGGTGACAATCGCCGTGAAGGAGATGCTGGTGTAAGCCAGCATTAGCAGACCTTTACCTTTCTTCGTCAGGAAACATAAAAAAGCCCCTGCCGCAGGTCGTCCGTGGCAGGGGAGAGAATGGCCTTTTCAGTCGCCTTCGGCGAGAAATCTTACAAATCGAGTCTGCTTTTCAATGGTGGAACAGGCGAACGCCAGTGAAGGTCATGGCAATGTCGTATTTGTCGGCAGTCATGATGACATGGTCGTCGCGGACACTGCCGCCGGCCTGGGCGATGAACTGTACGCCGCTGCGGTGGGCACGCTCCACATTGTCGCCAAAGGGGAAGAAGGCATCGCTGCCGAGACATACACCCGTGTTACGCGCTATCCACTCCTGCTTCTCTTCCTTCGTGAGCACCTCGGGACGCTGTTGGAAGAACTGCTGCCACTGGCCTTCAGCCAGCACGTCGTCGTGTTCGTCTTCAGAGATGTAGAGGTCGATGGTGTTGTCGCGGTCGGCACGTCGGATGCCGTCGACGAAAGGCAGCCCCATGACCTTCGGATGCTGGCGCAGCCACCAGATGTCGGCTTTCTGTCCTGCCAGCCGCGTGCAGTGGATGCGACTCTGCTGGCCGGCACCGATGCCGATGGCCTGTCCGTCCTTAACATAGCAGACGGAGTTCGACTGGGTATACTTCAATATAATCAGGGCGATGACGAGGTCGCGGCGAGCCTCAGGGGTGAACGTCTTGTTGTGGGTCGGGATGTTCTCGAACAATGCCGGGTCGTCGAGGCGTATCTCGTTGCGTCCCTGCTCGAAGGTGATGCCGAAGACCTGCTTGTGCTCGATGGGGGCGGGCCGATAGCCGGAGTCTATACATATTATATTATATGTACCCTTTCGCTTGTCCTTCAGAATGTCGAGGGCCTCGGGTGTGAAGCCAGGAGCGATGACACCGTCGGAGACCTCACGCTTGATGAGGCGTGCCGTGAGGGCGTCGCAGGTGTCGGAGAGAGCCACAAAGTCACCATACGACGACATGCGGTCGGCACCACGGGCTCGGGCGTAGGCGGCAGCCAACGAAGGCTCGTCGGAAGCGGGGAGCAGGTCGTCGACGAAGTATATCTTGCGGAGCGTGTCGCTCAGCGGCAGTCCGACGGCAGCACCTGCCGGCGACACATGCTTGAACGAGGCTGCTGCGGGCAGGCCCGTCGCCTCTTTGAGTTCCTTGACAAGCTGCCATGCGTTGAGGGCATCGAGAAAGTTGATGTAGCCCGGGCGGCCGTTGAGTACTTCGATGGGTAACTCACCCTCGTCCATGAATATCCGCGAGGGCTTCTGGTTCGGATTGCATCCGTACTTCAGTTGTAGTTCTTTCATTTTTTTCTATTGGTCGTTGACGTAATCGGCTGCAAAGTTACAATATTTTTTGTAATAACTCAAGAAATATCTTGGAAATAAGAAAACGTCGCATTCACCCTTCGGCCGTCGACCTTTGGTTCGGGCCGTTTATATCGGACAGCAATAAAAGCGGATAGTCTGGTTTTATCAGGCTATCCGTTTTTCTTTCTCTGTGGTTAATGGATGTTAATTGCTTTTATGTTTGCGGAAAATGGTGTAATTTTGTAGTATGAAAGACAAAAGAACACCGATAGTGGAACGTCGTTATGTGCTGACGTTCGTATTGATTACCACGCTGTTTGCCTTGTGGGGGTTTGCCAATGACCTGACAAACCCGATGGTGGCAGCCTTCCAGACCGTCATGGAGATTTCGGCTGCAAAAGCCTCGATGGTGCAGTTTGCCTTCTATGGCGGCTATGCCACGATGGCCATTCCTGCCGCCTTGTTTATCCGCCGATACAGCTATAAGAGCAGCATCCTGCTCGGTCTGGCCCTCTATGCCGTCGGTGCCTTTCTGTTCATTCCCGCGGCAGCCTACCAGCAGTTCTCGTTCTTCTGCGTGTCGCTGTATGTGCTGACGTTCGGTCTTGCTTTCTTGGAGACTACCGCCAACCCTTTCATCCTGTCGTTGGGCTCGAAGGAGACTTCTACGCGCCGGCTGAATCTGGCACAATCTTTCAACCCCATCGGGTCGCTGTCGGGAATGGCCGTAGCGTCACTCATCGTGCTGCCACAGCTATGGTCCGACCGTCGCGATGCCGCCGGACAAATCATCTTCTCCACACTCTCTGAGGCTGAGAAGGCCGACATCCGCCTGCACGACCTGGCCATCATCCGCAATCCCTATGTCGCCATCGGCCTTGTCGTGGTGTGTATGTTCGTGCTGATAGCACTCTTCATTAGGAAAGACGGTGGGAAGAAGGGTGGTACGCCGCCCGCCAGTCCGTCGCAGGGGACGGAGAAGGTGAGCACTTCGTTGACACTATCCAGACTTTGGCATAATAAGATATATCGTGAAGGTGTCGTCGCACAGGTGTTCTATGTGGCGGCACAGATTATGGTGTGGACCTTCATCATCCAATATGCCGACTATTTAGGCATGAACAAGGCTACGGCCCAGAACTATAACATCGTTGCGATGGCGATGTTCCTGTGCAGCCGGTTTGTCTGCACCTTCCTCATGCAGTATATCAATTCGCGTCGCCTGCTGACGCTCTTCGCCGTCGGTGCCGCCCTGTGCTCGTTCGGTGCTGTCGCCATCGTCGGCATGGCGGGCCTGTATTGTCTGATTGGCATCAGTTTCTTCATGTCGCTGATGTTTCCGACCATCTATGGCATTGCCCTTGAGAGAGTCGACGATGCCGATACGTCGCTCGGTGCCGCCTTCCTCGTGATGGCCATTGTGGGCGGTGCCCTCATGCCGCCGTTGCAGGGAATGATTATCGACCAAGGCACCGTGATGGGCCATCCGGCCGTCAACGTGTCGTATATGCTGCCGCTGATGTGCTTCGTTGTCGTCGGCCTCTTTGGCTGGCATTCCGAGCGCCTGAGTATAGAATCAAAAAGATAATGGAAAGAAAAAACTGGGAACTGCACAAGCTGCTTGAGGCTGTCGAGCGAGAGTGGAGTTGGAAACCGTTGAAGCCCGTGGCCTTGAAAAAGATCACGGCCTACCTGCATGGCTTGGAGAAACCGCGCCGCGAGACACTGGACAAGATATCGCTCTTTGTCGGCTTTCAGGATTGGGAGTCGTTCCGGGATGCCTTGCATGGCGATGCCGATGCTGCCACCAACTACGAGCGTCACGAGCCTGCCGCGCACACGGACGCAGAATCCTTGGCAGAAGAAAATGAAGATCGTCCGTAACCGGCTGTTGCCCTTCCGAGGCTTCGATGCCATCAACCTCTTCGGTGTGCTGCTCTGTCATCGTGAGACCGTGTTGACACCCGAACTCATCCGGCACGAACGCATCCACACGGCGCAGATGCTGGAGATGCTCATCGTGGGCTTCTACCTTTGGTATCTGGCAGAGTGGCTGGTACGGTTGGTCGTCGGGCGAAACGGCTGGAAGTATGCCTATCGTCATATCTCCTTCGAACGTGAAGCCTACGAGAACATGCACGATGCCGGCTATCTGTCGCGCCGGCGTCACTACACTTGGTTCCGTTATCTCCGTTCATTCGATTAAATATAAACAATATATATTGCCGATGGCTGTACCGCAAGAATGGAATAAGTTTCTTTTGAAGGACGTAACCTTCATGAACCTCATGATGCGCCGCATCTACAACGTGCTCATCGTTGCTAATCCCTATGATGCCTTCATGTTGGAGGACGACGGACGCATCGAGGAAAAGATTTACAACGAATACACCCAGTTGGGACTGCGCTTTCCGCCCACATTCACCCAGGTGAGTACGGAGGAAGAGGCCGAGGAGGTGTTACAGTCGATGAACATCGACCTGGTCATCTGTATGCCCGGTAATGCCGACAACGATGCCTTCAGCATTGCGCGCAGTATCAAGCGGCGCTTCCCCGACATCCATTGTGTCGTGCTCACGCCCTTTTCCCACGGCATCACGCGCCGCATGGAACACGAAGACCTGTCGATATTCGACTATGTGTTCTGTTGGCTCGGCAATACCAACCTCATCCTCTCCATCATCAAGCTCATCGAGGACAAGATGAACCTCGAGCACGATATTCATGAGGGAGGCGTGCAGATGATATTGCTCGTCGAAGACTCCATCCGCTTCTATTCTTCCATTCTTCCCAACCTCTACAACTATGTGCTCCTGCAGAGTCAGCGTTTCGCCACCGAAGCCCTGAACCGACATGCCGCCACGCTGCGTATGCGCGGCCGTCCGAAGGTGGTGCTCGCCCGCAACTACGACGAAGCCCTCTCTATCTATAATAAGTATGCCGACCATGTACTCGGTGTCATCAGCGATGTCCGCTTCCCCATGCATTCCTCTGACGATGAACGTTCGCCCTTGCCCAAGGGAGGCACCGGCGGCAAGCAGGGCGACCCCGAGGCCGGCTTTAAACTCCTGCGGAGCATCCGCGAACAGAACGAATATGTCCCGCTCATCATGGAGAGTTCGGAGAGTCAGAACCGCCAGCGTGCCGAGGCCGAAGGCTTCAAGTTTGTCGACAAGAACTCCAAGAAGATGAGCCTCGACCTGAAGCACTTGCTGGAAGAACACATGGGCTTCGGCGACTTCATCTTCCGCGACCCGGCGACAAAGGAAGAAGTCTGCCGTGTGTCGTCGCTGAAGGAGTTGCAGGACAATATCTTCAAGATACCGCGCGACTCGATGCTCTATCACATCTCGCGCAATCATGTCAGCCGGTGGCTCTCGGCGCGTGCCATCTTCCCCGTGTCAGCCTTCCTGAAGACGGTGACATGGCACAAGCTGCAGGATGTCGATGCCCACAGGCAGATTATCTTCGATGCCATCGTGCAATACCGTCACATGAAGAACATCGGTGTCGTAGCCGTCTTCGACCGTCAGAAGTTCGACTCCTACTCCCACTTTGCGCGCATCGGCGAAGGTTCCCTCGGAGGCAAGGGACGCGGCCTGGCGTTTCTCGACGATGTCGTCAAGCGGCATCCCGAATTCAACCAGTATCCCGACATGCAGGTGCAGATACCGAAGACCGTCGTGCTCTGCACCGACCTCTTCGACCAGTTCATGGAACAGAACAACCTCTATTCCATTGCCCTCAGCGAAGCCCCCGACGAAGTCATCCTGCAGCACTTCCTCCGTGCCCATCTGCCCGACACGCTCGTCGAAGACTTCTTCACCTTCTTCGAAGCCACGAAAAGTCCGCTGGCCGTGCGTTCGTCGTCGCTCCTGGAAGATGCCCACTATCAGCCTTTCGCCGGCATCTATTCCACCTATATGATACCCTATCTTGAGGATAAATACGAAATGCTGCGCATGTTGGCATCGGCCATCAAGAGTGTCTACGCCTCCGTCTACTACCGCGACTCGAAAGCCTATATGACCGCCACGTCGAACGTTATCGACCAGGAGAAGATGGCGGTCATCCTTCAGGAAGTCGTCGGCAGGCAGTATGGCGACTATTATTATCCCAACTTCTCGGGCGTGCTCCGCAGCATCAACTACTATCCCATCGGCGACGAGAAGAGCGACGAAGGCATCGCCCAGCTCGCCTTCGGACTCGGAAAGTATATCGTCGACGGCGGGCAGACCCTGCGCGTGTCGCCTTACCATCCCCATCAGGTATTGCAGACAAGTGAGGTAGAGACGGCCCTGCGCGAGACGCAGACGAAGTTCTATGCCCTCGACATGAAGAACGTCGGCACTGACTTCAAGGTCGACGATGGTTTCAACATTGCCACCCTCCGCGTAAAAGATGTAGGCCGGCAGCAAGGCTCCGTCGCCAACCCACTCCACTATCTCGCGTCGACCTACGACCCCTACGACAATATCATTCGCGACGGACTCTATGAAGGCGGACGGAAGATAGTCTCCTTCAGCGGACTGCTGCAACAGGGGGTGTTGCCGCTGCCCGAAATCCTGCAGCTGTCGATGAAGTATGGTTCCGAAGCCATGCGCCGACCCGTAGAGATTGAGTTCGCCTGTAACATCGGGACGGCAGCCGACAGCGGCAGGCCCGAAGGAGCCTTCTATCTCCTTCAGATACGTCCGATTGTCGACTCGAAACTGATGCTCGACCAAGACCTCACCGTCATTCCCGACGACGACTGCCTCTTGCGTTCCGACAACTCACTGGGGCACGGCATCGTAGAGGATGTCTGTGACGTGGTATATGTAAAAACCGACGACAACTTCACCGCCACCGACAATCCCGTCATAGCACAGGAGATAGAGCAACTAAACCGGGCGTTCCTCGATAGGGGAGAGGGGTATATACTTGTTGGTCCGGGCCGTTGGGGCTCCAGCGACCACTGGTTGGGCATACCCGTGAAATGGCCTCATATCGCGGCCTCGCGACTCATCGTCGAAGTGGCACTGAAGAACTATCGTGTAGACCCTTCACAGGGCACACATTTCTTCCAGAACCTCACCTCGTTCGGCGTCGGCTACTTCACCATCAACGAACAGAGCGGCTTCTTCCGAAAGGACATCCTCGATGCCCTTCCTGCCGTCGACGAGACCGACCATATCCGCCATGTGCGCTTCCCTCAGCCCCTACGCATCCTCATGGACGGGCAGAAGCAGCTTGGGGTGGTAATGAAGCCTCGGAGAGAGGGCGGGGTTGATGCTCATAAAATGTAAAGCGCCTCTGTATAACGAAATAACGATATAAAAGTAACTATGAAAAAAGTAACATTCACTTTGCTCATGCTGGCCGTAGCAACGGCCGTGAGCGCACAGAGCCTCTTTGTGGGCACCTACAACGTACGAAATCAAAATGACGACGACCAGCGAGAAGGCAACGGATGGCCACAGCGCGTGTCCGTCATCTGCGACATGATCAACTTCGAGCAGCCCGACATCTTCGGCACACAGGAGGCCAAAATCGGACAGGTGCGCGACATGTTGCGCCTGCTCGACGGCTACGACTACATCGGAGTAGCCCGAGAAGACGGTAAGGAAGACGGCGAACACTCAGCCATCTTCTTCAAAAAAGACTATCTGCAATTGCTCGACCACGGCGACTTCTGGCTCAGTGAGACCCCCGACCGTCCCGGACTCGGATGGGATGCCGCCTGCGTGCGAATCTGCACTTGGGGTAAGTTCCGCGACAAGCGAACCAAGATGAAGTTCTATTATTTCAATCTGCACATGGACCATGTCGGAGTGGTCGCCCGACGCGAAGGGGCCAAGCTCGTCGTGAAGAAGATACAGGAACTCACCGACGGTAAGACGCCGGTCATCCTCACGGGTGACTTCAATGTCGACCAGAACGACGAAATCTACACCATCTTCACCAACTCGGGACTGCTGAACGACTCTTATGCCGTGGCCAAGCAACGCTTCTGCGAGAATGGAACCTTCAATGCCTTTAAGCCCGACCTGAAGACGCAGAGCCGCATCGACCACATCTTCCTGTCGCCGAAGTTCGAAGTGAACCATTATGGCGTACTGACCAACTGCTATTGGACACCTTCTGCCGACAAAGAACAACTGAAAGGAAAGGATGCACCGCAGGAGATACGCTTCCAGCGCTATGAGCGTCGTCTGCCCTCTGACCACTACCTCGTATTGGCCAAGATACATTACAAGAAATAGGCTTCTCCCTATGTAAAACGGGTGTTGACAGTTGTTGTAACGGACAAAATGAAAACTGCCGACACCCGTTTTTTATAGTCCTGTGGAGTGGTGTAGTCGTTTAAGATTGTCCTCCCAAAGGTCATAGAGACTGTCGGTGTCGTCCTCGGGAGCAAAGTCGGTAATGCTCAGCGTGTAGGCACCCGTGAGGTCGCTGCGGTCGACGCGCATCTCAAGGTAGGCATCGGGGTCTTCATCGCCATGCCATTGGAGACGGATTGACTGAAAGCGCACCAACTCGACGATGTCGGCCCGCTTGATTTCATGCTGGCTGTATGTCAGACCCCATGTGAAGATAAGGGTGTCGCCTTGCTGCTCCACTTCGTCGGCCAGCCATTTGGCCATACCTTCGGGCGTACTGATGGCATTCCAAATGATAGATTCCGATTTAGAACTGAGTTGGTGTTCAATATGAATGAGTTTTTTGCTCATAGTTTCCGCATTTTGAAGGTTTGTATTAGGTTTCTGGGCACAAATATACAAAAAAGTCTACAAAATGGAAAGAAAAAATAAAAAAAATTTTGTATGTTCAAAAAGTTTATGTAACTTTGCATCCGCTTTTGAGCCCGAACGGCAGTTTCGGTGATAAAGGATGGCGGGATAGCTCAGTTGGTTAGAGCGTCGGATTCATAATCCGGAGGTCGAGGGTTCGGGTCCCTCTCCCGCTACAACGCCTTGCAGCAGTGCAAGGCGTTTTTTGTATTATCGAAAATGGTGTGTTTTCCGTGCCTCACAGACTATGACTGAAGCGCCTTCTTCACATTTCTGCATCGGCAACTGCGGGGGATGGCATCGCCAGCCGAAAATCATGCCCTTCAGTCTGCCGGATAATAACAATTCCACAGCCGGTGAAATGTTGTGGCACGGGCAAAGATAAGACGTTGGAAAATAAATTCGCCGATTTTACTGACCAAAATCGCCGATTTTGCAGACCAAATTCGCCGATTTTGCAGAATAAATTCGCCGATTTTACCTTGGCGTTATTTGCATATCTCAGAAAATATATATACCTTTGTACCGCAAAATCGATATTATGGCAATATATTACAAGCTGATTCAGAACAAAATCAAGGGCGACAAGAACTATGGAAAGTATTACGCTCACACCGTCAGGCAGGGTGAGGTGTCGCTGGAAGAGATTGAAAAGACCATCGAGGAGAACTGTACGGCGAAGGCCTCTGACGTGCGGCTGGTGCTGCGTGAGCTTTTCGACACGGTGAAGTATTACATGCAGCAAGGCTACACGGTCGACCTTCGCGAAATGGGCAAGCTGTCGATTGCCGTGAAGAGCACCAGTGTCGACACACCTAAAGAGTTTCGTACTGACCGCCACATCACCGGCTTTCGCTGCAAATACACCCCCCACGGCGAGCGCAGAGGGCCTTCAGACGGTCAGCCCCGCAGCATCCGGCGTGGCCTCCTCGAAGGGTGTGTGGCCAGGGAAGCCGATTTCTACGCGCCAGAGTGAAACTATTCAGCGAATAATAATAAGGAGTGCCCTTTCTGGCAGAAATCCAACGTTTTCGTTAAGCCATAACAATCCATTGTTGGCAGTAATGGTAATGCTAACGAATTAACGAACTGGGATGGAACGAAGAAGAATGGGCTTGGGTGGTAATGAAGTCCGAAACATACTTGAAAGATGCGGATAAATACTGCATCTTTCATTTCCATAGACTTAATAAACTCTAAAAAACAAGCAAATATTGCTTTGATTGAAGATCTTTCACTAACTTTACACCTAAACTATAAATTTGAAATGTATGCAAGACGTAAATCGCCTGAAATTAGTGTTAGTGGAACAGAAGAAAACCAGCAAGTGGCTATCCGAAGAACTGGGGGTGAATCCATCCACCGTTTCCAAATGGTGCACCAACTCTTCACAGCCTGACATTGAAACCCTTGCAAAGATAGCCAAGCTTCTCAATGTCGGAGTAGAAGAATTGTATAACAAGAAATTCATGGATTCTGTTCTAAGTTGAGTGGTGTAAAAATGGCAATAGACATTCAGATGAAACTGAAAAGCGAAAAGCGTTTTCTAAAGTTTGCGAACTTTGGTGAATATCTGTTTTGGTCTTATGCCAACTTGCAGATGCTATATGATACTATCAATATGGGCAAAGCAAAATATGACAAATCTTGCTACATGATTCGCGCTAAAGCGTTCAAAGCATACAAGGAGGGACGCTGGCAAATAAACGACCTGTTCAAAAACAATATGACATTGCTATTCAACTACAGGTATATCCCGCTTGATTATCCACAACCAGAAGTTTATACGTAACAATCAAAAATACTCGTTATATGCCACAATATTCAGTAAATAATCTCACTATTGACAATGTTCTTGGATTCATAAAGAATAAGGAGATTTCTATTCCTGAGATACAGCGTCCCTTTGTTTGGAAAGGTGACCAAATACGCGACTTGATAGATTCACTCTATAACGGCTATCCCATCGGCTACTTGATTATTTGGCAAAATCCAGATACAATCGATAAGAACGGGGAAAAGACTATTGGCAAGAAAATCATGATTGACGGGCAGCAGCGCATTACAGCCTTGATGACATCCATCATAGGCTTGCCTGTTATTGACAAAGATTTCAAAGAGAAAGTAAGGTGTATATCTTTTAATCCATATGCAGCAGCTATTGGTGAGCCATGTTTTGAGGTTCAAAGTGCTGCCATTCTGAAGGATAAAAAATGGATAAAAGATATTGCCTATCTGTTCTCAAACGAATACAACGCCTTCGATTTCATTCCCAAATCCTGTCAGGAGAATCCTGACATGGAACCAAAGAAACTGAATGCCCTCTTAGAACGAGTACGAGACATCAAAAATGCTCCTATTGGAGTTATCAATTTGAACAAAGAACTAACTATCGATAAGGTGACAGAGATTTTTATCCGTATTAACAGTAAGGGGGCATCTTTGACACAGGCAGACTTCGTGATGTCAACAATCGCCGCCGATGATGAGTTTGGAGGCAACATGCTCAGAAAGGCTATTGACTATTTCTGCCATCTTTACATCAATCATAATTTCATCAGCCTAATAGATAAGGACACAGAATTTGTGGCATCAGAGTATTATCCCATGATAAAATGGCTGGCAGATGCTGATACCAAACTCTTTGCACAGACATTCGATGACGTACTGCGCATAGCGTTCACTTCAAAATACTATCGTGGCAAAATGGCAAACCTTACCGACTTGCTTCATGGTAGAAACTTTGAGAGCAGAACCTATGAAAAAGCTATCATGGAAGAGACGTTTGCTAACCTGATAGAAAGTGTGAAGGATGTGTTTAATAAATATTTGTATGAACAGTTCGTAGAATGCTTGAAAGGAGCAGGCTTCATTAGTAGCCGATTAGTGAAAGGGCGTATGGCACTCGACTTTGCCTATATGCTTTTCTTGAGGCTTCGTAAAGACGCAAGCATCGACAAGTTGAAAGTATCTCACTATGTACAAAAATGGTACGTGATGTCAGTACTGACCGGACGGTACGCTTCAAGTCCAGAGACTGCAATGGAGTCGGATTTGCGTTCTATTCGTGAAAAGGGGTTCCTCGTGTTCTACAACGAGGTAATGGCAAACCTCTCTGATACGTTTTGGAATGTTACATACGTACAGAGATTAGAAACTACAGCCAGCAATTCGCCCGCTTTCAACGTTTATCTGGCTGCACAATGTAAGAGTGTTGATGCGTCTTTCCTCAGTACAGGGTCAAAGGTACGTGACCTGTTAAGTTCTGCCGACATCCATCATATATTTCCACGTCAATACCTGAAGGA